>JBDSOJ010000150.1:0-14799 GCA_039914895.1 Gaiellaceae bacterium
CCAGCTGCCAACGCTGCAACATCGACCGACGCCGGGGTGGCCGTGTACCAGACAGCGCGCTTGCCCTCCAGCCACTGGCGGGCCAGCGTCGTCTTGCCGTAGCCGGCCGGGGCGACGAGCATCTTGATCCGGCCCTGGCTTTCGTCGAGCAGCCGCGTCAGGCGGGGGCGCTCGATGATTCTGCGGCCCCTGATCTTCGGCTTAGTTGCGATGCCCTCGCCCATGTCTCGTCCCGGGGGTGCCACGAACCCCGCTTGCAGCGTACCTCGGCTTAGACGCTCCGAATAGGCGCGCCCGCGACCCCACAGGAGTCGCGGGCGCGCTGCCGTCAGCTCCCCGACCCGCAGGGGTCGAGGCTTTGTGCGAGAGGGTCGTCGCCGGTCAGGGTTCGATATGCGATCGGCAGCTGACGTCGGCGACGTACGCCGAGCTTCTGCCGAAGAACGTCGCAATGCGCCTTCACCGTCCGGGGGGAGATGCCGAGCCGCTCCGAGACTTCGTCGTTGGAGCAGCCGGCCGCGATAAGGACGATCACGTCGCGCTGCCGGGGCGTGATCGACGGAACCCTCTCGACCGTTGCGTTCGCCATAGAAGGAGGCTACGACGCGGCCGGCAAGCGCACCATTGGCCGTCGGGTGTAACCCGAGGCGTACTTCCGGCTAACCCAGCACGGACGCGACGAAGTCCCGGAGGGCGGGGACGACGCGCGGGTCGATCGTGTGCGGCAGCGCTGCCTCGTGATACGTCACTGCGGCGCCCGCGGCCGTGAGCGCATCGCGGGCTGCCCGGCTCCAGTCGACCGAGATGATCGGGTCGACCGACCCGTGCGCGATCGCGACCGGGTAGCCATCGAGCTCGGTCAGATCGAGCTCGAGGCCCTCGACCTCTGGCATGAAGCCCGAGAGCGGCAACAGCGCGGCCGGTCTCCTGTCGGCGCCGCGACCGAGTCCCAGGGCGTAGCTCATCGCCGCCCCTTGCGAGAAGCCACCGAGCACGACCGGCGCCACGAGGCCGTCGAGGAGGCTGGAGAGAGCCTCGAAGCTCAACCAGAACGTCTCCGGATCCGGTGTTGGGATCCCACCGAGCCGGTACCAGTGGCGGCCGCCGGGAGGCAGCGACAACGGGCCGCGCGGCGTCAGGCCGCGCAGGCGGCGCGTCGGGTCGATCGCGTCCAGGAGCGGGTAGAGATCGTGCTCGTCGGCGCCACGGCCGTGCAGGAGGACGAGCGTCCCCGCCGGCTCACCTTCGGCCGGGCGTTCGAGGAAGTCGAGTGTCACCCGCGCGGGCTCGGCAACGGCGTCAGCCGCGGCTCGATCTGCTCGCGCAGGTGCTCGAAGTCGGGCGGAAGCGAGAGCCGCTCGCCGAGATGCTCCGGATCCTCGTCGGTCGCGAAGCCCGGACCCAGAGTTGCGAGCTCGAAGAGGATCCCGTTCGGCTCGCGGAAGTAGATCGACTTGAAGTAGAAGCGGTCGATCACCGGCGTCGGCTGGTGGCCCGCCTCGGCGACCCGCTCCTGCCAGGCGTCGTGCTCGTCCAGCTCGGTCGCCCAGGCGACGTGGTGAACGGTGCCGGCACCGGGGATGCCGCGGCCTTCGGGCGCCGCGTCGTAGGAGTACAAGCCTCCGCGCTTGTCGCCGCGTGCCTCCCAGGTGGAGTCGCCGTGGGGCCGGAAGCCGAGCGTGTCCTCGAGCAGCGCGGTGCTGCGCTCGGGGTCGACCGCGTAGGCGCGGACGCCGTCGAAGCCCTGCAGCGCGTGTTCCGCCGGGATCTCCGGGTGCTGCGCGACGAGCGGCTCGTCAGAGGTCGAAACCGAGCGGAGCTCGTGCCGCACGCCCTCGAAGTCTTCGAACGTGAGGCTGTCGCCGGCGCGCACGATGCCCTCCGCCTCTCCCGCCAGGCGCTGCTCCCAGAAGTCCAGCGCCGAGGCCGAGTCGACCCGCGAGACGACCGTGTGCACCATCCCCGCGCCCGCCCGTCCGCGTGTCGCGCCCGGGTACTCGAAGAAGGTGATGTCCGAGCCGGCGCTGCCTCTCTCGTCGGCATAGAAGAGGTGGTAGACGGTCGGGTCATCCTGGTTGACCGTCTTCTTCACCAGCCGCAGCCCCAGCACCCGGGTGTAGAAGTCGACGTTCCGCGGCGCGTCGCCGGTGATCAGCGTGACATGGTGGACGCCCTCGAGCTGCACCGGTGCATTGTGCAACGGCGCGTAGACTCGTGCGGAGATGAAGGTGGGCATCGTCGTCCCGTTCTCGTGGTCCTTCTGGGGCGCGGTCGTGGAGCATGCGGAGCTGCAGGCCGCGGCGCTCCGCGAGCGTGGCCACGATGTCCGGCTGATCATGGGGAACGATCCGCCCGGCCAGTTCACCCGCGTGCTGCATCCGCGCGTCGGACGGCACGGCGAGCCGCCGCCGGAGGTGATCCCGATTGGACGATCGGTGATCGTGCCGGCGAACGGGTCGCTGCCGAACATCATCCTCAGTCCCCGCTCGCTCCTCCGGATCAGGCGCGTGCTCGCGAACGAGGACTTCGACGTCCTCCACCTGCACGAGCCGATGACGCCGACGCCGTGCATCGCGGCGCTCTCCTTCTTCGACGGGCCGATGGTCGGGACGCACCACGCCAGCGGCGAGCTCGGCTGGATGCGGTTGGCGAAACCGGTCTGGGGGTTTCTTGAGGAGCGGCTCGACCGGCGGATCGCGGTCTCTGAGCAGGCGCGGGCGTCGGCGCAGCGCTGGCTTCCCGGCGAGTACGAGATCGTGCCGAACGGGGTGCTCATCCCCGAGGGAGTGGAGCCCGGCGGGCGTGAGCATCGCATCGTCTTCGCCGGACGACAGGAGCCACGTAAGGGCCTGCAGGTGCTGTTGCGCGCCTGGCCGGAGATCCGCCGGCGGACCGGGGCGCGGCTGCGGATCGCAGGTGCCGATCCGCTCGCGGTGCGGCTCTTGCTGACGCGCCTGCGCGTGTCCGACGAGGGGATCGACGTGCTCGGCTTCCTGACCCAGGACGATCTGACCTCCGAGCTCGCTTCGGCGAAGGCGCTGGTCGCGCCGTCGCTCGGCGGCGAAAGCTTCGGGATGGTGCTCACCCGTGCGTTCGCCTGCGCAACGCCGGTCGTCGCGTCCGACATCCCCGGTTACCGGGACGTGATGACTCCGGAGACGTCGGTGGCCGTCGCCCCTGACGATCACGAGGCGCTGGCAGTCGCCGTCGAGCAACTGCTCGCGGACGACGCACACCGGGAACAGCTTGGCGCCGCTGCGAGGCAGCTCGCGATCGAGCGCTACTCGTGGCAGGACATCGCCGTCAGGCTGGAGCGGATCTACGATTCGGCACGCGGCGTCTCCGGTCGCGAGACGGCGGCGGCGTGAGGTACCTGCCGCGCAGACTGTGGCTTCGCGTGGCGCTCGGGCTGCCGCTGCTCGCCGTGGTCGCCGCACTCCTCTGGTGGCGCGGGCCCAACTGGAACGTCGTCTACCACGCGTTCGACCTCGTCAACTGGGCATGGGTGGCGTTCGCGCTGGGGCTGAACCTCGTCTCCGTGCTGCTGCGCTCGGTCGCGTGGAAGCTGACGATCGACCAGGCGCTCGAGCCGCCGCAGCCGCGTTTCGATCGCGTCTTCTCGTCCTTCTCGGTCGGCCTGCTCGCGAACGCCGTCCTGCCGGGACGGATCGGAGAGCTGGCGCGCGTCGCGGTCCTGCGCCGCCATGTCCCTCGCGGGCGAGGTTCGAGCGGCACCCTCGTCGGAACGGTCTTCGCGCACCGGCTCTTCGATCTTTTCCCGGCTCTGCTCCTCGTCGCCTACGTGATCGCGACCGCGAAGATTCCGGGCTGGGCTGTGACGAGCCTCGTGATCGTGTCGATCGTCGGCGGGCTCCTCTTCACGGCCGCATTCGTGACCGCGCGGCGGCGCCACCGACCGCTCGAAGGCTCCAGGCCGGTGCGACAGCTGCTCGCGATGGCACGGGAGGGACTTGCCGTGCTGCGCTCGCCGCTGCCGGCGCTCGGAGCGATCGTGTTCCAGTGCGCCGGCTGGTTCATGCAGCTGCTCGCCGTCTACGTCGCGATGCGCGCCTTCGACGTCCATGCGCCTCTGCCGGCCGCCGGTCTCGTCCTGTTGCTGATGAACGTCGCGACGATCTTCCCGCTCTGGCCGGGCAACATCGGCTTGCTCCAGGCCGCGGTCGCGCTGCCGCTCGTGCAGTACGGCGTCCCGTACTCGACAGGGTTCGCATACGCCCTCGTGTTGCAGGTGATCGAGATGTCCGTCGGCGTCGGCGTCGGCCTGATCTTCCTCGCGCGAGAGGGACTCTCGTTCGCGAACCTGCGCGACATGCCCGACGCGAGCGAGCTGCCGGTCGAGGAAGCGGTTCCGCCGGAGAGGCGTCGTGCGGGCGCTGGCGTCGCCGGCTAACCTCAAGGGCGTCCTGACGGCGGCCGAGGCGGCCGCGGCACTGGCGGAGGGAATGCGCGCGGCCGGCGCAGACGCCGTCGAGTTGCCGGTCGCCGACGGCGGCGAAGGAACGGCGGAGGTGCTCTGGCTCGCCCGCGGCGGCGAGTGGCGCGAGGCCGACGTGCACGACGCGTTCGGATCGCCGCGAAGCGCGCGCTGGCTGGTGCTTCCGGACGGGACAGCCGTCGTCGAGGCGGCGGCGGCGGTCCCGCTCGATCCAGCTCGACTCGACCCGCTGGCGGCCTCGAGCCGCGGCTTCGGCGAGCTGGTCGCCGCGGCGCTCGGCGACGGAGCGAAGGGGCTGACGCTCGCACTCGGCGGGACCGCCACCATGGACGCAGGCGTCGGCTTCCTCGAGGTCGTCGGGGAGCTACCGGTGCCGACGCTGGCTGCCTGCGACGTGCGTACGACCCTGGCCGAGGCGCCCAGCGTCTTCGGCCCGCAGAAAGGGGCCGGGCCGGAGGAGATCGCGGCGCTCGAGCGCCGGTTCGCCGCGCGAAAGGAGTATGTGTTGATTCAACACAAGCCCTTCACCGGCGCGGCGGGCGGCCTCGGCGCCGTGCTGGCCTCGCTCGGAGCGGAGCTCGTTCCGGGCGCGGCGCTCGTGCTCGACGCGATCGGTTTCGACGCGACGACGTTCGACCTCGTCGTCACCGGCGAAGGGCGTGTCGACGCCACAACCACGCTTGGAAAGGCGCCTGGCGAGGTGGCGCGCCGCTCGACCGGCACTCGTTGCGTCGTCTTCGGAGGCGTCGTCGACGCGGCGATCCCGGGGACCGAGACGATCGCGCTGTCCGGCGATCCGGCGAGAGCCCACGGCGACCTCGTCGCGCTCGGGGAAGACTTAGTGTTGAATCAACACAAAGTCTGACGGCGTCGGCTACTGCCGCGCGTCGGCCTCGCGCAGGCGATGCGCGAGCGCTTGGACGAGCTTCCACGCGATCCGGGCGTCCGTCTCCACGATCGGGCGGAACTCCCAGAAGGTCATCGCGTAGGTCGTCATGTCCGTGTCGGCGGTGACGGTGGCGGTGCGCGCACCCTCGTCGAGCAACGCGATCTCGCCGAAGTAGTCTCCCGGCCCGAGCTTCGCGCGCTCCTCGCCGTGGACAGTCACTTTCGCGGTGCCGTCGCCGATCACGAAGAAGCCGGCGCCACCCGCGCCCTCGTTCGCGATCGTGTCGCCGGCCGAGTAGTCACGCTGCTTGAACGAGTCGGCGATGCGCTCGAGGTCGCGTTTCTCGAGCCCCGCGAACAGCGGAACCCGGGAGAGCACCTCGGACGACGGGCGGGCCACGACGCGATCCTAACCTGACGGGCCGTCGGAAGGAAGCGGTGCCGTGTCGGCGGCCCGCTGCGCGAGCTCCTCGATCTTCCCCTCCGCGGTCTCGAGCCGCATCAGGCAGAAGCGCAGCAGCTCCTCACCTCGCTCCCAGAGCGCGATCGCCTCGTCGAGCTCCGCCTCGCCGCGTTCGAGCCGCTCGACGATCTGCTCCAGCTCCTTCTGGGCGGTCTCGAAGGTCAGCTCACTCACGGACGTCTTCCACCCTGGAGCCGAAGGCGCCTTCCGCGAGCTCGACGTCGACGTGGGTGCCCTGCTCGAGACCCGCCGCGGTGCGGAGGATTGTGCCGCCGGAGCGCACGATCGCGTAGCCGCGCCCGAGCGTCGCGCGCGGCGAGAGGGCGGTGAGCCGTCCCTCTGCTCGCTCGATCGAGCCGCGGCGGCGCTCGACGAGGAGCACCGGCCCGCGACGGAGCCGCTCGCCGAGCGCCACGAGGCGCCGGTGGTCGCGGTCGAGCGTCCTCCTTGCTCCACGCTCGAGAGCCCCGCGCGTGCGGGCGAGCCGTTCGCGTTCGCGCTCCGTCGCGCGTCTGACGGAGCGCTCGAGCGAGCTGCGTGCCCGCGTCAGCTCGACCCGAAGCGCCTCGAGGTCGGGGACGACGAGCTTGCCGGCCGCGGTCGGAGTCGAGGCGCGGACATCGGCGACGAGGTCGCAGAGCGGCGTGTCCTGCTCATGGCCGACCGCGGACACGACCGGCACGGGGCAGGACGCAACGGCTCGCACGACGCGCTCGTCGCTGAAGGGGAGCAGGTCGTCGAAGCTGCCGCCGCCGCGCGTGAGGACGATCACGTCGATCCCGGGTTCGCGTGCGAGCGCCTCGAGCGCCTCGACGATGCCGGCGGCGGCGCGCGGCCCCTGTACGAGTGTCTCCGCGACGAGCACGCGCGCAGGCGGGAAGCGGGTCTGGATCGTCGTGATCACGTCGTGCCGCGCGGCGGCATCGCTGCCGGTGACGAGGCCGATCCGGCGTGGGAAGCGGGGGAGCTCGCGCTTGCGGGAGCGTTCGAAGAGCCCCTCGGCGGCGAGCGTCTGCTTCAGGCGCTCGATCGCGGCAAGGTGCTCGCCGAGCCCGAAGCGCTCGAGCGAGAGCGCGCGGAGGCGGAACTCGCCCTTCGCCGCGAAGAGCTCGGGACGTCCGAGCACGTGGATCCGCTCGCCCTCGGTGAGGTCGAGCCCGAGCGCGTCGAAGGTGCGCCGCGGGATCGAGGCGGGCAGGCAGGCGCCGTCGTCCGGATCCTTGAGCGTGAAGAAGACGCTGCCCCAGTTCGCGTTGCGGCGCAGCTCGGTCAGCTCGCCCTCGATCCAGAGCGTGGGCAGCCGCGCCACATAGTCCGCGACGCCGCGGTTGAAGCCGGCGACGGTGAAGACCCTCTTGTCGCCGTAGAGCAGCGGCTCGACCTTCATCACGTTCGAGCGTAGATGATCGACGGCGCGACTAGAGCAGGATCTCAGCGGCGGTGCGGGGATCGCAGCCCTTGCAGACGAGCTCGACCGCCTCGTGCAGATCGGCGTCCAGCGCCGCCGCGATCTTCTCGGCGAGCGGCAGCGGGTAGCCTGCCTCGATCAGGACGTGCAGGCGCCAGGACTCGACTTTGGCCCGCTCGCTCCCCCTGTCGATCAGCTCTGTGGTGTCGGCCATGCTGCGCATGTTCGTGGTGCAAGAGACGTTCCCTGCGGCTCGTTGTTAGTTGAGAATCGGCTAGACACGGCGAAGTGAAGAGGCGTCGTCGACCCTGCGGTGGAGCTCGGCGAGCCGCTCCCCGATCGCCGATCGCTCCGCCTCCGCCTCGGCCGCGAAGGCGCCGAGCGTCCGCCGGAGATCGGCGTCGGCAGCGGCTACTCGCTCCTGGAACGAGGCCGTAAGCTCGTCGCGCTGCCGCTCGAACGCGGCCTGCGCCTGGCTCTGGCGCTGCTCGAGCCGCTGCTGGCCGGCGTCGCCCGTCTGGGCGAGGCGCTCCGCGAAGACGGCGTCGGCCTGCCGCGCGAAGGTCTCGACAGCGCGGTCGAGCTCGCGCGAGAGCCTTCCGGCCGCCTCCTCCCGTGCCGAGCGCATGGTCGTGTCGAACTGGACGCCCGCCGCCTCGGCGTGCCGCTCGGCCTCGCGCGCGATCACGCGCTGCAGTTGCTCGAGCTGTCGGCGCTCGATGTCGGCGAACGAGCTCTCGATTCGCCGGGTCGCGTCCGTCTCGGCGCGTTCGACCTGCTCCGTCAGAGCCTGCTCACGGCGGCGCAGCCGCTCGGCGATCTCCTCGATCACCCGTCGCCGCTCGGCGGTGTGCGCCTCGAGCTCCTCCAGCGCCTCCGCGACGGCCTGCTGCGCCGCGCGCTCGAGCTCTTCGCGCAGCCGTAGCACTGACGCGCGCTGCTCGTCGGATGTGGTCACGAGCTCGGACGCCTCGGCTTCGATCCTGGACTCTGCCTCCGCGATCAACTGCTTCTGGCGCTGCTCGAGTCGCCGCAGCTCCGTCTCGAGGTTCTGCTGCGCCCGTTCGAGGTCGTCGCCCCACCCGCGAAGACGCTCGTCGACGCGGCGAGTCGTCGCCGCCAGCGCGTCCGCGAGCTCGACGCCGGCGGCACGCTCCCGCTCCGCCAGCTCCTGGCGGCGCTCGTCGGCGATCCGGCGCTCGTCCTCGGCGAGGATCGAGAGCGAGTCCGCGCGCAGACGCGCGAGCCGTGCCTTCAGCTCCTCCGCGCTCGCAGCGGTCTGTTCGGCGACGAGCGTCTGAAGTTGCCGCCGGGCCTCGGCGGTCGGGTCGCTCCGCCGTTTGCGCGCGATCAGGACGGCCGCGCCCGAGAGCGCCAGCGCCAGCGCCGCCAGCGTGAGTGCGACCTCCTCCAACACCGTTCCATCGTATGTCGAAGCTCCTATGCTGCCGCGGTGACTTTGGCCGACGACCTCGAGCTCGTCGCCGCGAGGGCAGGAGCCGACGCGGTGCTCGCCGCCGAGGCGCACACCGGGGAGCGGGTCTACCTCTGCGCGTTCGAGGAGGCCGACGGCGGCCTGACGTGGCTCGCTCTCGACCGGGACGGTGAGCCGGTCTCGGAGCGACAGCGCGTCCGCGACGCGGTCTCGATTCTCGCGCTCTGCGAGCTGGCCGAGGAGACCGCTGCCGGCGGCGATCTCGACGAGCTTCGCTCGCAGCTCGCTGCGCTGCGGCTGACCGAGAGTCCGCCCGGGATCGAGGAGGCGGAGGAGGCGGTGCTCGCGCTGCAGCACGTGCTCGGGGCGCCGCCGATGCTCGCAACCTCGACACGGCTCGACGAGATCGGCGCCGCCACCCGCAGGCTCGAGATCGCGCTCGGCGGGGTCAGCCAGGTGTCGCCGTTCGTCGCCGCGATGAAGAGCGCGAGCGAGGTTGTGGAGGCGCTCTTCGCGGACGTCGAATGCTCCTACCGCGGTACGCTCAGCTAACCTCGAGCGATGGAAAGTGGCGGCTTCGGTGGCTTCCCGTTCGGCGGTGATCCGGATGATCTCCTCCGCGGCATCCGCGAGTTCGCGGAGCAGCAGGCGGAGACGGTGCAGGAGGCGCAGCGGGAGCAGTTCGCGACCCTGACGCTGAACACCGCCGTCGAGCTGACAGCCGCCGCGCTGAAGCAGGTGCAGCCGAGCGGCTCGATCGACGAGCAGACGGTCGCTCTCCGCGATGCGATGCGCGTCCTCTTTCCCGAAGCGGTGGCGCTCGTGAGCGCGGCCCGCCAGGGCTTCATGCAAGAGCGCTGACGCTCCTGGCCGGTCGGCTCCCGGCGGGCGAAGCCCGCCTCCGCCGACCTTGCACGGCTGACCGCGCGCGGCTCTCCGGGTCTGGCCATCCGGCCTATCCCCTCCGGCCGCGCACGCCCAGCCGCGCGCCAGGAGCGCCAGCGACGCTCGCTCGAGGCTAAAGTCTCGCGCCTTGTCCCTGCTCGACCGCGCCGTCGTCACGCTGCTTCCGGCCGTCCCGAAGCCGGTCGTGCGCTTGCTTTCGTCCCGCTACATCGCCGGCTCGGAGATCACGGACGCGCGGCGCGTCGTCGCGCGGCTGAACGCCGAGGGCAAGCTCGCGACGGTCGACGTACTCGGCGAGGAGATCACGAGCGCCGAGGAGGCGACGGCGATCACTCGCGCCTACCTCGACATGCTCGACGCGATCGACGAGGACGGGCTCGACGCGAACGTCAGCGTCAAGCTGACCGGCCTCGGCCTCCTGCTCGATCCCGGGCTGGCGCGCGAGAACCTCGAGGAGATCGCCGCCCGCGGAGCCTTCGTCCGGATCGACATGGAGGACTCGTCGACGACCGACGCGACTCTCGACCTCTATCGCGAGCTCGTCGCGGACGGGTACGAGAACCTCGGCGTCGTGCTCCAGGCCGCGCTGAAGCGTACGGTCGACGACGCGCGCGCGCTCGCCGGCGCGAACGTCCGGCTCTGCAAGGGGATCTACATCGAGCCGCCCGAGCTCGCGCACCGCGACTTCGAGGCGGTGCGCGACAGCTACGTGCGCACGCTCGACGTGCTGCTGGACGGCGGCGCGTACGTCGGGATCGCGACGCACGACGAGGTCCTCGTCGATCGCGGCATCGCGGCCGTGCGTGAGCGGGCGCTCGATCCGGCTCAGTACGAGCTGCAGATGCTGCTCGGCGTGCGGCCGGAGCTCGGCAACCGAGTCGTCGCGGGCGGCCACCGCCTTCGCATCTACGTCCCCTTCGGCCGGCAGTGGTACGAGTACTCGCTGCGGCGGCTGCAGGAGAACCCCAAGATCGCCGGCTACGTGGCCGGCGACTTGGGACGATCGTTGTTTCGCAGGCGCTAGTGCTTACGGAGGCGGCGGGCCGGGAGCAACGTCCTCCTCGACCACGGTGGTGCGAGGAGCGACCTCCTCCTCGACCACAGTCCTTCGGCGCGGCGCCGCAGCTCGTCTGGTGCGGACCGAGCCGCCCTCGACATAGGCGGTCCGGCGACTGAAGCCGCCCCAGCTCGACCAGAAGATCAGCGAGATGACGAGACCCAGGATGCCGACGACCATCAGGATCACGCCGATGGCGTTCACGTCGAGACCCTCGGCCTCGGCGTTCACGCCCCACGTGAGGATCGCGCCGGCTGCGATCAACAGAATGCTGACTGAGATTCCCATAGCCGGCTTCCTTCCCGAACCTGCCGCTTTCTAAGCGCCGGGCCGCTCCGCTGCCAGGACCACGTGTCCCGGAACGTGCGCGTCCTTGCCGGGCCACTCCTCGAGGCCCCGGAGGACGAGCCCCGCCGCCGTGACCGCGGTGACCAGCTCGCCGAGCCCGACAGACGCGAAATAGTCGCCGCGCCAGCGGCCGAACGCGTCGAGCGCCGTCGCGGCCGGATGCTCGTCGTGCAGCAGCAGCACGCCGCCCGGCCGCAGCGCCGCGGCGACACCGCCCGCGAACGGCTCGGCGGCTCGCAGCCGCCGCAGCGAGCCGTAGCCGAGGTAGACGAGATCCCAGCGCCCGAGCAGCAGCTCCGGCGGCAGCGCGTGGACATCGGCGTGCACCCAGGGCAGTTCGGGGGCGCGGCGCCGGGCAGACTCGATCGCGGCGGCGTCGTCGTCGACGCCGGTGACGAGCGCGCCGAGGCCGGCGAGGTCGACCGACTCGCGCCCGGTGCCGCTGAAGAGGTGGAGGACGCGATGGCCGCTCACGCCCTGCAACCGTTCGCGGATCCGCTCCGGCACTCCCGGTACCTGAAGCACGTTCTCGGAGGTGCGGTGCGCGTCGTCGAAGGCGCGGCGGTTGTGGTCGGTGGGCTCCATTAGCTGGCGCAGGATGAGCTTCCGCGGAAGCGGACGCTCATCGCGCGAAGATCCCTAAAGGGGCCGCCCGCGGCCCAAAATCCCATTCCATCAGGCTACTGCGCTCCGAAGGAGAGTGCACCGCTACGCCTTGAGCGAATAGCCGCCGTCGACGATCAGCGTCTGCCCGCGGATCATCTCCGCGGCGGGTGAGCAGAGGAAGGCGACCGCCTCGGCGATGTCCTCGGGCCGCACGAGCCGCCCTGCGGGGTTGTCCTTGCCGAACCGCAGCATCTCGTCCTTGTTCGGGAAGTGTTCGAGTGCGCCGGTGTCGACGACGCCGCCGGAGACGCCGTTCGCCCGGATCCCGAGCGCCGCAAGCTCGACGGCGAGGTAGCGGATCAACGCCTCGAGCGCCGCCTTCGAGGTGCCGACGAGCGTGTAGTTCTCGAGCACGCGTTGCGAGCCGAGGCTGGAGATGCCGACGATCGACGAGCCGCGGGGCATCTGCGGCGCGACGGCGCGGGTCAGCGCCAGCAGCGCCCGGGCGTTGGCCGTCATCGTCCAGTCCCAGTGCTTGTCCTCGGTCTCGAGCGCGGGACGGATCACGCCTGTCGCCGCGTTGTGGACGAGCACGTCGAGCGCGCCGAGCCCCGCAGCCTCCTCGAGCACGCGGTCGGAGGAGACGTTGCCGCGGACGAGGATCGGCTCGGCGCCGAGCGCCCGCAGCTCGTCGGCGGTGTCCTCGGCAGCCTGGTCCGAGCGGAGGTAGCCGATCGCGACGCGGGCGGCGCCGAGCGCGGCGAACCGGAGCGCGATCGCCTTCCCGATCCCCCGTGAGCCCCCCGTCACGAAGACGGAGGCGCCGCTGAAGCTCATGACCGCTTCGGCAGCGGCTCGTAGACGGGTGCGGAGCTCGGCAGCTCGTCCCAGCCGATGCGCGACCGCGGTTCCTTGCCGCCCTGCTCGGCCTTCGAGGACGCGTAGCCGAGGTCGTCGAGCAGCCGCGCCTTCTCCTCGCCGTAGCGGCGAACAGGATGGTCGGGTGGCAGGTCGCGGATCAGGTCGCGCACGCGGGCGCGGAGTTGGAACGCGAAGTGCGGCGTCGCGGGCCCGACGAGGGCATCGATGTCGCGGATCGAGGGCTCGACCATGCGCCCGCAAGCGTAACGGTCTGAGTGGAGCGGAGCGACCCTTCAGGGGTCTTGCGCGGCAAGGAACCGTAACTACTTGCAGGCCAGGAGGGCGCGTTCGAGCGACTTCAGCTGCGCGTTCTGCTTGCGCACGAACGCGCGGCGGAACTTGGCGCGGCGCGTGTGCCTGAAGTACGCCCGCCGCTGAGCCGCCATCTGCTTCCGGTAGCGCTGCACCGCCGACTTGCGCGCCTGCTTCACGGCCGCTGGGCAGTACTGCTTTGCTGCGGCGCTCGGGTGGGCCGGGGCCGCGAGACCGACCGCGGCCGGGGACGCGACACCGGCGAACGCCCAGACCGCCCCGCCGGCGCACGCGCTCGCAAGGAGGATGCGGATGCCCTTCACGGCCGACAGCGTCGCAGCGATGAGGCCGGGCGGCAAGTGCTCGTCCCGCCAGTAGGCTCGATCGCATGCGCCGACCTCTGAGCATCGAGCTGATGCTGCTGACGACGGTGGTGCTCTGGGCGCTCAACCTCACCGTCACGCGGTACATCCTCACGCACGGGTTCGAGCCGCTCGCGTATGCGACCGTCCGCTACGGCGCGGCGACGCTGATCTTTCTCGCGATCGCGGTGGTGGCGGAGCGGACGCTCCGGATCCGGCGCTCTGACCTCCTGCTCGTGGTTTCCGCCGCGGTCTGTCTCTGGCTGAACCAGCTCTCCTTCGTCTACGCGCTCGAGCAGACGAGCGCCTCGACGATCGCGCTGATCCTGGGCGCGACGCCGATCTTCGCGGCTCTGGTCGGTCTCGTGTTCGGGCGCGAGCGGCTCTCGGGCAGGTTCTGGCTCGCCGCCGCGGTCTCGTTCGCCGGCGTCGGCCTCGTCGCTGCCGGCTCGACCTCGGGTGTCTCCGGCGACACGCGCGGAACGCTGCTCGGGATCGCGACGGCCGCGACATGGGCGGGCTACTCGGTCGCGATCGCGCCGCTGATGGAGCGTTACTCGGCCTCGCGGATCAGCGCCGTCGTGCTCTCGCTCGGCTGGGTGCTGATCGCGCTCGTCGGCTTCCCGCAGGCGGCCGGGCAGGACTACGGCCTCGGCTGGGAGGTCTGGGCGCTGCTCGCGTTCGCGACGCTCGGCCCGCTCGTGCTCACGAACGTGCTCTGGTTCCGCTCGCTGCACCGGATCGGCGCCTCGCGGGCGACGCTCGTCGCGAACCTGCAACCGTTTGTCGCCGCCGTCTTCGCGCTCGTGCTCCTCTCCGAGTCGATGTCGCTGTTGCAGGTGCTCGGCGGGATCCTGATCGCCGGCGGGATCCTGAGCGCTCGGAGGCGCCCGCCCGCGCCCGCCTCCAAGTAAGATCCGGCGCGTGGCAGACGCCGATTTCATGCCCCTCGACGGCTGGGACCACATCGAGCTCTGGGTGGGGAACGCCAAGCAGGCGGCGTTCTGGTACGAGCATGCGCTCGGATTCGACCGTGTGGCCTACGCAGGCCCAGAGACGGGCGTGCGCGACCGCGCCTCGTACGTGCTCGAGCAGGGCGAGATCAGACTCGTGCTGACGAGCGGCGTGCGCGCCGACAGCGGCATCGTCGAGTTCGCAGCGCGGCACGGCGACGCTGCGAAGAACATCGCGCTCCGCGTGCCGGACGCGGGCCACGCGTTTCGCGAGGCTGTGGCGCGTGGCGCGCATGCGGTCGGCGAGCCGCACTGGCTGGAGGACGAGCACGGGCGCGTCGAGCTCGCGACGATCGGTACCTACGGCGAGGTCGTGCATACGTTCGTCAACCGCGCCGAGTACACCGGCCCGTACCTGCCCGGCTACGTCTCGCTCTCGCCGAACGGGCGTGCCGGCAACGGCGTCGGCCTGATCGCGATCGACCACGTGGTCGGCAACGTCGAGCTCGGCAAGATGAACCACTGGGTCGAGTTCTACGAGCAGGTCTTCGGGATGACGAACATCGTCCACTTCGGCGACGACCAGATCCAGACCGAGTACTCGGCGCTGATGAGCAAGGTGATGGCGGACGGCGCCGGCAAGATCAAGTTTCCGATCAACGAGCCGGCCGAGGGCAAGCGCAAGAGCCAGATCGACGAGTACCTGGAGTTCAACGAGGGGCCGGGCGTCCAGCACATCGCGCT
>JBDSOJ010000159.1:0-10224 GCA_039914895.1 Gaiellaceae bacterium
GATGACGGCCTCTGCATCCACGTCGGGCCGGTCGCGGGCCGCGACCTGCACGCGGCGCCGTGGAGGGCACGGGAGGTCTCGCCGGAAGTGGTCTGGGCGGCGATCGACTGCGCCGGCGCCTACGCCGTCGGCGGCCCGGGACGCGGCGAGGTCGTGCTCGGACGGATGACCGCCGAGATCCGCCGGCTCCCCGACGAGGGCGAGCAGTGCATCGTCGTCGCCTGGCCGCTCGGAGAGGAAGGCCGCAAGCTCCACGCCGGCACGGCGCTCATCACGGCCGCCGATGGCGAGCTGCTCGCGCTCGCACGCCAGACCTGGATCGCGCCCGCCTAACGTTCGCGGCGCAGCCGGATCGCGTTCAGGTCTTCCGCCAGGATCCGTTCGATCCGCCGCTCGAGCTCGTCGACGGGGTCGTGCTCGGCGTGGATGTAGCGGCCGGAGAGGGCGTCGAAGCGGCCGGAGGCGAGCTCGAGGACGAGCCGCGGCGCCAACTCGGGCGGCGTCCACGGCGCGTCCTCCGGAAAGCGCCCCTCCGTCATCTCCGTGCGCACGAGGCCGGGACTGATCACGAACACGGGGATCTGTCCTTCGAGCCGGTTCGCCAGTGTCTCGCCGTAGCGGCAGACCGCCGCCTTGCTCGCCGTGTAGGCGGTCGCGCTCGCCCCGGGCAGGTACGAGGCGCCGCTCCCGGTGATCACGATTCGCCCGCTGCCGCGCTCGAGCATGCCCGGGATCGCGGCGCGGCAGCAGAGATGTACGCCGAGGACGTTCGTCTCGAACACGTGCCACCACTCGTCGAGGTCGACCTCCCACGCCGCGTCCTCGGTGACTCCGACTCCGGCGTTCGCGACGAGCAGGTCGACCTCACCCGCCTCGGCGAGCATCCGCTCGACGTCGTCCCGCTTCGAGACGTCGCCGACGACCGCGCCGCCGCCGATCTCCTTCGCCACCTCCTCGACCTGCTCGGCGGTGCGTCCGGCGACGGTGACGTGCCACCCTGCGGCAGCGAGCTCGCGCGCGATCCCGGCGCCGATGCCGCGCCCTCCTCCGGTGACGAGCGCTCTACGAGACGGCATTCGCGATCTCCTCCAGTGTCTCGGGGTTCTCCAGTGTCGAGAGGTCGCCCGGATCCTCGCCGAGTGCGGTCGCGCGCACCGCGCGCCGAACGATCTTCGCCGACCGCGTCTTCGGCAGCGCCGAGACGAAGAGCACCCGCTCCGGCGCGAACGCCTTGCCGAGGCTCGCCGCCACCGCGGCCTTGACCCCGTCGGCGTCCTCCGCGGCGCCCGGCTTCAGCGCGCAGAAGATCCACGCCGTCTCGCCCTTGACCTCGTGCGGGACGCCGATCGCCGCCGCCTCGGCAACCGAGGGATGGTCGAGCGCAGCCGACTCGAGCTCGGCCGGGCCGATCCGCTTGCCGGCGATGTTGAGTGTGTCGTCGGAGCGGCCGTGCAGGTACCAGTAGCCGTCGGCGTCGATCGACGCCCAGTCGCCGTGCGTCCAGACGCCTGGGAAGCGGCGCCAGTACGTCTCGAGGTAGCGCTCGTCGTCGCCCCAAACCCCGCGCGTCATCCCCGGCCAGGCGCGCGTGCAGACGAGCTCGCCCACCTCACCGCGCAGCGACTCGCCCTCCGGCGAGTAGACGTCCATCGCCTGCCCGAGCGCCGGGAATCCGAGCGAGACCGGCTTCGTCGGATCGGTCAGGGCGACGGAGAGGAAGCAGGCGCCGACCTCCGTCCCGCCGGAGATGTTCACGATCGGAATTCGGCCGGCGCCTGCGACGTGCTCGTTGAGCCAGTCGTACGGACCGGCGTTCCACGGCTCTCCGGTCGTGGTGATCGCCCGCAGCGAGGAGAGGTCGGCGGTCGGCTCGCCCTTCGGGATCAGCGCCCGGATCAGCGTCGGCGAGACGCCGAGCATCGTCACGCGCTCCTCCTCCACGAGCCGCCAAAGCCGGTCGTCGGGACGGTCGGGCGCGCCCTCCATGTAGATCACCGCCGCGCCGAGCGACCCGGCGCCGACCACCGTCCACGGGCCCATGATCCAGCCCATGTCGGTGGCGAAGAGGACGCGGTCGCCGGCGCGGATGTCGGCCTGGTAGGCCGCCTCGCGGGCGATCGAGAGCAGGAAGCCGCCGTGTACGTGCAAGGCCCCCTTCGGGCGGCCGGTGGTGCCGGAGGTGTAGGCGAGCAGGTAGGGGTGCTCGGCATCGACCTCGAGCGGCGGCAGCTCGCCGGAGCCGGGCTCGACGTTCCAGCTCCGGTCGGCCCGAGTCCACTCCACCACGTGCTCCACCGACGGTGACTCCCGCAATGCTTCCGCGATCGTCTCGCGCATCGGCACCCGGGTCCCCCGGCGGAGCGAGTGGTCGGCCGTGAGTACCGCTCTGGCGCCCGAGTCCTGAAGGCGTTGCGCGACCGCGGGCGCGGCGAAGCCGGAGAAGATCGGCACCTGAACCGCCCCGATGTGTGCGCAGGCGTGGGACGCAACGGCCGCGTCAGGAGCCATCGGCATGTAGATCGCGACGCGGTCGCCGGCCTCGATGCCGAGGGCGGCGAGGGCAGCAGCCAGCGTCGTGACCCGGTGCGAGAGCTCCGCGAACGTCCACTCGTCACGGAGACCATCCTCGCTCCGGAAGACCGCGGCGACGGCGTCGGGCGTCCGCTCGGCCCACGCGTGCACGCACGCCTGCGCGACGTTCAGCCGCGCGCCCTCGAACCACGTCGTCCACTCGACTCCGCGCGATTCGTCGAGGACGCGATCCCACGGCCGGGCGAGGTCGAGCTCGAGGTCGGCGGCGACGGCCCGCCAGAAGCGATCGGGCTCCTCGACCGAGATGCGGTGGAGCGAGTCGTAGTCGTCGCAGCCGAGTGTGCGCGCAAGGCGGGTGATGTTCGCGGCCTCGAGCTGCGCCGGCGTCGGCGTCCACGCGTAGTTGACGAGCGCGTTAGCGATCACTAACCTAGCGTGCGCTAACGTTCGAGGAAGGAATCGTCATGGCTCTCGCAATCTTCTCAGAGGAACGCCGGAAGTGGTGGACGCTCG
The DNA here is from genome assembly GCA_039914895.1 of Gaiellaceae bacterium. Lineage (GTDB taxonomy): Bacteria > Actinomycetota > Thermoleophilia > Gaiellales > Gaiellaceae > Gaiellasilicea. Next base: position 3,046 of record JBDSOJ010000159.1, read on the forward strand.
CCGCGGTCTCGTTCGGGCTCTTCATGATCATGCTCGACAACACCGTCGTGAACGTGGCACTGCCCGCGATCCAGGACGATCTCGGCGCCGATCTCTCCCAGCTGCAGTGGATCGTCACCGGCTACGCGCTCAGCTTTGCGGCCCTGATGCTGATCGGCGGCAAGCTCGCCGACGCGTACGGCCGGCGCCTGATCTTCGTTGCCGGGATCCTCCTCTTCACGGCGTCGTCGCTCTGGTGCGGGCTCGCAGACTCGAGCGAGCTGCTGATCGCGGCCCGCATCGTCCAGGGGGTGGGAGCGGCGCTGATGAACCCCGCGACGCTCTCGATCATCGCCGCGACCTTTCCCCCGAAGGAGCGCGGGATGGCGATCGGGATCTGGGCGGGCGTCTCGGCGCTCGCGCTCGCCATCGGCCCCCTGGTCGGCGGCCTGCTCACCCAGCACCTGAGCTGGCATTGGATCTTCTTCGTCAACGTCCCGGTCGGCGCGATCGCGATCGCCGCCAGCTTCCTCCTGATCACGGAGTCGAGAGACGAGACGCACGAGAGCCTCGACCTGCCGGGCCTCGGAACGTCGGCGCTCGGCCTCTTCGCGCTCACCTACGGTCTGATCGAGGCGAACGAGTACGGCTGGACCTCGGCCCGGATCGTCGGCTCGTTCGTCGTCGCGGTCGTGGCGTTGACCTCCTTCGTCGTGATCGAGCGACGCCGGCGCTCGCCGATGCTGGACCTGAGCCTCTTCCGCAGCGGCACCTACGCCGGTGCCAACATCGCAATGCTGCTCGTCGCCCTCTCGATGTTCGGCGTCTTCTTCTTCGTCTCGCTCTACATGCAGAACGTGCTCGGCTACTCAGCAGTCCAGGCCGGCGCCGCGTTCCTGCCGATGACGGTGCTGATCATCCTGATTGCGCCGATCGCGGGGAAGGCCTCCGACAAGTACGGCTCGCGCTGGTTGATGACGGTCGGGATGGTGCTGCTCGGCGTCCAGCTGCTCTACCTCTCGCAGCTGGGTCCAGACTCGAGCTTCTGGCGCATCCTTCCGGGTTTCCTGGCCGGCGGCCTCGGCATGGCGCTGGCGATGACCCCCACCGCGGCGGCTGCGACGCGAGCCGTTCCGGTCGAGAAGTCGGGAGTCGGCGCGGCGGTGCTGAACGCGATGCGGCAGGTCGGCGGCTCGATCGGGATCGCCCTCATGGGCGCGATCGTCGCCGGCGCGGCGGGCGGCCGGCCTCGCGTCGAGGACTTCATGGCCGGCTTCGAGCGCGCCCTCTTCGTCGCGGCGCTGATCGCGTTCGCGGGCTCGTTCGTCGCGTTCGCGCTCGTCCGCCAGGAGCGGGCGGAGGACGCCGCGCCGGTGGAGCTCGCGGCATGAGCCCGGTCGGCCAGACACGCCTGCCGGCGGCCGAGCGCCGGCAGGCGATTGTCGAAGCGGCCCTCCGCGTCTTCGCCGGCGGCAGCTACAGCGGCGCGACGACGGCCGAGATCGCGCGCGAGGCCGGCATCTCCGAGCCCATCCTCTACCGCCACTTCGCCTCCAAGCGCGAGCTCTATCTCGCCTGCCTCGACTCGGCCTGGCTCTCGCTGCGCGAGGCGCTCGACGCGAAGCTCGCCGAGCTCGGCGACCGTGAGGCGATCTCCGCGATCGGGCAGGCGACGCGCGAGCTGCACGCCTCCGGGGGCGTCAAGCCGGTGACGCTCTGGATCCAGGCGCTCACCGAGGCGGGCGCGGATGAGGAGATCCGCGGCTTCATCCGCGAGCAGTTGCGCGAGGTCCACGACTACGTCGCCTCGGCGGTCCGACGTGCCCAGGTGGTCGGCGGTGTCCCAGCCGACCGCGACCCGGACGCGGAGGCGTGGGTCTTCGTCGGCGCGGCGCTCCTGCTCTCGTTCGCCGACCGCCTCGGCGGCCTCCTCGGCCCCGACGACCTCGCCCGCATCGCCGCCGAACGCCACCGCTGGCTCACCGGCTCCGGCTAGAGCAAGCCCCTCACACCAACAGATGGTGCTGGCTTTCGGCAGTCGGCCGACCCTTCAAGGACTACTGGTTTGGGAGGCGGGGCCGACCCTTCAGGGATCTGCGCGCTCGGAATCCGTTCCCGCGGATTCCGAGCATGCGACAGAAAAAGGAACGTCCCCGGCTGCGGCTCCGGGGACGTTCCGTGAGACAAGCTGCCACTGGGCGACACTCCGAGAGACGTGACCCTGCGGCTCGATCACGGCCCTGCGGTTGCGGCGATCGCCTGATCTCGGTGGCGCGCCCTTGCACTCGATCCTGGCGTCGGGTCGGTGCAAGTTGGCTGGACTGTAAGGCCCCTGTCCGAAAAAGTCAAGTAGCTCGGTCAAGTGATTTGCGCTAGATTTACTTCACCGTGCGATCGAGCTCCGTTGATCTCTTCAAAAATCCCCGCAAAGGGGTACGCGCGGCACTCCACTTCTCGCTTGACTCCGTGAACCGAGGTTTGTTGTCGCCATGACCGAGCTCACCAACGCCCACCGCACCGTCTCAGCCGCCGCCCCGTCGGGCGCACGCCTGGGCGATCGGCTCCGCCTTCTCCGCGTCGCCGCAGGGCTGACGCAGACGGAGCTCGCCGGGGACCGTTTCTCGAAGGAATACGTGAGCCAGATCGAGCGCGGCAAGACGCGCCCCACCGCCGAGACGGTCGAATGGCTGGCCCAGCGACTCAACGTCGACCCCGCCTTTCTCTCGAACGGCATCTCCACGGACGAGCGCAGCCGGGTCGAGGCTCTGCTCGCTCGCGCCGAGGCGCTCTCGAAGGGGTATCGCTACAAGGAGGCCGTCGACGCCTACGAGGACGTCCGCGCCGCGGTGTCGGCGACGAACTCCGTCGAGCTCGACGTCCGTACCCGCTCCGGCGAGGCCTGGGCGCGGCTGCAGGAAGGCGACGTCCGGACGGCGATCGAGCTGCTGAACAGCGCTCGCGCTCTGGCCGAAGGCTCGGTCTTCTCCGACGTCGACCGCGCCGAGCTCGTCTTCCGGCTCGGAGTCGCCCGGTACAAGCTTGCGAGCACGTCGACCGCGGTCGCGCTGCTCGGTGAGGCGTTGTCGCTCGCCGAGAGCTCCCACCTGCCCTGCGACGGGCTCCGGTCGGACATCTACCACTGGCGTTCCCGCTGCCACCGTCGCCAGCGCGATTTCGAGGCTGCGCGCGAGGATGCGGAGCACGCGCTCGAGCTCGCGCAGGGCGTCGACGATCGCCGCAAGATGGCCGATGCCTACTTCCAGGCGTCGCTCGTCGCCGAGCGCACGGGGCACTGTGTGCTCTCGCGCAACTACGCGGAGCGGGCCAAGAATCTCTTCCAGGAGCTCGACGACGAGCGCACGGTCGGGCGGCTGCTGAACAACCTCGGCGGCCTGAGCCTGCTGCTCGGGAAGCCGCACGAGGCGATCGAGCAGCTGAAAGCGTCGTTCGCGGTCGCCGTCGAGGCCGACTCGCAGGCGGACGCGGGCCAGGCCGTCAACGGCCTTGCGACGGTGCATCTGCACCTGGGCGAGTGGGAGCCGGCCGAGGAGTACGCGCGCGAGGCGCTGCGACTGCTCGAGGGCCGCGAAGACTTCCTCGACGAGATCGGTCAGGCACAGATCGTGCTCGGCCGCTCGCTGCTGGAGCGGGAGCGCCACGACGAGGCGGAGCTGTCGTTCCGCGCCGCCGACGCCACGTTCGAGCAGCTCTCATCGGTCAGCCATCGCGCCGGGGCGTGGGTGGCACTGGGAGACCTTGCCGCACGGCGCGGCGAGGACATCGAAGCAGCTCGGCTGTACCGGAATGCCGCCGAAGCGCTTCAGGACCTGCGGTTCTAGAACAAGAAAGGAGGAGGCAAATGAAGACTCGTATGCTGTTCTTCGCACTCACGGCGTCAGTCCTGTTCGCCTCGTGGGGTGCGACCCTTAGTCGCTTCCTCAGCTGGTCGGACGGAAGCTAGACCCACCGGGCCTGGCTAGACTCGCCGCGTGCGACTCGCTGCGGCTCTCGGTCTGGCCGCCTGCTTCATCGCGGCAGGCTGCGGCGGCTCCTCCTCGACGCAGGAGGAGCCGGACGCCCCGACGCTCGAAGCGCTCTGGCGTGCTCCGGGCGAGGACGTCGCGATCACTCGCGGCGCATCCGACTTTGGGACGGGTGTCTTTCGGTTCACCTTCCTCGTCATCGACGGACAGAGCCGTGTCGTCACCCGCCCGACGGCCAGGATCTGGCTCGCGCGCAGCCTGAAGTCGAAGCCGTTCGCGCAGACGACCGCGCGGGCCGAGCCGATCGGAATCGCCGGGAGCGAGCCTGGGGAGGCGCAGGAGATCTTCGTGGTCCGGCTCGAGCTCGACGAGCCGGGCACCTACTGGCTGCTCGCCGAGCCGGTCGGCGGCCGCCGGATCCAGGCGGTCGGCAACGTCGTCGTCAAGGCGAAGACCGCGGCACCCGATCTCGGCGCGCCCGCGATTCCGTCGACGACGCCGACGCTCGAGACCGCGACGCTGGACGCGCTGACGACCTCGGCGACTCCCGACCGCGAGCTCTACCGCAGCTCGGTCGCCGACGCGCTCGCGGCAAAGACAGGGTTCGTCGTCGTCTTCGCCACGCCCAAGTACTGCACCAGCCGCATCTGCGGCCCGGTCGTCGACGTCGTCAGCGAGGTGCGTCGGCAGCATGCCGGCGAGCGGATCCGGTTCATCCACGTCGAGGTCTTCGAGGACAACGATCCCGCCAGAGGCGAGAACCGTTGGGTCAAGGAGTGGCAGCTGCCGTCGGAGCCGTGGGTGTTCGTCGTCGGCGCCGACGGGAAGATTCGTGACCGTTTCGAGGGCGCGGTCTCGGTGCGCGAGCTCGGCGGCGCCGTCGACCGGCTCGGGTAGCTCGACGCGTTTCCGGCGCTTTCCGGCCGGGCAACAAGGCGGAAGGGGCCTGAGAGGACGCCAAGCTCGGCGCGCGCTCGAGGTCGGCCGTGTTGCGCTTCCCGGCAGGCTGCTGCGCATGCTCGCCGAGATCGGCGCCGTCGGCGACCGTCCTGCCACCCGGACGGGCGCGCGTGCGTTCCGCGAGGGGCTCGAGGAGCTCGGTACCACGTTCATCAAGCTCGGGCAGATGCTCTCGTCGCGTCCGGATCTGCTCCCCGACGTCTACATCGAGGAGCTCGAGCAGCTCGTCGACACGGTGGGGCCGTTCCCCTTCGACGAGGCGCGGCGGATCATCGACGAGGAGATCGGCCTCGAGAACTTCGCGCGGCTCGACGAGCAGCCCCTCGCTTGCGCCTCGATCGCTCAGATCCACAGCGGGCTCCTGCGGACCGGACGGGAGGTCGTCGTCAAGGTGCGGCGTCCGCGAATCGAGGACGAGGTTGCGCTCGACCTGGAGCTGCTGCGGTCGTTGACGTCGTTCGCGGAAGGGCGCTCGCAGACCGCCCGGCTCCTGCAGCTGTCGGCGCTGGCTGACGAGCTCCAGGCGCACCTCACCGCCGAGCTGGACTTCGTCGAGGAGGCGCACGGCTCCGAGCTGATCGCGCGGATCGTCGCCGATCACGAGCACCTGATCGTGCCGGAGATGATTCATCCGTACGTGACCGACAGCGTGCTCGTTCAGGAGCGGATCGTCGGCGAGCGCGTCACCGAGCAGCACGGCCTCGATCCCGAGCGGGCCGCGGTGCTCGCGCGAGAGCTCTTCCGCGCCTACGTCCAGCAGATCACCGTGCACGGCGTCTACCACGCCGACCCGCACCGAGGCAACGTCCTGCTCACCGAGGATGGACGGCTCGCCCTGCTCGACTTCGGCCTGCTCGGCCGGCTCGACGACGACACACGGCGTGCGCTCGGACTCCTGCTGCTCGCGCTCGCGCAAACCGCGCGGACGACGTCGGCGACCTCATCCTGGGGCTCTCGCTGACGACGTTGACCTCCGACGAGGCCGGCTTCGTGCACGACCTGCGCCGCAAGCTCCCGCGCTACCACTGGCGCCCGCTCACCGGCATCCGCGTCGGCGAGGCGCTGGCCGACCTGCAACGGATCGCGCTCGACCACGGAATCGCGCTGCCGACCGGCTTCGCGCTCGTCGGCAAGACGCTCTCGCAGGCCGACTCGGTCGCGCGCGCGCTCGATCCCGGGCTCGACCCGATCGAGCTGTTCGAGGAGGACGGCGTGAGGTGATGCTGCAGGAGACGGAGCGGCTGCTGGAGCCGTCGAACCTGCTTTCGCTCGCCTACACCCAGGCCGAGCCGCTGCTGCGGATGCCTCGGCGGATCGCCCAGCTCGCGTCCCGGTTCGAGACCGGCACGCTCAAGCTGGGGATCCAGCCCACCGGCCTCGAGGAGCTCGAGCACGTGGCGCGATCGGTGGCGAACCGGCTCGGCGCGGCGATGATCATCTCGGCGCTGCTCGTCGCGTCGGCGTTGATGGCCCGCGTCAACGACACGATCGCCGTGGCCGGATTCGTGCTCTCCGTCGGACTCGGCCCCTTCGAGCTCTGGCGGATCATCCGGACGCCCGGCGACCTGTAGGGCCGTCAGGCGATCTTGTCGCTCGAGCCGACGCGCTCGATCACGACCTGCGGCACGCGCGCGCGCGGGCTCAGGCGCAGGCACATGCGTACGACCTCGGCACAGTCCTCGGGCTGAATCATCTCGTCGCCGGGGAGGCCGGCGAACTCGGCCATCGGCGTGTCGACGAAGCCGGGGCAGATCGCGATCGCGCGGACGCCGCCGTCGTCGAGGTCGGCGTTGAGCGAGTGCGTGAGCGAGATCACGGCAGCCTTCGTCGCGGCGTAGATCGGCAGGATCGGCACCGGTTGCGTGCCGGCGATCGAGGCGAGGTTGACGATCCAGCCCCTCGTCTCGCGCAGGTGCGGGATCGCCGCCTGCGTGACGAGCACGAGCCCGCGCAGGTTGATCGCAAGCTGCCGGTCGATGTGCTTCAGCTGCGCGTCCTCGACCCGTCCGGCGATCCCGATCCCGGCGGAGTTGACGAGCAGATCAAGGCCGCCCGCGCGCCCGACGTGCTCCTGGACGATGCGTTCGCAATCCTCCGGATTCGAGACGTCCGCGGCGATCGCGGTCGCGCCCAGCTCGGCCGCGGCCGCCTCCACCTTCTCGGCTGTGCGCGACGCGAGCGTCAGCTCGAAGCCCTCGTCGCGAAGCATCCTCGCGATCGCGAGTCCGATGCCGGACGAGCCTCCGGTGATCAACGC
>JBDSOJ010000188.1:0-9988 GCA_039914895.1 Gaiellaceae bacterium
CCTGCTCGCGCTGGTGGCGGCACTGCTCGACGACGAGCGTCACCTCCTCCTCGCTCACGTACGCGCCCTGGACGCGCTGCAGCCGCGACGTGCCGAGCGGCTTGAAGAGCATGTCGCCCTGGCCGAGCAGGCTCTCGGCGCCGGCGCCGTCGAGGATCACGCGCGAGTCGGTCTGGCTCGAGACGGCGAAGGCGATCCGGCTCGGCACGTTCGCCTTGATCATGCCGGTGATCACGTCGACGGACGGCCGCTGTGTCGCGAGCACGAGGTGGATCCCGACGGCGCGTGACTTCTGCGCCAGCCGGATGATCGCGTCCTCGACCGCCTGCGGGCTGATCATCATCAGGTCGGCGAGCTCGTCGATCACGACCAGCAGGTAGGGCAGCGGATCCTCGCCGCGGGCCCGGAAGGCTCGGTTCGCCTCGGGCAGGTTGCGGGCGCGCACGATCGAGAGGCGCTCGTAGCGGCGCTCCATCTCCGCGACCACGTTGGCGAGGACGGCGCTCGCCTCCTTCGGGCTCGAGACGACCGGCGTCAACAGGTGCGGGATCGACTCGTAGTAGTTGAGCTCGATCCGCTTCGGGTCGATCAGGATCATCCGCACCTCGTCCGGGGTCGAGCGGAGCAGGATCGAGGTCAGGATCGTGTTGATGCAGCCCGACTTGCCCGAGCCGGTCGTACCCGCGATCAGAATGTGCGGCATCCGCGCCAGGTCGGCCCAGACGGCGTTGCCGGAGATGTCCTTGCCGAGCCAGACGGCTAGCGGGCTCGCGCTCGAGGGCAGCTCGTCGTAGATGTCGCCGAGCGTGACGATCTTCGGTGAGAGATTCGGTACCTCGACGCCGACCGCCTGCTTGCCCGGGATCGGCGCCAGGATCCGGATCTCCGTGGTCGCGAGCGCATAGGAGAGGTCGTCCTTGAGCGCGGCGACCTTCGAGACCTTCGTGCCGGGGGCGAGCTGGAGCTCGTAGCGGGTCACGCGCGGGCCGGCGATCTGGCCGACGATCGTCGCCTCGACACCGAAGTGCGCGAGCGCGGTCACGAGCGTGTCGGCTGTCCGCTGGTCGGCCCCGCTCTGGGACTTGGCGATCGCCGGCGACGTCCTCAGCACCGCGCGGTCGGGCAGCACGTAGGCGCCCTCGGCGCGCGGGAGCGCGAAGAGCGCGCCCTGCTCCTCCGTCTCATCGTCCGGGCGGACGAGGAGCGGAGGCGGCTCGGAGAGACCTTCTGAGACGACGTCCGGGTAGTCGTGGACGACGTCGACCGGCGGCTCGTGGCGCACCGGCCCGGGCGGCGGCGCGAGGACTTCGTGGTGCTTCAACACTTTCTCCGGCCGTGCGACGGCTCGGCGGACGGCGTCCTGTGAGCGGCGGAGGAGCGCGCCGTAGGAGGCACCCGAGAGCAGGAGCCCTCCCGCGAGCAGCGCGGTCAGGCCGACGAGGGCGGAACCGGTGCCGCCGAGCAGCTTCGCGATCCCGCCGCCGAGCACGTTGCCGACGACGCCTCCATGCTCGGAGCCGAGCGTGACCATCAGCCCGGCGACCGTGACGGCGAGACCGGTCCGGAACGGCTGTACCTCGAGCAGGGCGCTGCGGAAGAGCATCAGGCCGCCGACGATCACGAGCGCCAGCGGCGCTACGTATGCGGCCGAGCCGACAAGGTCGCGAAGCCCGGCTTCGATCTTGTCCCCGGCGACGCCTCCCTCCCAGCCCAGATAGAACAGTGAGGCGAGGAAGAGGCCGACCGCGGCGAGGCCGAGCCCGATCAGCTCCGGGTGCTCGTGCGCCGCGCGGGCGCGTCCTCTCTTCTTCGTCGTCCGTTTCTTGACGCGCGAGGGCGTGCGAGGCCGCAGCGGCCGCTTTTTCTTCCTGGCTGCCATGGAGGCGCGTTCGACGCGGCTCTGGTCAGCCCTGCTCATCAGCGCAAGATCGGAATCCGTCGCGGCCCGGAGACCTCTTGGTCTATGGCCTGGACTCTCGCACCGACCAGCCGAGCAGGACCGCGCCGCCGAGCGCGAGCAGGACCCCCCAGAGGTTGCCGCCGAGTGTCGCGACAGAGCCGACCCCGAGCGCGAGCGCGCCCGCCGCGGCAACCGCGACCGGGATGAGCTTAGGCGGAAGACGCATAGACGGCGCACAGCATGCCGAAGTACGTCGGCGCTTCGTAGCAGAGCAGCTCGACGTCGTAGGCGTCCCCGAGCGCGCCGTGAAGGACGAGCAGCTGCCAGAGGCTGTCGGCCTTCGCGGCGTCGACGATCGGCGCGAGCTCCGTGAGGCGATGGAGGCTGTTCGCTCGAACGAGCTCGACGACGCGCTCGTCGTAGGCGGCGGCTGCGGGATCGAACCCGTAGGGGCCGTCCGGGTCGTGAGCGTGGCCGTGGTCGGCGCTCGCGACGAGGGCGACCCGGCGGCCCTCGCAGGCGGCGGCGATCGCGACGCCGAGCCGCACGTGCTCCTCGAGCGGCCGCTCGCGCGCCGGGCTGACGACGACGACAGGCGTCTCCGGCAGGAAGTGGAGCGGGATCAGCGTGCCCCAGTCGAGCGGCGCCACGGCGCTCGCAGGGTCGTTACCGCCGTAGGAGACCCCAAGCGCAGGCAGCTCGGCCGCCCGAGCTGCACGCACGACCGCGTCTGCGAGCGTCCGGTCGACCTGGCGCACCAGCGCGACGTCCGCCCTCCCCGACTCGGCGAGTGAGCCACCGACGCTCGCGGCGGTAACGACCGCGAAGTGACCTTCGACGTGGACGTTGTGGGGCGTGAGGACGATCGTCGCCTCCGGCGCGGCGGCGACGAAGCGCCGCCCGATCTCCTCCAGAGCGGAGCGCGTCGGCCCCTCCTCGAGCGCCGGCGTTCCGTGCGGCGCGATCGCGGCTGCGACGAGCCTCGTGCTCAACCGAAGGTCGCGATCCTCGCGAGCAGGAGCTCGAAGAACGCGTCCGCGTCGATGCCGACGCCGACGTGGGCGTTCGGCTCCCGCTCGGTGCGGTGCCAGCGGTCGGCGACGGTGCGGCCGCGGGTCAGCTCCGACTCGAGCTCGATCTCGACGTTCATCTCCTCGGTCGTGACGATCCCAGGCCGGAAGGCGTGCGCGAGCGCGACGGCGTCGTGGATCGGGGCGCCGTCCCAGCCGTAGGTTCGCTCGTGGTAGCGCTTGAAGAACTCGACCAGCTCGGCGACGAAGGTGCCGACGCGGCCGGCGGCCCGGAATCGCTCCGCCCACTCGGGCGTGAGTAGCGCTCCGTGCTTGACGTCGAGCCCGAGCATCGTCACGTCGAGCCCCGACCCGAAGACGCGTGCCGCCGCCTCGGGGTCGGCCCAGATGTTGAACTCGGCGGCCGGGGTCATGTTGCCCTCGGCGATCGCGCCGCCCATCAGGACGATTCGCGCCGGCTCGATCCCGCGGTCGAGCGCGAGCGCCACGTTCGTGAGCGGCCCGACCGGCACGAGGACGGTCTCCGGCGTCACGCACTCGACGAGGAAGTCGACCGCGTGCTGGGCGATCGGCTCGGAGGCGCGCTCGGGCAACTCGGGGCCGTCGAGGCCGCTCTCGCCGTGCACGTGGGCGGCAACGTGAAGCTTGCGCGAGAGCGGGCGGTCCGCGCCCATTGCGACCGGAATGTCGGTGCGATCGACCAGCGCAAGCACCCGGAGCGCGTTGTCGGTCGTCTTCTCGAGCGTCTGGTTGCCGTGAACAGTGGTGACGCCGACGAGCTCGAGCTCCGGGCTCGCGAGCGCCAGCAGCAACGCGATCGCGTCGTCGTGCCCGGGGTCGCAGTCGAGGATGACCGGAGTCGTCACCGCGCGAGTATGGCGTCGATCTCGGCCGCTGTGGGGAGCGACGGTTGCGCGCCGAAGCGCGCCGCGGCGAGCGCGCCGGCCGCGCAGGCGCGTTGCAACGCAGCTTCCGGCTCGATCCCCTCGAGCCAGGAGACGAGCAAACAGGCGGTGAACGCGTCGCCGGCGGCGGTGCCGTCGACCGCGTCGACCGGCGGCGGCTCGGCCCGGGCGACCTCCTCCCCGTCCTCGAGCAGGATCGCGCCCTCGGCGCCGAGCGTGACCGCGACGAAACCGTCCCGCCGCCGCAGCACCTCGAGCTCGTAGCGGTTGACGACGGTGAGCTCGGCGTCGACGTCGATCGGTCTGGCGGGGGCCGCATTGAGGCAGAAGAGGCCGGTCGACTGCTCCCAGGCGCGGCGCACTGCCTCGTCCGGGATCTCGAGCTGGACGAGAACGGCGTCGCTCGGCGGCAGCTCGAAGTCTCTCAGCTCGCTGTTGGCGCCGGGCGCGACCGCGATCTGGTTCTCCCCGTTCGCGTCGACGAGGATCAGCGCGACGCCGGTGGGCGCCTCGACACGGGCCGCCGCAAGCGTCAGCCGCTCCTCCTGCGGCAGCGCCTCCTCGGCGAAGACGTCGATCCCGACCGAGCAGACGAGCGTCACGTCGGCGCCGAGGCGCGCGCACGCGACGGCCTGGTTCGCGCCCTTGCCGCCCCTGACCCGGGCGAAAACGGCGTCCGTGACCGTCTCCCCCGCCCGCGGCAACCGCTCGACGCGGGCGACGAGGTCGAGGTTGACGCTCCCGACGACGGTGATCGACGCGCTCATCCGACTTTGTGTTGAATCAACACTAAGTGCCCTCGAAGCACGGAACGGGGCGGGTGGACGACGAGCTTGTGTTGTTTCAACACAAGCTCAGGCTGCGAGCGCGCGCACGTCGTTCACGGTCGAGCCGAGCAGGGTGTCGCGCAGGTCGAAGAGTCCCGCCCAGAGCGAGGACGCGTCGGGCGAGGCGTCGAGCCGCGCCGCGTCAGAAAGGCCCTGGAGCGCGCGGACGAGCACGGCGAGCTCGAGGTAGGCGGACGCGACACGGTCGGGGCAGGCGTGGACGCCGGCACGCGTCAGCACCGGGCGCCACTCGACGAGCTCGCCCGCACCCGGCCCGAGATACCAGGAGCGGCCCTCGGCCTGATCGGCCTCGAGCTCGAGCAGATAGCGGCCGAGCGGAACCTCGAGCCCGGCGAGCGCGGTCTCGACCCGGTCGGCCGCGTGCCGCAGCGCCGCCTCCCGGCCGCCGGCCGTCGCAGGCTGCGCCTCGCCCCTACCCCAGCGCTCGAGCAGGCGGCAGAACGCGAGCGCGGAGGCCTCGCACGCACGCAGCTGCACGATCAGCCGCCGCGCGGTCAGCTCGCTCGCCGCGTGGCCCACGAGGACGTCCGGCCAGTCGCTCATACCTCGATCACCACGGGAAGGATCATCGGCCGCCGGCGGGTTCTGTCGTAGACCACCTGCCCGAGTGCGTCGTGGAGATGCTCCTGGATCAGCTTGATCTCCGTGATCCCGTCCGACGAGAGGTCCTGGAGCACGTTCAGCGCCTCCGCGCGGAGCTCGTCGACGAGCTCGTCGGAGTCGCCCATCCCGCGCGCGATCAGCTCGGGTGGCGCCGTCGAGGCGCCGTTCGAGCCCGCGAGCGTCGCGACGATGATCAGGACGCCGTCCTCGGAGAGCCGACGCCGGTCGCGGAGCGCCACGTCCTGCACGTCGCCGACGCCGAGGCCGTCGACGAACGTGACGCCGGCCTCGATCCGGTCGACGATCCGCGGCGTCCGCCCGCGCTCGAGCTCGACCACGGAGCCGTTCTCGCCGATCAGGATCGCCTCCGCCGGCAGGCCCGCCTCGCGTGCGAGCTGGCCGTGCGCCGCAAGCATCCGGTACTCGCCGTGCACCGGCATCAGCGCACGCGGGCGCACGAGCGAGAGGAGCGTCCGCATCTCCTCCGAGCACGCGTGGCCGGAGACGTGCACCGGCGCGATCTCCTGGTGCAACACCTCGGCGCCCATCTGAGCGAGCCGGTTGATCGAGTCGTGCACACGCAGCTCGTTGCCCGGCACAGGCTTCGCCGAGAGGATCACGGTGTCGCCGCGCGCGATCGAGATCGACTGGTGGTCGTCGTAGGCGATCCGCGTCAGCGCCGACATCGGCTCGCCCTGGCTGCCGGTGCAGAGGATCATCACCTGGCCCGGCGGCAGCGACATCGCGTCCTGCGGCTTGACGAGAATGTGCTCGGGAACGTCGAGGTATCCGAGCTGGCGCGCGATGTTCAGGTTCTTCTTCATCGAGCGACCGACGATCGCGACCTTGCGGCCGACCTGCACCGCAACGTCGATCGCCTGCTGCATCCGGTGCACGTTCGACGCGAACGAAACGACGAGGATGCGGCCCTTGCGGAGCGGGATCAGCGTCCGGAACGCCTCGCCGACAAGCCGCTCCGAACCGGTCATCCCCGGCCGCTCGGCGTTCGTCGAGTCGCCGAGCATCAGGTCGATCCCCAGGTTGCCGAGCTCGGCGAGGCGGCCGACATCGGTCTTGAGGCCGTCGACGGGCGTGTGGTCGAGCTTCCAGTCGCCGGTGTGGAGGACGCGTCCGGCGGCGGTCTCGAGCACGATCGCGACGCAATCCGGGATCGAGTGCGCCATCCGGACGAAGTCGAGCTTGAACGAGCCGATCTGGATCTGCTCGTTCGGGACGGCCTCCTGCAGCTCGGTCGAGGCCGTCAGGCCGTGCTCGTCGAGCTTCGACTTGATCAAGCCGAGCGTCAGCTTGGTCGCGATCACCTTGTCGCAGTCGACCTCGCGCAGGAGGTACGGCAGCCCGCCGACGTGATCCTCGTGCCCGTGCGTAAGCACGACCGCGTTGACGCGCTTGCCCTCGAGGTAGGAGATGTCGGGGAGTACGAGGTCGACGCCAAGGTGCTCGTCGCGCGGGAACGCGAGGCCGGCGTCGACGACGACGATCTGGTCGCCGTGCTCGTAGACGGTCATGTTCTTGCCGACCTCGCCGAGGCCGCCGAGAGGGATGATCCGCAGGCTCACGCGCCGGAGTGTATGTGCGTTAGACCGCGGCGGGCTCGAGCAGGCCGAGCCGCGCGAGACAGTCGCGCACGCGCTCGCGCTCGTCCTCGGTCGGGTCGACGAGCGGCAGCCGGTGACCGCCGACCTCGTGGCCGAGCAGGTTCAGCGCCGCCTTGATCGCGATCGGGTTGCCGACGACGCGTAGCAGCTCGATCGACGGGACGAGCTCGCGGTCGAGCGCCCGCGCGGCATCGTGCTCGCCTGCCTTCCAGAGCCGGACGAGCTCCTTCACCTTCGGCCCGACGACGTGCGTGTGCACGCAGACGCCGCCGATGCCGCCGAGCTCGAGGAACGGCAGGATCAGGTCGTCGTCGCCGGCGTAGAGGTCGAGGCCGGTCTCGACGATGTGCTTCGCCTGCGCGAGGTCGTCGTTGGCCTGCTTGACGGCGCGCACGTTCTCGATCTCGGCCAGCTGCGAGATCGTCTCCGGCTCGATGTTGATCACGACCCGACCGGGGATGTTGTAGACGACGACCGGCTTGTCGGTCGCGGCCGCGACGGCCTCGAAGTGCGCGACGATTCCCCGCTGCGGTGGCTTCGAGTAGTACGGCGTCACGATCAGCACGGCATCGACGCCGAGCTCGTGCGCCCGCTCGGTGAGGTGGACCGAGTGGCGCGTGTCGTAGGTACCGGTGCCGGCCACCACGGTGGCATGGTCGCCGACCTCCTCGAGCGCCGCGGCGTAGAGCTGGAAGCGCTCGTCGTCGGAGAGCGTCGGACTTTCGCCCGTCGTGCCGGTGACGACGAGGCCGTCTGAGCCGTTGTCGACGAGGTGGCGCGCGAGGGTACGGAAGCTGTCGAGGTCGACGGCGCCGTCCCGCTGGAACGGCGTCACGATCGCGGTCAGCACCTCGCCGAGCACGCCACGATTCTACATCGGGCGGCGGCGCTGCCGGCGGCCGGCTCCTGCTCGTCTCCCCGTGGTCTGCGCCGGTCCCGCGCAAACGAACGTCGAAGGTGGTCTTCTCCCTCGAGAATGCTGCGGATCCGGCGTACATTCACGTCGATGTCGGCGAGGACGCCCATGATCGCGTCTTTCGGCCTCGATCGCTACAGCAGCGCGTCGAGCCCGACCGTGAGCCCCGGGGGCAGCGAGCGGATCTGCTCGAGCGCGAGCAGAACGCCCGGGACGAATGCCTCGCGCGAGGTGGTGTCGTGGCGGATCGTCAGCGTCTGGCCCGGCCCGCCGAAGATCACCTCCTGATGAGCGACGAGCCCGGGCAGGCGGACGGAATGAATCGGCGTCCCCTCCGGCAGCAGCGCCGCCGTCGCCTTCGCCGTCCCCGAGGGTGCGTCGAGCTTCTGGTCGTGGTGGAGCTCGACGATCTCGGCGTGCGGCATCAGCTTCCCCGCCTCGGCGGCGAAGCGCATCATCAGCACCGCGCCGAGCGCGAAGTTGGGCGCGTAGAAGACGGGCTGCCCGTGCTCGCGCGCGAGCGCCGCCACGCGTTCCTGGTCGAAGCCGGTCGTCCCGATCACGACCGGGATGCCAGCCTCCAAAGCGGCGCGGACGTTCTCCTCGACCGCGTCGGGCCGCGTGAAGTCGACAGTCACCTCGGCGTCCTGCGCCGACTCGACGAGCTCGTGTCCGGCCGCCTCGAGCGCGGGGCCGAGCACCGCGCCGACCTTTCCGCTGCTGCCCAGGAGCAAGACCTTCATGCCGCGGGTCGAGCGACGAGGGCGGGATTGACGCGCTCGACGGCTGCCCGGAAGCGCGCCTCACTCGGCCCGATCCCGGCCGCAGAGAGCCGGTCGAGCCGAAGGAGCTCGCCCGCCAGCGAGGCGACGTCGTCGGCCGTGACCGCTTCGACCCGCTCGACGAGCTCGTCGAGCGAGAGCAGATCGGTGTCCGTGATCAGCGCCTTCCCGAGCCGGCTCATCCGGTTCGAGGTCGACTCCAGCGCGAGCAGCATCCGGCCCTTCAGGTTCTCCTTCGCCCGCTCGAGCTCGCCGGGCCGGACGTTGCCGGCCGAGACGTCCGCGAGCTCGCGCGCGACGATCTCGAAGCACTCGACGAGATTCTCCTCGCGGGTGCCGACGTACAGGCCGACCTGGCCCGAGTCGGAGTACTGGGAGGCGAAGCTGTAGACCGAATAGGCCATGCCGCGCTTCTCCCGGATCTCCTGGAAGAGCCGCGACGAGGCGGAGCCGCCGAGGATCGAGTCGAGCAGAGACGCGGCGAAGCGCCGCTCGTCGCGCCGCGAGATCCCGGGCGCCCCCAGACAGACGTGATATTGCTCGGTCGCCTTGCGCTGGAAGCGGTAACCGGGCGGCGGCACACGGCCGAACGGCTTGCGGATGCGGCGGCCTTTCGTCTCGGTCGCCGGGAGGCGCGAGCTGAGAAGCTCGACCATGCGGTCGTGAGTGACGTTGCCCGCTGCCGCGATGACGATGTTGTCTGCCGCGTAGGCGGCCCGGTGGTAGGCCGCGAGAGCACGCTTGCTGACGCTCGAGATCACCTCGGCGCGGCCGATCACCGGGCGGCCGACCGGGTGGCCGCCGAAGACCGCCTCCGCGACCACGTCGTGGACGAGGTCCTGCGGGTTGTCGTCGACCATCGCGATCTCCTCGAGCACGACCTCGCGCTCCGAGTCGATCTCGGCGAAGGCCGGCTCGTAGACCATCCCCGCCATCACGTCGAGCGCGGGCTCGAGCCGGTCGTCGGGGACGCGCGCAAAGACGAGCGTCGTCTCGCGCGAGGTGGCCGCGTTCAGCTCGCCACCGAGGCTGTCGAAGATCTCCGCGATCTCCTGCGCGGAGTGCGTGCTCGTCCCCTTGAAGAGCAGGTGCTCGATGAAGTGCGAGACGCCCGCGCGCGCGTCCGTCTCGTCGCGCGAGCCGGTCCCGATCCAGAAACCGAATGAGACCGAGCGCACGTTGGGGACGTGCTCGGTGATCACGCGCTCGCCGGTGTCGAGCGTCGTCAGATCGTAGGCCTGCACCCGCCGGATCGTACCGCCGGCTGTGACGAACGCAGCGGTCGCGCGATCGATTCAGCGACCTCGTCGACATCGAGTACCCTGCCACGCTTCGAGAGCCGAGCCTCCGATGCCGACGGCACACTGGCCCGGAGATTCACTCG
>JBDSOJ010000119.1:0-6160 GCA_039914895.1 Gaiellaceae bacterium
GTCAGCGCGTCGGCGAGGGTGCCTGCGCGGAGCGCCCGCTTGATCATCTCGGGCGTGACGAGCGACTCGTCGGTCAGATAGGTCTCGGTCAGCTCGTCGTCGTGCTCGGCGACGGCGTCGATCAGCAGGTGGTGGTACTCGTGCGCCTGCTCGGCGAGCTCGGCCGGGATCTCGCCGACGGTGAACTTCTCGCCCAGGTCGTCCTCGTAGGTGATCGCATTCATCTCGACGAGGTCGACGACGCCGCGGTGGTGCTCCTCCGAGCCGATCGGCAGCTGGATCGGAACCGGGTTGGCGCCGAGCTTGTCGACCATCGACTTGATCGAGGCGAAGAAGTCGGCGCCGGTGCGGTCCATCTTGTTGATGAACGCGATCCGCGGCACCTTGTACTTGTCGGCCTGGCGCCAGACGGTCTCGGACTGCGGCTGCACGCCCGCGACGGCGTCGAAGACGGCCACCGCGCCGTCGAGCACGCGCAAGCTCCGCTCGACCTCGACCGTAAAGTCCACGTGCCCGGGCGTATCGATAATGTTGATCTTGTGGTCGCGCCACTCCGCCGTCGTCGCCGCCGACGTGATCGTGATCCCGCGCTCCTGCTCCTGCGCCATCCAGTCCATCGTCGCGGCGCCCTCGTGCACCTCGCCCATCTTGTGCGTGCGGCCGGTGTAGTAGAGGATCCGCTCCGTCGTCGTCGTCTTGCCGGCGTCGATGTGCGCCATGATCCCGATGTTGCGGACGCGGTCCAGCGCGATACGTGTGGCGGTCGTGCTCATGTCTCCCCTACCAGCGGTAGTGCGCGAAGGCCTTGTTGGCCTGCGCCATCCGGTAGATGTCGTCCTTCTTCTTGAATGCGCCGCCCTGGGAGTTGATCGCATCCATCAGCTCGCCGGCGATCTTCAGTTGCATGCCCTTCTCGCGCCGATCGCGGGAGAACTGGACGAGCCAGCGGATTGCAAGCGTGCGTGCCCGGCGCTGAGGCACCTCGATCGGCACCTGGTAGTTCGCGCCGCCGACCCGGCGGGAGCGGACCTCGAGCACCGGGGTGACCGTCTTCACGGCCGACTCCAGCGCCTCGACCGGCGGCTTGCCGGTCTTCTCGGCCACGATCGCGAGCGCGTCGTAGACGAGCCGCTCGGCCGTCGAGCGCTTCCCGTCGAGCATGACCGCGTTGATGAACTGCGTGACCAGCGTCGACGAGTGCACCGGATCGGCAAGGAGCACGCGCGGCGTGATGTCTGCGCGGCGAGGCATTACGCCTTCTTGGCCCCGTACTTCGAGCGACCCTGCTTGCGGTCGGGGACGCCGGCCGTGTCGAGCGCGGCACGGATCACCTTGTAGCGGATACCCGGAAGGTCCTTGACGCGGCCGCCACGGATCAGCACGACCGAGTGCTCCTGGAGATTGTGGCCCTCGCCCGGAATGTAGGTCGTGACCTCCATCCCGTTCGTCAGCCGCACGCGCGCGACCTTACGCAGCGCCGAGTTCGGCTTCTTCGGGGTCGTCGTGTAGACACGCGTGCAGACACCCCGCTTCTGCGGGGCTCCGCGCAGCGCCGGCGTCTTCGTCTTCGACTGCGGCGTCCGGCGGCCCTTGCGAACAAGCTGGTTTGTTGTCGGCACGCGTCTCTCTCCTGGATCACTCGAACGGGTCGCTGTGTGCTCACACAGCAACGGTCGGCCGGGCACGCAAATCACCCTGCCAACCGGACAGCGGATAGTACCGAAGATCGCTGACGTCGGCAAACGTAGGCACCTGGCAGCCCGCAATTACGCTTTTGAAACCATAGACCAGGCGATGAAGGTCGCTTACAGTGAGGCCTCTGCGGCACTTCCGGCCGTACCCCCATGACCACGATCCTGATCGCCTGCGGTGCGGCCCTCGCCGCGACACTCCTCGTCGTCGCGATGTTCCTGCTCGGTCGCAGGTCGGGCGGTTCGACGGAGGCGAAGCTGAACGCCGTCGCGGCGCAGATCGACGAGCGCATGCATGCGATGGTGCGCGATCTCTCCGAGGCGCTGGAGCGGGCGCAGGAGGAGAATCGACGCAACCGCATGCTCGGCGAGCTGGGCGTGACGATCGACCTCGACGAGGTGATCACGCGCACGCTCGACGCGACGAGCGCCCTTCGCGGCGTCGACGCCGTGGTGGTCGCGGTCGGCGACGGTGACAATGCGGTGGTGTCGGCAGCCGGGCTCGGCGCCGGCGAGCCGGTCAGCGCGATCAAGGGGCCGCCGGACGGTTCGTTGCCGCGCTCGATTTCGGTCGAGTACGACTACGGGCCGCTCGACTCGCGCGACGCCTCGCCGATCATGGCCGGGCTCGCCGTTCCGCTCGTCAGCCAGGGCGAGCAGCTCGGCTACCTCTCGGCCTACTCCCGCGACGGTCGTGACGCGTTCGCCGAGTCCGGCACCGACGAGCTCGCAGAGCTCGCGCTGCGAGCCGGTCCGGCGATCGACAACGCCTGTCGCTTCCGCGAGGCGCGCCAACTCGCAGACCTGGACGCGCTCACCGGTCTGCACAACCGGCGCTACTTCCACGAGACGCTCGCCCGTGAGGTCGCACGCGCCCAGCGTTACAACCGCAGCCTCGCGCTCGTCGTCTTCGATCTCGACGAC
This sequence comes from Gaiellaceae bacterium, assembly GCA_039914895.1. GTDB lineage: Bacteria > Actinomycetota > Thermoleophilia > Gaiellales > Gaiellaceae > Gaiellasilicea. The sequence goes on from JBDSOJ010000119.1 coordinate 2,616, forward strand.
TTCAAGGCGATCAACGACCGCATCGGCCACCTCGCCGGCGACGGCGTCCTTGCCGAAGCGGCCGAGCGGGTCCGTGACGTCGTCCGATCGGCCGACGTGGCGTGTCGGGTCGGTGGCGACGAGTTCGCAGTGATCCTGCCCGAATCGTCATTGCAGGACGCAGACCAGCTCTACAAGCGGCTCGAGCACTCGATCTCGGTCCGACCGATCGGTCATGCGGGGCGGCTGCACCTCTCGGCGGGAGTGACCCAGCTGCGGCCCGACGACGACGCGATCTCCTTCTTCGAGCGGGCAGACGAGGCGCTCTACCGTGCCAAGGGCGCAGGCAAGGGAACGGTCGTGGCGGTGGACGCGTCTATGAGTTTCCCGCGGGAGGCGCCAGGAACGGCAACCAGCTCGTGAGCGGCACGCTCCCGACCGTCGGGAGACGGTCGCGAGTGCAGCGGAGCTCGCCGAGCGCGCGCTCCTGGTGCCGCTCGGCCCAGGCCGCGTAGCGCTCAGCGCGGGCGGCGTGGCGGAGCGCACGGACGATCGCCTGACGGGCCAGCTCGCCCGGTAGCAGGCCGAGCGGCGTCGCGGGATCGACGCCGGGAACCTCGCCGGCGCCCGGGAGATCGCGCAGCGCGACGGCTGCGTACGTCGCTGCGAAGTCGGCAACCTCGGCCGCGGACGGTGGTGCGGCGCGAAGCCGCAGGAGCAGCGCCTGCCGTCGCAACTCATCGGCGATCGCGCCGAGCGCGACGGCGGTGTCGGCCCGTGCGCGTCGCAGGGCCGCGAGGTAGCGAGCACGGTGGCCGCCGAAACGTCGCTGCACGATCAAGCGCTCGGCTCCCCGGACGTCGCCGGGAGCAACAGCGGCAGCGCGTCGCTGCACGAGCCGTGCGTAGAGGATCGTCAGTGCTGCGTCCGCGTCGCGAGTCACGCGGGCGAGCGCGGCAATCTCGTTCGTCGTGATCGTGGCGCTCCCGAACGCACAGCGGACGCCGCGCGGCAGGTCGATCTGGCCGGCGCGGAGGTCGCGGTCGAAGCGCTCCGGAAGCGAGCCGGCGTCGCAAAGCGACGGGTCGCGAGTCCACAGCCAGACGCAGGCGGCTCCGAGCTTGTCAGGGTCGCGTGCCTGCTCGTTGAAGAAGCCCCAGCCCCAGGAGACGACATAGGCGAGGCCCAGCTCGCGGGCAACCTGCTTCGCCGCGAGTGCCTGCAGCTTCGAGACCTCGAACCAGGCGCCCGCCGGCTCGAGCCCCTCGCGGCCGCCGGTGCCACGCCGGGTCTGGAACGCGAGCACGATGCCGAGCTTCGTCGGCGGTACGCCCGCGGCGAAGAGGCGGGCGAGCGAATCGCGCATCGACGTGCGCATCCGCCTGCTTCCGAGCTCCGGTCCGGCCCGGTGCACGGCGGGCGCGTTGAAGTACTTCTCGAGCGCGATGTCGGCGACCTGCGCGAGGTCGCGCCACCACCGGCCGGCGTCGCCGCCCGCGAACGGCTCGCTCGACACGAGCAGCACCGGCTGTCCCCCCTTCGCCTTCAGCAGCCGCGCCCACTCGAGCACGTTCGCGCGGTAGCGGGCGGTCGTCGGCGTCCAGGGCGTCGGCGTCGAGGCGCCGAAGAGCTCGTTCATCACGATCACCGGATCGGGACAGCCGGCCGAGAGGACTGCGAAGTCGAAGACTCGCTGCGCCTTCGCGGGCAGCCCGTCAGGATCGGCCGGCTGCGTCGGCGTGCCGAGGCGCGCGCTCAGATACATATCCCAGTAGACGGTCTTCGCCCCCGCCGCCCGGGCCCTCGTCGGATAGTCCGCACCCGAGCCGCCGACCGTCACGCCGGGCCGCCCGAAGCGCTCGAGCAGCTCCGGGGCGCCGAAGTCGATCCAGAGCGGCTTCCCGTCCGGTAGGCCGCAGGCCGCCGCCGCGGCAGGCCCGGAGAACGCCGCGAACGCGCCGGCGGCAAGAACGATCGTGAGGGCGAGCTTGACCAGGCGCCCGTTGTAGCAGAGCGTGCGGCGGGTCACCCAGGACTTGTCCCTGGTGATTCGCGTCACGCGGCGGACACGTCCGGAAACAGCGAGGGCGGCCTTTCGGCCGCCCTCGCGTCACTCCGTGTCGTCGAGGACTACTTGTCCTCGTCGACCTTGGAATCGACCTCAGGAACCTCGGTCGCCTCGCCCGCATCGTGGGAGGTGACCTCGTCCGCGCTGCCGTTTCCGGACTGGGGCTGTCCGCCGAACGTGAGTCCGAGCGCCTCCAGGTCGAGGCCGGCACCGTCGCCGCCGATCTCCTCCAGCCGGGCCAGCAGCTCGGTCTCCGTCTCCGGTCGCTTGTACAGGTGCGCGGGGACGGAGTCGGACGGGCCGATCCCGATCTGGCGGTAGCGCTTGAGGCCGGTGGCCGCCGGGATCAGCTTGCCGATGATCACGTTCTCCTTCAGGCCGAGCAGGCGATCGACCTTGCCCTCGATCGAGGCGTCGGTCAGCACCTTCGTCGTCTCCTGGAAGGACGCCGCCGAGAGGAAGGACTCGGTCGCGAGCGACGCCTTGGTGATCCCGAGGATCAGCGGCTCGAACGTCGCCCGTTCGTCCTTCTTCTTCAGCTTCGCGTTCTCGCGCTCGACCTTCGTCTTGTCGGCCAGCTCGCCCGGGAGCAGGGACGTGTCCCCGGCCTCCATCACGCGCACCTTCTTCAGCATTTGGCGGACGATCAGCTCGATGTGCTTGTCGTGGATGTCCACACCCTGCGACTTGTAGACCTTCTGCACCTCACCGACGAGGTACAGCTCGGTGTCGGTCGAGCCCTTGCCCGCCTTCGCGTGCAGGTCGAGCAGCTCGGCCGGAGCACGGGAGCCCTCGTTGAGGGCGTCGCCCTGCTCGAGCACCTGTCCGTGCGTGACGAGCAGCCGCGACCGGCGGGGCAGCGTGTACTCCTTCGGGGAAATCAGCTCGCCGCTCTCGTCGAGCGCATCGGGGACGACCGTCACCTTGACGTTGCGGTCGGCCTCCTCGATCTCGACCCGGCCGGCGACCTCCGCGAGCGTCGCAGCACCCTTCGGGTTGCGCGCCTCGAAGATCTCGACGACACGCGGGAGACCGTGCGTGATGTCCGCGCCGGCGACGCCGCCGGTGTGGAACGTCCGCATCGTCAGCTGCGTCCCCGGCTCGCCGATCGACTGTGCGGCGATGATGCCGACCGCGTCGCCGATGTCCGAGACGTTGCCGGTCGCGAGGAACGTGCCGTAGCAGGTCTGGCACACGCCCGTCTCCGCACGGCACTTCAGCACGGAACGGACCGGTAGCTTCGCACTCTCGTCCTCGAGCGCTTCCGCGATCTCCTGCAGGCGCGGCGCCGTGATCGACTCGCCCTTCTCAGCGACGACTGTCTTGCCAGGCTTGCCGCTCGCAAGCGCCTTGTGCACGTCCTCGGCGAGAACCCGACCCATCACGGACTTGTTGATCCCTTCGGGCAGGTTGATCGCAAGCTCGATGAACTCCTCGGTGCCGCAGTCGGCCTCGCGGATGATCACGTCCTGCGAGACGTCGACCAGACGCCGCGTCA
>JBDSOJ010000197.1:0-2637 GCA_039914895.1 Gaiellaceae bacterium
TTCAGGCCGCCCGCAAGACCTCGAACGTCGAGCCCACCGGCCACGCGATCCGCATGGACTCGTTGCACCTGATCCGGGCCGCCGCCGAGTTCGCCGACACGCTCGAGCGCGACGCGCAGACAGCCTCCTCGTCGCAGATGCAGCGGACCGAGGAGGAGGTGCGCGCGCGGCAGCGCGAGCTGCAGGAGCGCGAAGCCGAGGTCGAGCGCTATCGCACCGAGTCGGAGCGCCAGCGCGCAGAGTTCGTGAACACGGCCAAGACCGAGGCTCGCGATCTGCTGACGAAGACGCACGCCGACGCCACCCGCGAGCTGCGCGAGGCCGAGACCCGCGGCAACCGGTTGCTCGAGCAGTCGCGCCACCAGGCCACCGAGCTGACGAACTCCGCCCGCGCCGAGGTCGAGCAGACGCTCGAGCGGGCCCGCGCCCAGGCGACGGCCGTGATGAGTCGCGCACAGAAGGGCGCCGAGCAGCTGCTCGCAGCCGCCGGTCTCGGCGAGCCCGCGATCGCGCAGGTCGTCCAGTCGATCATGGAGGCGAACGAGAGCGAGATCGAGCGCAGCGCGACACCTGCGCCGCCCGCACCGAGGCGCCCGGCCGAAGCGATCGCAGGCGGCCCCGTCGAAGCACCGGCCGTGTCGAGCCGGCCGGCCGACGAGGCCGAGCCGGAGCCGAGCGAGGACGACGAGCCGGCCGCTCCGCCCGTGACGCCGACCGCCGACGCCGATGAGGCGCAGGAGGAACCGGCCGAGGGCGGGGAGCCCGAGTCCGAGAAGTAGGCGGCGCCGTGCTCGGTCGCCTCTGGCCGCGCTTCGCGCTCGAAGCGTTCTTCCTGATCGCCGCCCTCGTCGCGGGGCTGCTGAACCTCTCCGTGACCGAGGTGATCGTCGCGATGGCGGCCGCGTACGCGCTGACGGTCGTGCTCGAGCTGGGCGCCTGGTACGCCCGACGCTCCGTTCCTGCGGGTGTGGCCTCGGCGCCCGTCGAGGACGTGACCCTCCTCGAGCGGTCCGCCGCGATCGTCGCGGTGCGCGCGGGCGACCGCCCGCCGCGGCCGGAGGAGGAGGAGACCTGGCTCGACCAGCTCGCGCCGCCCGAGCCGAACGTGGATCAGGAGGTGGAGCCGGAGGCCGAGCCGGAGCCGGAGCCGGAGCCCAGACGGGAGCCGGAGCCCAGACCGGAGCCAGAACCCGAGGCGTTGCCGACGTCCGAGCCGCAGCCGGCCGAGCCGCAGCCCGTCGTCGAGGAGCCGGAACCCGTGCCGGCCCCCGAGCCCGTCGTCGCGGCGCCGCAGCTCACGGCCGTCCCGGACCTCGAACCGGAGCGAGTCCACAAGCCGGAGCCCTTGTTCGCGTCGGTGGCCACGCTGGCGCCGCCGGTTCAGCCGCAGGAGTGGAATCTCTGGGAGCTCGAGCGGCTGACGCGAGAGCGAGGAAGCGAGGACCCGGCCCGCGAGGCCGAGTGGGGCTACCTCGCCGTCTTGCGCGAGTTCGCTCGGCCCGACGGCACCCTTCCGGCCGAGTTCGACGACCTCGTACGCGAGTCGTTCGGCGACGTGATCGCCGCCCGCGCGCGGTGAGCGTCGGCGTGCTCCAACGGACGACCGCGCTGGCCGCGATCGCCCTGCTCGCCGCCGTGGCGGCACTTGCGCTGAGCCGCGCAACACGCGACGACGAGGCGAACATCGCCGGCCCCCAGCCCGTCACCGTGGCGGAAACCGGCTGGTACAACGCACTCGCCGGCTCGCGCGGCGCGCCGACCGACGCCGATCGCACGACCTGCTTCCGCATCCTCACGAACCGCTCGCTCGGCGTCACGCACCCGGTGCTCCCGTGCGGCGCGAAGGTGTACATCGCCTACGGCGGCACCGAGGTGCTGACGGAGGTGATCGACACGCGGATGAAGCGCCAAGGCCGCCAGTTCGAGCTGACCGAGGCGCTCGCGCAGCGGCTCGGGATCGACGGCACCCAGCAGATCCGCTGGCGCTTCGCGCGGCCTTAGCCGTCGCATGCCTTGAGTCCGCAGGAGCGGATTCGAGGCGCGCAGACCCTGGAGGGGCCGCTTCGCGGCCTGGACTCGGTGCCGGGTTACACTGTGTTCGCTCGACCCTGTACGTGGCCTTGCGTCTAAACGTGAACCAATAGTCACGTCAAGGGAGCCTGGGTTCGGTCTAGACCTCACCCGTCGACGTCCGGCACGGCACCCACCTGGTTAGCCAGGTTCGCACCGGCGCAAGGAAGCATCGGCAGGGTGGAGCGCTGTCTTATTTGCGCAGATCGGGATCTGCGGAAGCAGATCCTGATCGCGCGAAGACCTCTGAAGGGTCGCTCTTCTTCCCGCTGCTCGCTTGGTCGAAGTGGTTGTGATCCGCCGGACATTCTCGTCGCTAGGCTGCGCGCATGATCGAGGTCGTCGGAGACTCCGCCCGTGGCGATCAGCTTGCGTTCGTCCGGCTGACTGTCGACGGCCAGCGGATCGTCGCGGCCGACACGCCGGGAATGGCCCGGCCGCTAGCCGGGCTGACGCTGCTCGAGGCGGCTGCCGTGCCCGGTGAGACGCTTGCGGCCGATGCGCTGGCGAACGCGATCGCACAGGTCTTCCGCGCCGACGCCGATCCCGAGCGGGTCGCGGTCGCGA
>JBDSOJ010000202.1:0-10125 GCA_039914895.1 Gaiellaceae bacterium
CTCTCGGCGCGCCAGCTGGGCCGCGAGCACCTGATTGCGCCCTACCGAGAGGACTGGAAGCCGTTGCGCGAAGAGGGGTTCGCAGCGTATGCCCGCAGGATCTCTGAGCCGTACCGGGCTGCGATGACCGGGCACTTCGACCCCGAGCGGGAGACGTGGACCGAGCGGACGCTGTCACGGTTCCGGCGCTGAGAATCCTCACACGTTTCTCGATCTCTGTGAGTACCTTGTGCGGTGTGAAGCGGCTACTCGTGGGTCTGGCGGCGCTCGCCGCCCTCGGTGCGACTGCGCCCGCTCATGCGTCGACGCCGATTCCGTGGTGCGGTACCGACTCGTCGGCAGTCGATCGGCTGCCTGACGCCACGCTCGGCTACGCGGTCCACGTTGCGTACGTCCGTCCGCCCGGCGAGCCGGACCGGTTCGCGGAGCTCGCGCCCAGGATCGTCGGCGACGTGGCCGCGATCGAGGCATGGTGGCGCTCGCAGGACGCTGCCCGCTCGCCCCGGTTCGACCTCTTTCCGGTCGCCTGCGCGACTGCGTTCGGAGCGCTCGACATCTCGAACGTCGAGCTGCCGCAGGCGATCAGCGGGATCCGCGGCGCGTTCAACGAGATCCGGCTGCTGCTCGGCTCGATCGGCTTCAACGAGCCCGAGAAGATCTATCTCGTCTACTACGACGGGCTGACCGGGCAGTCCGGCTTGGAGCGGGTCTGTGGCCAGGGCGCGGAGCCCGGCGGTCTCGGGTTCTCCGGCATGGCGGTCATCTACCTCGACTCCTGCGGCGCGACCAAGAGTGACTCCCTGCGGCCGGTCGTGGCTGTGCACGAGCTCGTCCATGTCCTCGGCGCCGTCGGCGCCGCCGCGCCCAACGCGTGCGCCGGCGGCCACGTCTGCGACCTGGAGTCCGACCTGCTGGCCGCCTCGCTGTCTGGCGAGGAGCTCGAGACGCACGTGCTGGACAGCGGTCGCGACGACTACTACGGCCACTCGGGATCCTGGACGGACGTGCAGGACTCGTTCTTCTTCGAGCGGCTCGACTCGCCCGACCGGAGCGCGCCGACGGCCCCCGCCGCGCCCGTCGTGAGGGACGATCCCAGCGGGCTCGTCGCCTTCTCGTGGCGCGCCTCGAGCGACGACGTCGGCCCGGTCGCCTATCGGATCTATCAGGACGGGCGCTTCGTTCGCCAGGTGACGCGAAGCTCCGCGCTGCTGACCCCACCCGACGGCGACACGGGCAGTTACTCCGTTCGCGCCGCGGACGCCGTCGGGCACCTGAGCCAGACCGTCACGGTCCTCTTCAAGCCGGGCTTCGGGATCGTGGACGAGCAGGGCCTGCTTCTGCACGACACAGCCCGCCCGCCGGCGATCCGCACCGTGTCCGTGCGGCGGACGACCAAGACCGTCGTGCTCTCGTGGCCCGCCGTACGCGACCCCGGCGGCCTGAAGGGCTACCGGGTCAAGATCGGGGCCCGGACGTTCTCCGTGGCGAAGCCGAGGCTGACGGTCACGCGCGCGACGCTGCGCACGGCCGTCTCGGTGAGCGCGGTCGACCGGGCCGGCAACGTCGGGCCCACGACGACGGTCCCGCTCCGCCGCCTGCGCTGACCTATTTCGGGCGCAAGCAGAACCGGGATCTGCGAGAGCAGATCCCGGTTCGCGCCCAGACCCCTGAAGCTGCGTGGGTCGCAGCCGGGGCTCGCTACCCGTAGCTCCCCGTTTCGGCTCTCACCCGGAACCGGACGTGTCCGAGGGACAGTCCCTAGGACATGTCCGAACCGGCCCAGGTCGGCGCCGCTTCGATAGATTCGAGGTATGGCCGACGACGTTTCCACCCGCTCCACTCTCACCGTCGGCGATCGCAAGCTCGAGATCCACCGCCTGGACGCGCTGCAGGAGCGCTGGGACGTCGCCCGGCTCCCCTACACGCTGCGGATCCTGCTCGAGAACGTGCTCCGGAACGGCGACGCGGAGGACGTCGAGGCCGTCGCCGGCTGGGTCGCGACGGCCGAGCCGAGCCGCGAGATCTCCTTCGCGCCCGCCCGCGTCCTGCTCCAGGACTTCACCGGAGTCCCGGCCGTCGTCGACCTCGCAGCGATGCGGAACGCGATGGCCGACCTCGGCGGGGATCCAGAGCAGATCAACCCGCTGATCCCGGTCGAGCTCGTGATCGACCACTCGGTCCAGGTCGACCACGCGGGCCGGCCCGACGCGCTCCGACTCAACATGGAGCTCGAGCTCGCCCGCAACCTCGAGCGCTACCGCTTCCTCAAGTGGGGCGCGCAGGCGTTCGCCGGGCTCACGATCGTCCCCCCGGGCGTCGGGATCTGCCACCAGGTGAACCTCGAGCGGCTCTCGCGGGGAGTGCTCGAGCAGAGCGGCACGTACTTCTTCGACACCCTCGTCGGCACCGATTCGCACACGACCATGGTGAACGGGCTCGGCATCCTGGCCTGGGGCGTCGGCGGGATCGAGGCCGAGGCCGCGATGCTCGGCGAGCCGCTCTCGATGCTCGTGCCACAGGTCGTCGGCTTCAGGCTCACGGGCGAGCTGCCGGAGGGCGCGACCGCGACCGACCTCGTGCTCACGGTCACGCAGATGCTCCGCCAGACAGGCGTTGTCGGCAAGTTCGTCGAGTACTCCGGTCACGGGCTCGCAGCCCTCCCCCTCGCCGACCGCGCCACGATCGGGAACATGTCGCCCGAGTACGGCGCCACGTGCGGCTTCTTCCCCGTCGACGAGCAGACGCTCACCTACCTGCGCCTGACCGGCCGCAGCGACGAGCGGATCGCGCTCGTCGAGGCCTACTGCAAGGAGAACATGCTCTGGCACGAGCCCGGAGAGGAGCCGACGTACTCGCAGGTGGTCGAGCTCGACCTCTCGACGGTCGAGCCGAGCCTCGCCGGGCCGCGGCGGCCGCAGGACCGGATCCCGCTCGCACACGCGAAGACCGCCTTCCTCGACGCGCTGGGGACGTTCGGGGTCGAGACACCGCTGACGAACGGGAGCCACGACAAGGCGGTCGCGGACACCTTCCCGGCGAGCGACCCGACGACCGAGCAGGCCCCGGGCGGGAGCCCCGAGCCCGAGCCCGACGCGACGCCGGTGTCCGTCGCGACCCCCGAGCGCCATCGCGTCCGGGTTGAGGGCGAGGACTACTTCGTCGAGCACGGCAGCGTCGTGATCACCGCGATCACGTCCTGCACGAACACGTCCAATCCGGCCGTGATGATCGCCGCCGGCCTGCTCGCGAAGAAGGCGGTCGAGCGCGGCCTCGCACGCCGCCCCTGGGTCAAGTCGAGCCTCGCGCCCGGCTCGAAGGTCGTGACCGAGTACTACGACCGCTCCGGGTTGACGCCCTATCTCGAGCAGCTCGGCTTCCACACCGTCGGCTACGGCTGCACGACCTGCATCGGCAACTCCGGCCCGCTCGCAGAGCCGATCTCGAAGGCCGTCGCCGACGGCGACCTCGTCGTCTGCTCCGTCCTCTCCGGGAACCGAAATTTCGAGGCGCGCATCCACCCGGAGGTGAAGGCCAACTACCTCGCCTCACCGCCGCTCGTCGTCGCCTACGCGCTCGCCGGTCGCATGGACATCGACCTCGTGAACGAGCCCCTGGGCCAGGATCCGGACGGAAGCGACGTGTTCCTCTCCGACCTCTGGCCGACCGCGAACGAGGTGCAGGAGACGATTGCGAGCTCGATCGCGCAGGACATGTTCCGCTCCACCTACGCCGACGTCTTCACCGGCGGCGACGACTGGCGAGCGCTGCCGGTACCCGAGGGAGAGCTGTTCGCCTGGGAGCCCGACTCGACCTATGTCCGCCTGCCGCCCTACTTCGACGGGATGCCGGCCGCGCCGAGCACCTTCGATGACATCGCCGGCGCACGCTGCCTGGTTCGGCTCGGCGACTCGGTCACGACCGACCACATCTCGCCGGCCGGCGCGATCAAGCCCGACTCTCCGGCCGGCCGGTACCTGACCGAGCACGGCGTCGAGCGGAAGGACTTCAACTCCTACGGCTCGCGGCGCGGCAACCACGAGGTGATGGTGCGCGGCACCTTCGCGAACGTGCGGCTGCGCAACCTGCTCGTCCCGGTTTCCGAGGGCACGTGGACGGTGCATGTTCCATCGGGCGAGGAGATGACGATCTTCGACGCATCGCAGCGCTACCTCACCGAGGGGACGCCGACGATCGTGCTCGCGGGCAAGGAGTACGGCTCAGGCTCGTCGCGCGACTGGGCCGCGAAGGGCCCAAGCCTGCTCGGCGTCAGGGTCGCGATCGCGGAGAGCTACGAGCGGATCCACCGCTCGAACCTGCTGATGCTGGGGATCTTGCCGCTCCAGTTCCGCGACGGCGAGACCCCGGACACGCTCGGGCTGACCGGCCGCGAGACGTTTGCGATCGACGGAGTCGAGAACGGAGACGCGAACGAGGTGACCGTGCGCGCGGACGAGACGAGCTTCACGGCCCGCGTGCGCCTCGACACGCCCCGCGAACGCGAGTACCTGCGCCACGGCGGCATCCTCCCCTTCGTGCTGCGCCGCCTGCTCGCCACGTAGGAGCCGGCCGGTCGCGATCACCGGCTCCTGGATCCCGCTGGTCGCCGACTACACGCGATTCGCGGCGGTCGGGCGAGTGCGTTCTTGGGGACCCGCGGCCGGGTACTTCCTCGCGGGCACCTGGTTCTGGCTGCTCGGCGCGATCCTCTTCTAGAGTAGGCCGCGGTGCGCGGCGTCGTGGTGATCGGGAACCTCTCAAAGGACACGATCGACGGCGGCCGCCCCCGCGTCGGCGGCGCGCCCTACCACGCCGCTCGCGCGCTCCGGCTCCTCGGCGGAAGCTCGCGGATCGTGGCGCGCTCGGCCGAGGCCGACCGGCGCACACTCGTCGCCCCGCTGGCCGCGCTCGGCGTCCCGTGGGCCTGGCGCGAGGCGCCGGCCACGACGACGTTCGAGATCCGTTACGACGGCGACGAGCGCACGATGTCGATCGGCGACCCCGGCTCGCCGTGGACACTCGAGGACGCGCGGGCGGTCGGTCGGGTGGACTGGGTGCAGGTGGGCGCGCTAACGCGGGCCGACTTTTCGCCGGACGTGCTGGCGGCACTCGCCCGGGATCGGCGTCTGGCGCTCGACGGGCAGGCGCTCGTCCGGCCCGGCCGCACCGGTCCGCTTGTCCTCGACGCCGAGTTCGACGCGTCGCTGCTGCGGCATGTGACCGCCCTGAAGCTGAACGAGGAGGAGGTGGAGGCGCTCGGAGGGGAGGATCGCGTTGCCGAGCTGGGCGTGCCGGAGCTGCTGCTCACGCACGGCTCGACCGGCGCCATGCTGATCGGCCCCGGTGGTGTCCGGGAGCGCATTCCGGCGCGGCGCGTCGAGACCGACGACCCGACGGGCGCCGGAGACGCGTTCCTCGCGGCGTACGTCTGGGCGCGCGCGGCCGGCCAACGCCCCGGCTCCGCCGCCCGCCAGGCCGCCACGACGGCGGCGCGGGTGCTCGAGCTCTCGACCGCGACCGCGCCGTGAGGACTTTGTGTTTCAGAAACACAAGGCGCTCTTGATCGCGCACGTTCGCACGATCGACGGCGTGCTGCAGGTCGACGTCGAGACTGAAGCAGTCCTCGGCGAGGTTGACGTCTCCGTCGACCACGAGCGCCCCGAGCTCGGGCTCCCGCGCCTCGTCGCCGCGGCGTCGACCGGCGCCGCGGTCGTCGCGCTCGTCGACCGCCGGCCGCCGCTGCTGATCTCAGGCGACGGCGGCGCGACATGGCGGGAGGCGGGCGGAGGCCTGCCGGCCGGCTTCGACGTCGCGATCGATCCGGCCGACCCGGATCGCGTGCTCTACGCCGCCCGCAACCGGCTGTACCTCTCCACCGACGGCGGCCGTTTCTGGCGCTCGCTCGAGCCCGAGCTCCCGGACGTGGAAGCGGTGGCCTGGGCCGATACGCTCGCCGAGTGACCGACCGGCTGCCGCGATTCCTCCTCCACGCCGAAGGACTGGCTGTTGCGGCGGCCGCCGTGACGCTCTACTTCCACGAGGGCTACGCCTGGTGGCTCCTCCTCGTGCTGGCGCTCGCGCCCGACCTGGCGATGGTCGGCTACGCCGCCGGCCCTCGATCAGGCGCGGTCGCCTACGACCTCGTCCACACCTACGTGCTGCCGGTGTTGCTCGCGACCGCCGGATTCCTCGCGGATTCCGACACGGCCGTGCAGCTCGCCCTGATCTGGCTGACGCACATCGGCGTCGATCGTGCCGTCGGCTACGGGCTGAAGTACCCGAGCGGGTTCAAGGACACGCACCTGCAACGGGTTTGATTACGGCACCTTGAACTCGCCGCGAGCGACGGTCACCGCCGAGCCGCCGACCTCGACCGACTCGATCGCGTCGCCGCTGCCCTCCGCCCGCGCGAAGAGCGTCGAGGGCCGGCCGATCTCGGTTCCCTGCTCGATCACGATCTCCTCGCCCCACGGGACGAGCCCGTGCCGCCCCAGGTGGGAGGCGAGCGGCCCGGCGGCGGACCCGGTCGCCGCGTCCTCGCCGACGCCGTCGAGCGGGGAGAACATCCGCACCTTCCAACTCGTCCCCTCCCCCGCCGCGGCGAGCGCGCCGACGAGGTCGAGCTCCATCAGCGCGTTCATGTCCGGCCGCAGCTGGGCGACGTCTTCCTTCGACGGGAGCACGACGTACGCGTGCCGGATCCCGTTGTCGTACACCTCGACCGGCAGCAGCGAGGACTCGACTCCGAGCGCTGCGAGCATCTCCTCCGCCCGTTCGTACGGCGCGACGGTCGGTAACGGTTGCGTCATCCGGCCGAAGACGATCCGTCCGCTCGGGTCGCGCTCGAGCTCGACCGGGACGATGCCGCTTCCGGTCTCGAGCGCGATCGTGCCGAGCTGGAGTGGCGCGCCGAGCACGAACGCAGTCCCGAGGCACGGGTGGCCCGCGAACGCGATCTCGTTCATCGGCGTGAAGATCCGCACCCGCACCGTCCCGCCCTCACGCGGCGGCAGCACGAAGACGGTCTCGGAAAGGCCGAGCTCGAGCGCGAGCGCCTGCATCGTCAGCTCTTCGAGGTCGCGCGCGTCGGTGAAGACGGCGAGCTGGTTGCCGGCCAGCGGCGTGTCGGTGAAGACGTCGGCGAGGACATAGCGGAACGAGCGCATCGCCCGGAATCTATCCTCCGCCGGTGCGGTTGATCCTGGTTCGCCACGCCCACTCCGACCCCGGCACGCCGGACGAGCTCCGGCCGTTGAGCGCCCGCGGGCGCGAGCAGGCGCGGGCGCTCGCCGAACGGCTGGCGCACGAGCGGCCCGACCTCGTCCTCGCGAGCCCGCTCCTGCGCGCCCGCGAGACCGCCGCCGCAATCGCGAAAGCCGCGGGGGCCGAGCTCCAGATCGACGAGCGGCTCGCGCCCGGCGCCGTCGCCGACGACGTCCTCGCGGCCGTCGCGGACGCAGGCGAGACGGTCGTCACCGTGGGGCATCAGCCCGACTGCTCCGAGATCGCGGTCGCCCTCGGCGGCGGGGAGCGCGAGTTCGCGCCTGCCGCCTTTGCCGCGCTCGAGCTTCCGTGAGCGCGATCTCCGTCCGCGGCCTCCGCAAGTCGTACGGCGCGGTCGAGGCCGTGCGCGGGATCGACTTCGAGGTCGCCGCGGGCGAGGTTTTCGGCCTGCTCGGACCGAACGGCGCCGGCAAGACGACGACCGTCGAGATCCTCGAGGGCTATCGGCAGCGGGACGCCGGCGAGGTGCGCGTTCTCGGCTTCGACCCGGGCCGCGCGGAGCGGGCCTTCCGCGAGCGGATCGGGGTGGTGCTGCAGGAGACGGAGCTCTGGCCCCAGCTGTCGGTGCGGGAGATCCATCGCATGTTCGCCGGCTACTACCAGCGTCCCCGCGACGTAGACGAGGTCGTCGACCTCGTCGGCCTCGGCGAGAAGCGCGACGCGCAGGTGAAGACGCTCTCGGGTGGCCAAAAGCGGCGCCTCGATCTCGGGATCGCGCTCGTCGGCGACCCGGAGCTCGTCTTCCTCGACGAGCCGACGACGGGCTTCGACCCGGCCGCGCGCAGGAACGCCTGGGAGCTCGTCCGCTCGTTGCGCGGGCTCGGGAAGACCGTCCTCCTGACGACGCACTATCTCGACGAGGCGCAGCAGCTCGCCGATCGCGTGGCGGTGATCGTCGCGGGTGAGATCGTGCGGCTCGGCAAGCCTTCGGAGCTGATCGCCGGCACACGCACCCAGATTCGCTACCTCGTGGGCGGCGACGAGGTCGTCGTCGAGACAGACGAGCCGACGCGCACCCTGCACGCGCTGACCGCACAGGCGCTCGCGGACGGCGTCGAGCTGGAGGGCCTCGAGGTCAGGCGAGCGACGCTCGAGGACATCTACCTCGACCTCGTTGCGGAACACGGTTCATGACGTTGTTCTGGCATCAGCTGAAGAGCGAGCAGCTCGTCTTTTGGCGCAGCCGCGAGGCGGCGATCTTCGTCTTCCTCTTCCCGCCGCTCCTGTTCGTCCTCCTCGCCTCCGTCTTCGGGGACGGGACGCGGGACGGAGTCCCCGCCTCGACGTATCTCGTCGCGGGTCTGATCGCGTACGCCGCAGCGAACACGGCGCTCGGCGGCCTGGCGATCACGCTCGTGATCCGTCGTGAGTACGGGATGCTGAAGCGCCTGCGCTCGACGCCGCTGCCGGCGCCGCTCTATCTGGCCGCGGTCCTGATCTCGAACCTCTCCGTCGTCGTCCTGCAGTCGTTCGTCGTGGTGGCTCTCGGTCTCGGCCTCTTCGACGCGCAGCTCCCCGAGAACTGGTTCTCGTTCATGCTCGCACTCGGACTCGGGGCGGCCTCGTTCGCGGGGCTGGGCCTGGCGATCACGGCGGTCGTCCGGTCGGGGGAGGCGATCGCGGCGGTCGTCAACGTGATCGTCCTGCCGATGTCGTTTCTGTCCGGATCGTTCGGGCCGGCCGACGCGCTGCCCGGTGCGCTGGAGGCGGTCAGAGACGTCCTGCCGCTTCGCTACCTGATCGACCTCGTCCTCGGCGCCTATGTCGACGGCGACGCGGTCTGGGAGCGCCCAACCGCGATCGCCGTCCTTGCCGCGTGGGGCGCAGGCGGGTACCTCGTCGCCCGAGCCCGCTTCGGCTGGGAGCCGCGCGAGCGTTAGAGGAGTTACGGCCCGGGGTACGACGACTTTCGATGCAGGATCTCGCCCAGATCGCGTTCCTCGCCGACGACGGAGACATCCGCGTCAACTTCGGCATGTTCGCCGGCCGCGAGGCCACGCAGGCGGAGATCGACGACCTCGCCCACCAGCTCCTGACCGAGGTCGAGGCGATCACGATCGTCGCCGAGCAGCGCACGGTCGCCGACCGCGGGATGGAGGCGTCGGTGCACCAGATCCGGATCGAGCTCGGCGACGAGGATCCGCAGCAGTCCCTCCTGATCGCTCAGCGTTGGGCCGAGGCGTGTGTCGCAGAGCGACACTCTGAATTTTCCGCGCAAGAGTGAGCATCCGCGGAAGCGGATACTCATCGCGCAAGGATCCCTGAAGGGGGCCGCCCGCGGCCCCGGAAACACAAGGGGTACCCTGCGGCGGTGGCCAGCCGCTCCGATCTCCGCAACGTCGCCATCGTCGCCCACGTCGACCACGGCAAGACGACGCTCGTCGACGCGATGCTCTGGCAGTCCGGCGCCTTCCGCGCCAACCAGGACGTCAACGAGCGCGTGCTCGACTCGATGGACCTCGAGCGCGAGAAGGGGATCACGATACTCGCCAAGAACACGGCGTTCCGCTACGGCGAGACGAAGATCAACATCGTCGACACGCCGGGCCACGCCGACTTCGGCGGCGAGGTCGAGCGCGGGCTGACGATGGTCGACGGCGTCCTCCTGCTCGTCGACGCGAGCGAGGGGCCGCTGCCGCAGACCCGCTTCGTGCTGCGCAAGGCGCTCGAGGCGCGGCTGCCGGTGATCCTCGTCGTCAACAAGGTCGACCGGCCGGACGCGCGAATCAAGGAGGTCGTCGACGAGGTCTACGAGCTCTTCCTCGACCTCGACGCCGACGAGGAGCAGGTCGAGTTCCCGATCGTCTACACGAATGCGCGGGAGGGCCGCGCCGGCCTGGAGCC
>JBDSOJ010000219.1:0-8273 GCA_039914895.1 Gaiellaceae bacterium
GCCTGGATCGCGACGTCGAACATCTGCCGCGGAATCTCCTTGCGCAACCGCTCGACGAGCAGCTTGCCGCGCTCGTAGGCGAAGTCGCGGTGGATGATCAGCGAGAGCGCGTCCACCTGCTCGCCGCCGACGAGGACGTCGACGCGGACGACGTTGCCCGGCCGGAAGCCGGCGAGGTCGTAGTCGAAGCTTGCGTAGCCGCGCGTGCGCGACTTCAGCTGATCGTAGAAGTCGAGCACGATCTCGCCGAGCGGCAGCTCGTAGACGAGGTGGACCCGCTCCTCGGAGAGGTACTCCATGTGGTCGAACTTGCCGCGGCGCTCGTTGTTCAGCTCCATCACGGCGCCGACGTACTCCTTCGGCACGATCACCGAGGCCTTAATGTAAGGCTCCTCGGCGGCCTCGATCTCAACGGGCATGTCGGCCGGGTTGTGCACCTCGACCCAGCCGCCGTTGCGCTCCTGGACCCGGTAGGCCACGTTCGGCGCGGTCACGATCAGGTCGAGATCGAACTCGCGCTCGAGCCGCTCGCGCACGATCTCCATGTGCAGCAGCCCGAGGAAGCCGCAGCGGAAGCCGAACCCGAGCGCCTGCGATGTCTCCGGCTCGTAGAAGAGCGCGGCATCGTTGAGCTTCAGCCGCTCGAGCGCATCGCGGAGTTCCGGGTATTCGTCCGAGTCGGTCGGGAAGAGGCCCGAGAAGACCATCGGCTTCACTTCCTTGTAGCCGGGCAGCGGCGCCGCGGCAGGCCGCTTTTCGGCGGTCAGCGTGTCGCCGACGCGGAGCTTGGAGACGTCCTTCAGCCCCGTGATCACATAGCCGACCTCGCCGGCGACGAGCTCCTTCACGGGGCGGCGCTCCGGCGAGAGGAAGCCGAGCTCCTCCGCTTCGAAGCGCGTGCCCTGCGCCATCGCCCGGAGCGCGTCGCGGGTCTCGAAGCGGCCGTCGACGACGCGGACGAACGCGACTACGCCGCGGTACTGGTCGTAGGAGGAGTCGAAGATGAGCGCTCGCGCCGGCGCTTCCGGGTCGCCGTCGGGAGCTGAGATCCGCGCGATGATCGCGTCGAGCACCTCCTCCACTCCCTGGCCGGTCTTCGCCGAGATCCGGAGAACGTGGTCGGCGTCGTCGCCGATCAGATCGGCGATCTCGGCTGCGGCCCCGTCGGGATCGGCCTGCGGCAGATCGATCTTGTTCACGACCGGGACGATCTCAAGGTTGTTCTCGATCGCGAGATACGCGTTCGCGAGCGTCTGCGCCTCGATCCCCTGCGCCGCGTCGACGACGAGCAGCGCCCCCTCGCAGGCCTGCAGCGAGCGCGAGACCTCGTAGGTGAAGTCCACGTGCCCGGGGGTGTCGATCAGGTTCAGCTGGTGGCCCTTCCAGAGCACGCGGACGGCCTGCGCCTTGATCGTGATCCCGCGCTCGCGCTCGAGCTCCATCGAGTCGAGCAGCTGCTCCTTCATGTCGCGGTCGGCGACGGTGTCGGTCGCCTGGAGGATGCGGTCGGCCAGCGTCGACTTCCCATGGTCGATGTGGGCGATGATCGAGAAGTTGCGGATCTTGTCCTGGTCCATGCGTGATCAGCCCCGGCGCGAGCGGCCTCGCAGGGAGAGTAGCGTCGCAAGCTCGGGCACCCGGAGCGCGCGGCAGGCGACGAGGTAGGCGATGCCGCCGACAACGAGCGCAGCGCCGAGCGAGGCGAGCTGAGCGGGGAACGAGCGGCCGAGCGCGTCGTCGAGCACCCACCAGAGGCCGAACGCGACGACGGCCAGCAGCGCAGCCGCCAGCGTGACGAGCACGAACGACCTCGTCGTCTCACGCAGCTCGAGCGCTCCGGCCCGGCGTCGCAGCGCCACGAAGAGGAGCACCACGCCGGCGACGTTCGCCAACGAGATCGCGAGCGGGATTCCCCAGACGCCGACGCGGTAGAGGGCGGCGTAAAGCGCGGTGTTGAGGACGACGACGGCGAGCGCGACGATCGTCGGCACCCAGGGCGACTGCAGGCTGAAGAAGCCGCGGTTCAGCATCAGCATCATCCCGTTGAACGTGAGGCCGAGCGAGAACGCGGCGAGGGCTCCCGCGACGATGCGCGTCTGGTCGGGCTCGAACGCGCCGCGCTCGTAGAGCAGCCGCACGATCGGCTCGGCGAGAACGGCCGAGGCGACAGCGGCGGGAATCAGCAGGAAATTGATCTGGCGCAGCCCGGTCGAGACGGTGGCGCGGAAGCCGTCCAGATCGCCGCGGGCCGCAAGCCGGGCGAGCGACGGATAGAGGACCGTCGCGACGGCGACCGAGAACATCCCCTGGGGCAGCATGTAGACGCGGAAGGCCTTGTCGATCGCGTTCGGAGCGATCGTCGGGTCGAGCAGCTTCGAGGCGAGGACGGTGCCGATGACCGCGTTGACGTTGATCAGGCCGAGGCCGAGCATCACCGGCCCCATCAGTTTGAAGACCTGCTTGACGGCGGGGTCACGGACGTCAAGCGCGAGCCGGAGCCGGCCGTCGAGCCCGCGCAGCCACGGCAGCGGCAGCAGCAGCTGGAGTACGGTGCCGGCGACGATCGAGCCGGCGTAGACATAGAGCTTGCCGCTGTCGCTGTCGGCGCGCGGGACGCCGATGACGAGGCCGACGATGATCGCGAGGTTCCAGAAGACAGGCGTCAGCGCCGGAATCGAGAACTGGTCGTAGCTGTTCAGGATCCCGGTGACGATCCCGAAGAGGCCGATCAGGACGACGATCGGAAAGAGGATCTGGGAGAGCGTGACGGCCAGGTCGTCGTACGCGTCCGTCAGCGGCGGCATCAGCACCGGGGCGGCGAGGACGAACAGCGCCGTCAGCCCGCCGACGATCAGCAGGAAGAGCCAGAAGACGGTCGAGGCGACACGCCAGGCGCGCGCCCTCTCCCCTTTCTCGAGCAACTCGCTGAAGACCGGGACGAACGCGGACGAGAGGGCGGCGTCGGCGACGAGCGCCCGGATGAGGTTCGGGATCTGGAAGGCGATCGTGAATGCGTTGATTGGGCCGCGAGCGCCGAAGTAGTTCGCGGCGACGACCTCGCGGACGAGTCCGAGGACGCGCGAGAGCCCCGTGGCGGCCGAGAAGATGGCTGTCGACCACGCGAGCCTGCGTGCCTGGGCCCGCGTCTCCACGGAGCCGAGTATAGGAACACGGTCTGCTACGATTCCGCGCGCCCGCCGAGTGCGGGCCTTTCTTCGACATGGCGAACATTCAGCAACAGAAAAAGCGCGTCCGGATCTCCGAGCGGCAGCGGGACGAGAACCTCCGCTACCGGTCGACCGTGAAGACGCTGACGAAGCGGCTCGAGGCCGCCGTGTCCGAGGGCGACCAGGACAAGGTCGTCACGGAGCACTCCGAGCTGACGCGGATGATCGACAAGGCCGCTTCGCACGGCGCCCTGCACAAGAACACCGCCGGCCGGAAGAAGTCGCGCGCGGCGCGGCTTGTCGCCGGCGACGCCTCCTAGACGCTGAGGTCGATCAGGGCTCGTTGGAGCTCGAGGTCGGGCGTCAGCTTGCTCCCACCCTTGAGCGCGTGATCGAGGGCGGCAAGCCTGACGACCGCGCTTCGCAGCTCTTCCTCGGAGAAGTTGGCGGCCTGGCCGAACACCTTCTCGACGTAGAACGGGTGCCGTTTCAGCGTCGAGGCAGCGTCGCGGGCGCGCACGCCCTCCGCCGCGAGGCGCTGGCAGCGGCGCAGGAACGAGAGGTGGTTGCCGAGCGCGCCCGCCAGTCGCGGCGCCGTGTCGCGGCGCGGCCGACCTTCGCGCTCGAAGATCGTCTCGCTGGCGGCGAGCGTGCGACCCGGGTCGCGCTGCGCCCACGCGTCGGTAAGCGCGAAGGTCGGCGTCTCCGCGACCGCCGCGACGAGCAACTCCACCTCACGCTCGCCGATCGGCTCCTCGCCGGCCCAGAGCGCGAGCTTGTCCACCTCATTCGCAAGCTGGTGGAGATCGTCGCCGACGAGCTGGACGAGCGCCGCGACTGCCTCCTGCTCGGCCCGGACTCCGGCCTGCTTGAAGCGCTCGGTCACCCAGGCGTCGGTCTTCTTCTTCGCGACGTCGAACGCGAGGACGGCGCCCGTCCTCGCGCACGCCTTGGTCAGCGGCGCGTCCTTCTTCAGTTCCTCGGCGACGAGTGCGAGCACGGTTCCCGGCGCGGGCGAGGCGAGGTACTCCTCGATGACCTTCACGTCGGCGACCTTCCAGCCGCCCGCGAGCCTGCCCTCGCCGTTGCGCCGCCCGTCGACGCCCTCGACGAGGACGAGCCGCGCATCGCCGAAGAGGCTGCCCGTATTGCAGAGGGCGGCGGCCGCGGCGCCCGACACCTCCTGGGCGTTGACGAGCTCGGTTGCCTCGGGCTCGAAGTGGCGACGGAGCCGCGCCAGCGCCAGCTCGATCTTGGGACGGTCGCTGCCGGTGAGCAGGTACACCAGCTCGAGCGCGGGCGAATCGGCCATGGCGTCACCCTACTCAACGATCCGCGCGAACCGAGATCCGCCGGCCGTCGGTCTCCAGCACGATGCGGCCGTCCTCGTCGGTGCGGTACAGCCGCAGACCGGGGCTGCCGTGAAGCGCCGCAAGTGTCGACGGTGTCGGGTGCCCGTAGTCGTTGTCGCGACCGCAGGAGATGACCGCGACCGTCGGTCGGAGCTCGCGCAACTCGGCGGCCAGCCCCGAATCGGCCGAGCCGTGATGCGCGACCTTCAGGATCTCGACGCGGCGGGAGACGAGCCGCGCGGTGACCTCGGTCTCCGCGTCGGCGGTCAAGAGCGCGTCCACCTCGCCGTAGCTCGCGAGGATGACGATCGGAAGCCGGTTCGGATCGTCGCCCGGGGCTCCCGGCCGGTCGGGCCAGAGAATCCGGAGCCGGAGCCGGCCGAGCCGGAAGCCGTCTCGCGCCCGAGTCTCGATCACCGGGACGCCCTGGTCGGCAGCCTCCGCGAGCGCGGCTCGTTCCCACGGGCCCGACACGGCGAGGCGCGGGTCGAGGAGCCGGTCGACGGCGAGCCGTTGCACGATCGTCTCGGCGCCACCAACGTGGTCGCGTTGCGGATGAGTGAGCACGAGCGCCGAAAGCCGCCTCACACCGAGGCCGCGCAGCTGCTGCGCGACCTTCGCCTCCGGAGGCCCCTGGTCGACGAGCACCGCGCCCTCCGGAACCTGCAGCAGGATCGAGTCGCCTTGGCCAACGTCGAGGAAGGTGATGCGGAGGCCGGTTGGAGGTGGCAGCCTCGCTGCCGGGAGGAGCTGCCAGATGAGCAGCGCCGGCGTCAGCGCCGCTGCACTCGCCACAGCCAGTGGACGGCGCCATCGAGGCAGACGCCGCAGCACGAGCAGCGCGACGGGCGTGCCCAGCAGCACGCAGACCGCGGCGCCCGATCCGACCTGGGCGAAAGGCAGGTTGCCGATCGCGCCCGCGCAGGCCGCGATGTAGGCCGCGATCCAGCCGTTCAGCCAGCCCAACGCGAACGCGGCGGACGGCAGCACGGGCTGGATCAGCGAGCCGACGAGGGCCAGGCCGAGCAGCGGGCCGATCGCCAGCGTCACCAGGACGTTCGCGGGCAACGAGTACACCGGGACGCTGCCGAACTGGAGCCAGAGGATCGGCGCAGTGGCGGCACCGCAGGCGGTCGAGACGGCGAGCGCATCCCGCAGCCACCCGGCGAGCGGGTAGCCCTCGAGCGCCGACCGAAGCCGTGGTAGGAGGAGGAAGATCGAGCCGACGGCCGCGAAGGAGAGCTGGAATCCGGGCTCGAGCAGGCTTGCCGGCGTCCACGCGAGCAGCACCGCCGCTCCGAGCGCGAGGAAGTGCCAGCGGTCGCGCGGCCGCGAGAGGAGCCAGGCGAGCGAGGCGAGGCCGCCCGCCACTCCGGCCCGAACAACCGACGGCTGCCAGCCGACTGCGAGCACATAGCCGGCGATCGCTGCGATCGCCGCCACCTCGGCGGCGACGCGCGGGACTCCGAGCAACCACGCCAGCCCGAGAACGCCAAGCGCCAGAAACGTGATGTTCTGCCCCGACACCGCCAGGAGGTGGTAGAGGCCCGAAGTCTTGAAGTCGTCCTGGAGCTCGTCGGTAAGCCCCTCGTCCTCACCCAGCACGATCCCGACCAGCACGGCCCGCCGCTCCCCTTCGAGCCCAGGGGCGATCGCGCGCGCGACATGCGCACGGAGGCGATCCGAGACGCCGCCGATACCTCCGCGACGGCCGACGACCTGCCAGCCGCGCCCGCGGAGGACGACATGGACGCCGCGGCGAGCAAGCCAGCCACGCTCGTCGAAGCCGTCCGCCGGCCCGCGAGGGGCGGACACGGTCGCGCGCAAAGCGAGGACGGATCCCTGAGGCGGCGAGCGGCCGACTGGCAACTCGAGCAGGACGCGCTCGCTGAGCGAGCGGTCGCCGAAACGGCGCACCTCGGCCGGAACGCGGAGCGCGAACATGGACGCGCGCACCGGTCCGGTCACGACTGCGGTGACCTCTGCAGATCGGCCGAGCTCGGGCAGCAGGACGCTGCGGTCGAACGCATCGAGGCGGGCGCTGCCCCACCACCACCCCGCGAGAGCGAACACGAGCGCGCACGCGGGAAGCCGTGCACGGGGCACCACCGCGGACACGGCGACCACGCCGACCAGCGCCGCTACTACGAGCGCCGGCGCACGAACGGCGTTCGAGACCGCCAGCCCGAGACACAGCGCACCGACAAGCAGCGTCGGCCAGGAGCGCGCAATCACGGCGACGCCACCTCTCGAAGCTGCTCCACACGGGCCGGGCCGATACCCGAAATCGAATCGAGATCGTCGACCGAGCGAAAGCCGCCGTGCTCGGCGCGGTAGTCGAGGATCTTCTGGGCTGTGACGGGCCCTATGCCCGGCAGCGTGTCGAGTTCAGCGGCGGTGGCGGAGCTCAGGCTCACGCGCCCGGCAGCCGTCTTCCCCGCCGCGCCGGCGATCCGACTCGGCACGAGCACCTGCATCCCGTCGGCGAGCGGCGCGGCGAGGTTGATCGCGGCGGTGTCGGCCGGCGCGGTCGCTCCGCCCGCACGGGCGACCGCGTCGGCGACGCGTTTGCCCTCGGTCAGCCGATAGAGGCCGGGCCGTTTGACGGCGCCGGCGACGTGCACGACCAGCTTCGGCGCAGCGGCCGGCGACTCGACGACGAGCGCCTGCGCCGGCCGTTCGGCGGCCGCACCCGCACCGGCCAGCGTGCGCCCGGCCACGACGAGCAGCGCGAGCGCGACTGCTGCCAGGACGAGCGCCCGCCGGCGCGACACGGGCAGGGAGGGCATCTCCGGAGCCTGCCGACGGAACGGTCACAGAGGGTGAACGCCTTCGCAACGATTGTGTGTCAATTTGCGGAGCTGACGTTCCTGGCGCGTCGCTGCGCGTGCCGGGCCGGAGGGGAGAGGGCGCGAGCCCAGACCCGGAGAGTCCGGTGCGCGCAGCGGCGCGAGGGCGCCGGGGCCGGGAGGCGCCCAACCAGGGGCGTCAGACAGGCGTCAGACGACGAAGTTGACGAGCTTGCCGGGCACGACGATCGTCTGCCGCGGCTCGCCGCCGTTCAGGTGCGCCCGCACGCGCTCCGACGCGAGCGCCAGCGCGACCAACTCCTCGTCGGAGATCGACGCGGGCACCTGCAAGCGGTCGCGCAGCTTGCCGTTCACCTGCAGCACGACCTCGACCGTCTCGCGCTCCAGCAGCGCCGGATCTGCCTTCGGCCACGGCTGCTCCCAGAGCCGCTCGTGCCCGAGCCGCCCCCACAGCTCCTCGGCGACGTGCGGCGCGTAGGGCTGGATCAGCGAGACCGCAGTCTCGACGGCGAATCGCGCGGCCGGGTCGTCAGGGCTCTTGCTGATCTCGTTGACGAGCTCCATCACCGCCGCGATCGGCGTGTTGAAGGCCAGGCGCCGGCCGACGTCGTCGGAGACCTTTGCGATCGTCTCGTGGGCCTTTCGCGCGAGCGGGCCGTCGAGCGCGCCTGTGAGCTCGGGCTTCGCCGCTTGCTCGAGCGTGACTCGCCAGAGTCGTTGCAGGAACCGAGCCGTGCCCTCGACTCCGGACGCCTGCCACTCCATGTCCTGATCGGCAGGACCCATGAAGAGGATGTAGAGGCGAATCGCGTCCGCACCGTACTCCTCGACGAGGTCGTCCGGGCCGACGACGTTGCCCTTCGACTTCGACATCTTCGAGCCGTCGAACGTGACCCAGCCCTGATGGAAGAGGCGCTGGAAGGGCTCGCGGAACCCGACCAGAC
>JBDSOJ010000242.1:0-3271 GCA_039914895.1 Gaiellaceae bacterium
AAGCCGATGCTATCGTCGCGCGATGGACGCCACGGCGCTCGAGAACGAGGCAAGGTCCGCGATCGCGGCGGCCGAGAACGCCGAAGCGCTGGAGGATCTGCGCGTGCGCTTTCTCGGGCGGAAGAGCGAGCTCAAGCTGGCGCTGCGCGAGGTGCGCGATCGAGAGACGGGGATCGCGTTGAACGCTGTGCGCGCCGCGATCGAGGAGGCGCTCGCCGGCCGGGACGCCGGGCTGGCCGCCGCCGCTCAGGACGACCTGGAGCCGTTCGATCCGACGCTGCCCGGCGAGCCGGTCGCGCGCGGCAGCCTGCACCTGATCACGCAGCTGCGCCGCAGAATCGAGGACGTCTTCCTCGGCATGGGCTATGAGGTCTACGACGGCCGCGAGGTCGAGACGGTCTGGCACAACTTCGACGCGCTCAACCAGCCCGAGGCGCACCCGTCCCGCGACCCGCGCGACACGTTCTACCTCGACGCGGAGACGCTGCTGCGCACGCACACGTCGCCCTCGCAGATCAGGGCGATGCAGGCGCAGCCGCCGCCGGTCTACCTCGTCTCGCTCGGCCGCACCTACCGGCGCGACCCGCTCGACGCGACGCACACACCCGTCTTCCATCAGGTCGAGGGCCTCGCCGTCGACCGGGGGATCACGCTCGCCGACCTGCGCGGCTCGATCGAGCTCTTCGTCGGCGCGATCTTCGGGGAGCGCGAGGTCAGGATGCGCACGAGCTTCTTCCCCTTCACCGAGCCGTCGGTCGAGTTCGACATCACCTGTTACCTCTGCGACGGCAGCGGCTGCGCGGTCTGCAAGCACTCGGGTTGGATCGAGATGGGCGGCGGCGGCGTCGTCGATCCGAACGTGTTCGAGGCCGTCGGCTACGACCCGGAGGAGTGGCAGGGCTTCGCGTTCGGGCTCGGGATCGATCGGATCGCCTTTCTGCGGCACGGGTTGCCCGATCTCCGACTCTTCTGGGAGAACGACCTTCGGATGACGAGGCAGTTCTGATCGTGAGGCAGTTCTGAAGGTCCCCGTCTCCTGGCTGCGCGAGTACGTCGCGTTCGACTGGCCGCTCGAGCGGTTGGCGGCGAAGCTCGTCTTCACGAGCTGCGAGGTCGAGCGGATCGTGCATCGCGGCGTCCTCGACGCGGACGACAATCTCCGCCACTTCCTCGTCGGCCGCGTCGTCGAGGCCGACAAGCACCCGAACGCGGACCGGCTGCAGCTCTGCCGCGTCGACGTGGGGGAGAGCGAGCCGCGCCAGATCGTCTGCGGTGCCTGGAACTTCGGCGCCGGTGCCACGGTCGCCGTGGCGCTGCCCGGCGCGCTCCTACCCGGGGCGACCGAGCCGCTCGGCGAGGCGAAGCTGCGCGGCGAGCTCTCGCGGGGGATGATCCTCTCGGAGCGGGAGCTCGAGCTCGGTGGCGACCACAGCGGGATCATGGTTCTCGCCGACGAGCTCGAGCCGGGGACGCCGCTCGCGGACGTCCTGCCGCTCACCGAACTGGTGCTCGAGATCGAGACGGGCTTCAACCGGCCCGATCTGACCTCGGTGTACGGGATCGCGCGCGAGGTCGCGGCGCTGACGGGCGCCGAGCTGGCGCCCCCGCCCGGGCGCGATCCCGAGCCGGAAGGCGAGGAGCCCGTGGACGTGCGCGTCGAGGATCTCGAGGCCTGCCCGCGGTACATCGGCCGGATTCTCCGCGGCGCAGCGATCGCGCCCAGCCCGCCCTGGCTGAAGGCCCGCCTGCTCGCGTCCGGGATGCGCTCGATCTCGAACGTCGTCGACGTGACCAACTACGTGATGCTCGCGCTCGGCTCGCCGCTGCACGCATTCGACCTCTCTTTCCTCGACGAGGGCCGGATCGTCGTTCGGCACGCCACGGCGGGGGAGAAGATCGTCACGCTCGACGGCAACGAACGGACGCTTGCGCCAGCCGACCTCGTGATCGCCGACGCGCGCCGGCCGGTCGCGGTCGCCGGGATCATGGGCGGCGAGGACAGCGAGGTGGGCGAGCAGACGACCGACCTGCTGCTGGAGGCCGCGAGCTTCGACGCGCTGACCGTGCTGCGCACCTCCCGGCGGCTGCGCCTCCGCAGCGAGTCGTCCACCCGTTGGGAGAAGGGGGTCGACCCGCACGCCGCCGAGCAGGCCGCCGTCTACGCGAGCGAGCTGCTCGTCTCCGTCGCGGGCGCCCGCCTGACCGGCCAGGTCGACGTGCAGGGAACGTTGGCGCCGCGCCCGGTCGTCCGGCTGCGGCCCGAGCTGGCAGACCGGCTGAGTGGGATGACGTTCCCGGAGGCGGAACAGCGCGAGACGCTCACGCGGCTCGGCTTCGAGCTCGAGGGCGACCAGGTGACGGTGCCGACCTGGCGTGCGCTCGACGTGACGCGGCCGGTCGATCTCGTCGAGGAGGTCGTGCGCTTCCGGATCGAGGAGGTGCCGTCGACGCTGCCGGCGCGGGCGGCTGTCTCCGTGCAGCTGTCGAAGGAGCAGGGCCTACGCAGGCTGGTCGAGGACGTCCTCACCGGCGCGGGCTTCTCCGAGGCGTACACCTGGAGCCTCGTGCCGGTCGCAGCGGGGCTCGTGGCGCTCGAGGAGCCGTACACCGTCGAGCTGGCGGCGCTACGCGCGGATCTGCGGCTCGGGCTGCTCGAGTCGGCCGAGCGGAACCGCAACGCGGGCGTCGAGGGGATCGCGCTCTTCGAGCTCGCGCGCGTCTATCTGCCCACCGGCGCGGAGCTGCCCGAGGAGCGCTGGCACGCCGCTGCCATCTGCGAGGGCGGCTTCTTCCGCGCCAAGGGAGCTGCCGAGGCGGTCCACCGCGCTCTGGGCGTTCCTCTGCTCGTCGGCGCGCGGGGACACGGCCGCTCGGCGCCGACCAGCCACGGTGAGCTGGCCGAGCTTCCCGGCGGCTGGGGCTTCTTCGAGCTCGACCTCGAGGCGCTCTTCGCCGATGTCCCCGACGCGGTCGCCTACGAGGACGTGATCAGCTTCCCCGACCTCAAGCAGGACCTCGCGTTCAGCGTCGACGAATCGGTCGCGGCCGGCGATCTGATCGCGGCGGCCCGCGAGGCCGCCGGGCCGGAGCTCCGCGATCTGCGCGTCTTCGACGTCTACCGCGGTGAGCAGGTCGGCGAAGGGAAGAAGTCGATCGCGTTCGCGGCTGCGTTCCAGTCGCCGGAGCGCACGCTCTCGGACGACGACGCCGCGAAGCTGCGCAAGCGGATCGTCGCCGCACTCGCCGAGCGGTTCGGCGCCGAGCTGCGCTC
>JBDSOJ010000145.1:0-4555 GCA_039914895.1 Gaiellaceae bacterium
AACGGCCGCGACGAGTTCAAGGCCGAGAGCGGAGACACCGCGATCAACGAGTGGTGGTTTTCCGGGACAAACTCCGGGCCAATGGAGACGCCCGAAGGCACGATGCCCGCGACCGGCAAACAGCTGAAGCTCGCAGGGTGCGACGCGCTCACCGTGGGCGAGGGGCGCATTCGAAGCCATCGGGCGTACTACGACCAACTGGGGCTCATGACCCAGCTCGGGCTCGTCCCCGAGGGAGCCCGCGAGGGCTAGCTAGCCGCGCGTATCTGCACGAAACGGGCGTCTACGGGCGCCCTTTTCGTTGCCCTCGTGTGGTCACCGTGTGGTCTCGGAGCGGCGGTCTAGCCGAAAACTCGCATGGATAAACGAACCTTGTACTTGTTCGTCTAGTCGTCCACGGGCCGCTCAGTCTATCTCCACGAATCCGTCGTCCCGAACAGCGAGCTTGTAGACGGCGCAGTTCGCCCAGCGCTCGACGCGGACGCCGAGCGCGTGGTGCCAGAGCGTATTCAGCGCGCCCCCGTGCGAGACGATCAACACCTGCTCGCCCGCGTGGGCGGCCGCAATCTCCCGCACCGCCGCGAGCACGCGCTCGCGCACCTCGTCGTCGCTCTCGCCGTCGTGATGCGACCCGGGCGGGAACACCGAGATCTCCTCGCGCGTCAGCCCTTCCCAGCTCCCGAACGAGCGCTCGCGCAGCCGTGGGTCGACCCTGATCTCGAGGCCGTGCGTGGCCGCCACGGCCGCCGCCGTCGCATGCGAGCGGCTGAGGTCGCTCGCGTAGATCGCGTCGAGGTCGACGTCGGTCAGCTCCTGCGCGAGGAACTGTGCCTGCCGGCGACCGAGCTCGTTCAGCTCGATGTCCGACGAGCCCTGGATCCGCAACTCGCGATTCCAGTCCGTCTCGCCGTGTCGCGCCAGGAGGAGCGTGGTCATGCGTCTAAGCTATTCGTTGGCGCAAGATCGGCATCCGCAGAAGCGGATGCCGATCGCGCGAAGATCCCTAAAGCGGCCGCAAGCGGCCCAAGAGCAGCCATTGACAACGCACACTCCACATCACCCGTCGAGGCTCTGATCGATCTCGGTCTCTCCGGCAAGGCGTGCATCGTCACCGGCTCCACGGGCGGGATCGGGCTCGAGACGGCGCGGCTCCTCGTTGCCGAAGGTGCCCGGGTCGTCACGAGCGGCCGCAGCGGTGCGCCAGGCATCGGCGAGGCGCTGCACGTGCAGGCCGACCTCTCGGAGTCCCGAGCGCCCGTCGAGCTGGTCGCTGCGGCTGCGCAGGCGCTCGGCGGCATCGACGTGCTCGTCAACAACGTGGGCTTCGCGGTGCAGGCCCGCTTCGAGGATGTGTCCGACGAGGACTGGGACGCGATGTGGCAGCTGAACGTCATGAGCTACGTGCGCGCGATCCGCGCCGCCCTGCCGCACCTGCGCAAGAGCCACGGCGCGATCGTCAACGTCTCCTCAACCGCCGGCAAGCGTCCCTCGGGCGGGATGCCGCATTACTCGGTGACCAAGGCCGCCGTACTCTCGCTCTCGCGGCTCGTCGCCGATCTCTACGCCGGCGACGGGATCCGCTGTAACGCCGTCACGCCGGGACCGACGGCGACGGATGCCTGGCTCGGCGACGGCGGCTTGGCCGACCAGCAGGGCGGCGACCGGGAAGCCGTGCTGGCGAAGGTGGGTGCCGGGCGCCCACTCGGCCGGCTGGCGGAGCCGGCGGAGATCGCCGCTGTGATCGGGTTTCTCGCCTCCGAGCAGGCCGCGTACGTCACCGGCGCCGCCTGGAGCGCCGACGGCGGCACTGTCGCGATCATCATCTAGCCTGACTCCATGCCGGATCTCGCCGGAAGGGTTGCCGACGCCTTCGAGGCTCGTGTTCGCGCAGCCGAGGAGGAGCTGCTCTCGCACCTCGCTGTTCGCTCCTACGAGACGCGGGGGCGGTTGCGCGAGGAGGACGTCTGCGGGATCCGGACGCCGTTCCAGCGCGACCGCGATCGGATCGTCCACTCGAAGCCGTTCCGGCGCCTGAAGGGGAAGACGCAGGTCTTCATCGACCCGGCCGGCGACCACTACCGCACGAGGATGACTCACACGCTCGAGACGACGGGGATCGCGCGGGTCGTCGCGCGGGCGCTGCGGCTGAACGAAGACCTGACCGAGGCGATCGGGCTCGGCCACGACACCGGCCATCCACCCTTCGGCCACGCGGGCGAGGACCAGCTCGACGCCTGCCTGCGCGAGCGCTTCGGCTCGAGCTTCAGGCACAACGAGCAATCGCTGCTGATCGCCGAGGAGCTTAACCTGACCTCGGAGGTGCGCGACGGGATCCTGACGCACACCGGCGAGCGCGAGCCGCAGACGCTGGAGGGGAAGATCGTGCGGCTCGTCGACCGGGTCGCGTACATCAACCACGACATCGACGACGCGATCCGCTGGGGGCTGCTGACGCCCGCTGACCTTCCGTGCGCCGAGCTCGAGCTGCTCGGCGAGACCGGCTCGAGCCGTATCGACACGCTCGTGCACGATCTGATCGAGACCTCCTCGGCTGCCGGCGACATCGTCCAGAGCGACGAGGTCGGCACAGCGATGCTGGCGCTCCGCTCCTTCATGTTCGAGCGGGTCTACCTCGGCGAGCACGCGAGCGGCGAGCACGAACGGGCGCACGCGACGATCGCTGCGATCTTCGACCACCTGGCGCGGCGCGGTGACAGCGAGGACGAGATCCGCGCGTTCGTCTCCGGCATGACCGATCGCTTCGCGCTCGCGTACGCCGAATCTCTCTGATGGCGCGGATAAAGGAGTCGTCGGTCAGGGAGGTCGTGTCGGCTGCCGACATGGTCGAGGTCGTCTCGGGCCGCACCGCGCTGCGCAAGGCGGGCGCGCGCTACTCCGGACGCTGCCCCTTCCACGAGGAGCGGACGCCGAGCTTCTCCGTCAACCCGGCCGACAAGCTCTACCACTGCTTCGGCTGCGGCAAGGGCGGCGACGTGATCACGTTCGTCCGCGAGACCGAGAACCTCGACTTCGCCGCCGCAGTCGAGTGGCTCGGGGAACGCTTCCGGGTCACGCTCGAGTACGAGGAGACGTCGCCGCAGCAGGAGGAGTCGCGCAACCGGCGCGACCGCCTGCACGCCGTGCTCGACCAGGCGGCGTCGTTCTACGAGCGCCATCTGTGGGAAGCGGCGGCCGGAGTGCCCGTGCGCGCGTACCTCGAGGGCCGCGGGCTCGGCGAGGCGGTCTGCCGGGAGTTCCGGCTCGGGCTCTCGCCCGGCACCGGCCTGGCGCAGAAGGCGCGGGAGAAGGGGTTCACGCGCGACGAGCTCCGCGCGGCCGGGCTGACCAACGCGCGCGGCAACGACTACTTCCCGCCGCGGCTGATGTTCCCGCTCGCCGACGCCCGCGGGCGAATCGTGGGCTTCCAGGCTCGTAAGTTGCACGACGACGACCCGCTGCGGGGCAAGTACGTCAACTCACCCGAGGGCGAGCTCTTCCACAAATCGGCGATCCTCTACGGCCTCAACCTGTCCCGGACGGCGATCGCGAAGCAGGAGCGAGCGGTCGTCGTCGAGGGGAACACCGACGTGATCGCGCTGCGGCAATTCGGGTTCGAGCCCGTCGTCGCGTCGATGGGCACCGCCCTCACCGAGCGCCAGTTGAAGGAGCTGCAACGGTTGACGCGCCGGCTCTATCTCTGCTTCGACTCCGATGCTGCCGGCGAGGAGGCGACGCTGCGCGGAATGGAGCTCGCGACGACGCTCGGCTTCGACGTTCGGGTCGTGACGCTGCCGAAGGGACAAGATCCCGCCGACGCGCCGGCCGAGTTCGAGCAGCGGCTGGGTGGCGCGGCGAGCTACATCGTCCACCGGGTGCGGCTCGAGCTCGAGCGGACGCCCGACCGTCAGGAGGCATTCAGACGGGCGCGCGAGGTGCTCGCGAAGGTGGAGGACTCGCCCGAGCGCCAGGACGCGCTGCGGCTCCTCGCCGACACGCTCGACCTGCCGCGGGAGACACTTGCCGGGCTGGGAGCGAAGGCGCAGCAGCCCAGCCGCGCGCCGGCGGGGGAGCTCTCGCCGGAGATGCTCGAGAAGGGGGAGCAGCTGGAACGGCGCGTGCTGGCCGCGTGCGTTCTCCATCCCGGCCTCGTGGCGCTACTCAGGGAGCTTCCGGTCGACCACTTCGACTCCGAGCTGCACCGTCGCTTCCGGGCGTTCCTGGTCGAGGGCGGGGAGGAGGACGAGGCGCTGATCGCGCTGCGCGCCGAGCTCGATGCGCGTGCGGCCCGTGAGGCGCTCGACGAGCGGACCGGGAAGGAGCTGCTGCTGAACCTGCGGGCGCGGCGGCTACGGCGCGAGCTCGCGGGAGCCGAGCTCGAGCGCGTGAAGGAGATCCAGAGCCAGCTCGCGCGGGTGAAGGAAGCGATCGCCGAGTTGGACTAAACCCGCTGGGCGAGCGGCTACAATCCGTCCCGCTGCGTTCCCGCGTAGCTCAATTGGCAGAGCATCCGGCTGTTAACCGGAGGGTTGTTGGTTCGAGTCCAACCGCGGGAGCT
>JBDSOJ010000257.1:0-4664 GCA_039914895.1 Gaiellaceae bacterium
GGGATCGTGCCGGCGTTCGTGATCGCGAGCCGCTGGGCGCCGGTGCGGCCACGGATCAGGCCCGCGGTGCGGTCCCAGACGATCCTCGGGCGCAGCTCGGCGAACTCGTCAGACGGGTAGCGGCCCGCCAGCATGTCGAGCACGTTCTCGAGCTGCTGGCGCGAGAGATCCGAGAACGGATAGGCCCCACGAACGAGCTTGTGCAAGTCGTCTATCGCAATCTCGGCGTCAGCCGAGATTGCGACGATCTGCTGCGCCAGAACATCCAGAGCGTTCCTAGGGATCTTCGTCTCCTCGATCTCGCCTTGGCGCATCGCGCGCGCGACGACGGCCGACTCGAGCAGGTCGGCGCGGAACTTGGGGAAGATGCGGCCCTTCGAGGTGGAGCCGAGCTCGTGGCCGGCGCGGCCGACTCGCTGCAGGCCGCGCGCGACCGACTTCGGGCTCTCGACCTGGATCACCAGGTCGACCGCGCCCATGTCGATCCCGAGCTCGAGGCTCGAGGTGGCGACGAGACAGGGGATCCGGCCTGCCTTCAACAGCTCCTCGATCTCGACCCGCTGCTCGCGGGCGAGCGAGCCGTGATGCGCGCGTGCGATCTCTTCCTCCGCCAGCTCGTTGAGGCGGATCGCGAGGCGTTCCGCCAGTCGGCGGCTGTTGACGAAGACGATCGTCGACCGATGCTCCCGCACGAGCTCGAGGATCGCCGGATAGATCGACGGCCAGATCGAGCCGCCCTCGGCCGGTTCGCGCATGTCGTCCAACGGCACGACGACCTCGAGGTCGAGTTCCTTGCGCGTGCCGGCGTCGACGAGCTGGATCGGACGATCGCCTGAAACGAAGCGGCCGATCTCCTCGAGCGGGCGCTGCGTCGCCGAGAGGCCGATCCGCTGCGCCGGCCGGTCGAGCAGCGCGTCGAGCCGCTCCAGCGAGATCGCCAGATGGGCGCCGCGCTTGGTGCCGGCGACGGCGTGAACCTCGTCGACGATCACGGTCTCGATCCCGCGCAGCGTCTCGCGCGCCTGCGAGGTCAGCATCAGGAAGAGCGATTCTGGCGTCGTGATCAGGATGTCCGGCGGCTCCTTGACGAGCTCACGTCGCTCTTTCTGCGAGGTGTCTCCGGTGCGGACGCCGACGCGGAGCTCCGACTTGATCCCGGCGAGCGGCCCGCGCAAGTTCCGCTCGACGTCGTAGTTGAGCGCCTTCAGCGGTGAGATGTAGAGCAGGCGCAGGCCGGCGCCGGGCGTCGCGTCGAGCCGGTCGATCCCGTAGAGGAACGCGGCGAGCGTCTTGCCGGAGCCGGTCGGCGCCTGGATCAGGACGTGACCTCCGGTGGCGATCGCGGGCCACCCGGCCGCCTGCGCGGGGGTCGGCCCTTCGAACGCGCACTCGAACCAGATCCGCGTCTGCTCGGAGAACGGCGCCAGCGGATCCATGCCTCCAGGGTATCGACGCGTTGACTCGCGACCGAGCGGCTTGTAACGTCGCCACATCGACTGGATCCGCAACATCATCGCGTGGCTGCGAAGGAGGTTTGCGATGTCGCCCAACGAACCCGAGGAACTCGCTCCACCCCTCGACGGCGGTGACTTCGAGACGGGCAAGGCGCTCCGCGAGTTCTTCGTCGGGCTCCTCTCGGACGACAACCTCGTCCGCTACCACAGAGACCGCACGGGCTACATCGACGAGTGGGTCAGGAACGAACGGGCAGCCGATCTGCTCAAGTCGGAGACGTTCGTCGAGATCGAGAGCCACATCCTCGCGGTCACGGGCTCCAGCAGGGCGAAACCGCTGTTCGTCGTCTCGCCGCCCTACTGAGCGGCTCGCTCACCGTCGTCGGCACGGGCATCGGCTTCGCGCGCCTCACGAGCGAGGCTCGGGCGGCGATCGAGGCCGCCAACGAGGTGCTCTACCTCGTGCCGGAGCCGGTCGCGGCTCACGGCATCGAGCTGCTGAACCCGTCCGCGCGCTCGCTCGAGCACTGCTACGTCGAGGGCGAGCACAGGCGGGCCGCCTACGCGCGGATGGTCGAGGAGATCCTGGCTCCGGTGCGAGCTGGCCGCAGCGTTTGCGCCGCCTTCTACGGACATCCGGGCGTCTTCGTCCTGCCCTCGCACGAGGCGATCTCGCAGGCGCGCACAGAGGGCTACCCGGCGACGATGCTGCCCGGGATCTCGGCCGAGGATTGCCTCTTCGCCGACCTCGGCGTCGATCCGGCCGACGCCGGTTGCCAGAGCTACGAGGCGACGAGGTTCCTCGAGTTGCGGCCCGCGATCGAGCGGTATGCAGGGCTCGTCCTCTGGCAGATCGGCGTCGTCGGCAGCGCGCACCACTCCGCCGAAGCCGAGGCGCCGAAGCTCGACGCGCTCGTCAGCGTCCTCTGCGAGCTCTACTCCGGCGAGCACGAGGTCGTCGTCTACGAGGCGGCTCAGTACCCCGGGATCGCGCCGCTCGTCCGTCGCGTGCCGCTCTCCGATCTCAGCGCCGCCGTCACCCCGGTGGCGACGCTGTACGTACCGCCGCTCGACCGTTCCTGATCCGCTCCGCGCCCGCGGCGTGCCCCTTCGACTCGTAGAGGTGCAGCGCATCGCGGGCGGCCGCGGCGGCGTCCTCGTCGCGGCCGGCGGCCGCGAGCGCGATCGAGAGCGCCTCGAGCGCGTCGGCGGTGTAGAGCGGCGAGTCGGTGTCGTACGCGAGCTCAACCGCTGCGGCCGCAGTCTGCTCCGCGTCGCCGTCGCCGAGGGCGGCACAGGCCTTGGCCCGCGCGACGCGCCAGGCGATCTGCGCGTGGACGTCGTCATGTCCGGCGGCGTTCTCGCTCTGGATCGTAAGCGCAACGGCCTCCTCGAACCGACCCGCAACGAGCAGCGTCTCCGCCAGCTGGGCGGCGACGGAGGCGGCGTTGGCGTGCTGCCCGACTGCCTCCAGGTGTGCCAGCGCGGCGCGGAGGTCGCGCTCGGCCGAGGCGGCGTCGCCCGCGAGCAGGTCGACCGCCGCCGTCCACGTCGTCACCGCGGCGAGCCCCACGCTCCGTCCGAGGGCATCGAGCGTCTCGGAGCCCTCGCTGCAGAGCCGCCGCGCAGCGGCCAGGTCGCCGTCCAGGGCGGCCAGCAGCGAGCCCGTCAAGAGCAGCATCCCCTTGGCCGAGGTGCCGTCGCGCGCCTGCTCGATCGCGTCCGCCAGGAGCTGCCGCCCCTGCTCGACAGGAAGCGGCCCTACGATCGCGGCGAAGCCGAGGCGGACGGCGATGTTGGCGCCCTGACGCTCATCGCCCGCTCGCCGGGCGTGCTCGAGCGCGCGCTCGAGCACGTCCTGCATCGCGACGATCTGGCAGCGCCACCAGAACGCCTCGGCCAGGCGCATCAGCAGCCGCGCGACCGTCGCGTCGTCACCCGATTGCTCGAAGAGCGGCAGTGCGCGCTCGACCTCGGCGGCCTGCTCGTCGACACGTCCCTCCGCGCGCGAGAGCAGCCGGATCATCCCGAGCTCGAGGCGTGCGCAGATCTCGGTCCTGCGATCGCCCGCGGCGACCGCAGCATCGAGCGCTGCGCGGAACTCCGACTCGGCGATCGCGATCGCTCCGAGCTGTGCATGCGCGTCGGCGTGGTCGAGCAGCAGCGGCGCGTTCCCCGGACGGAGCGCCGCTGCGCGACCGAGCAGGTTCGCCGCCGCGTGCGCGTCGTCCCGTGCGAGCGCTCGCCGCCCGGCACGCGCCAGGTTGTCGGCCGCGCGGCCGGCCAGCGTGGTCTCGTGGGAACCGGCCGGGCCGAGCTCGACGCGGAGCGAGTACGCCCGCTCGAGGTGATGGCCGATGATCTCGTCGAGGTCGATGCGGTCGCCCGCACGCTGCTCGGCCCAGCTCGCAAAGCGCTCGTGCAGTTCTGCGCGGAGGCGCTTCGGCATCGAGTCGTAGGCGGCGTCGCGGATCAGGGTGTGGCCGAACCGGAAGCCGTCCTCGCCCGCGAACGTGCGGACGTCGGGCTTGATCAGCCCCTTGCGGACGAGCGCCTGAAGGCGGCCGGCGACCTTGCCGACCTCCTCCGGCGGAGACAGCTCGGCGACGGCGCCCCACCAGAACACGTGGCCGATCACGGCGGCCCGCTGCAGCACCGCTCGCTCCTCTTCGTCGAGCCGGTCGAGGCGCGCGGCGAGCACTGCCTGGACGGTCTCGGGCACCCGCAGCGAGTTGACGGCCGCCAGCGGCTCGAGCCGGCCGCCGCGCTCGACGAGGTCGCCGTCCTCGACGAGCATCCGCAGCATCTCCTCGAGGAAAGAGCGGGTTGCCCCCAGTCGCTCGCCCGACCGCGTCGGCCGCGACGGGGTCGAGCGGGCCGGCGAGGTTCTCGAGCAGCCGCCGCGCCTCCTCGTGGGTGAGCGGCGCGAGCTCGATCGTGGCCGCGGCGGCCCAGGAGGGGCGGAGCTCGGCGAGGTCGGTGCGCGCCAGGCAACAGACGAGGATCGGCGCGTCGCGGCTCCAGCCGGCGAGGTACTCCACGAGGTCGAGGAACGCTGGCTCAGCCCACTGCACGTCGTCGAGCACGAGCACGACCGGTCGCTCGCG
Source organism: Gaiellaceae bacterium (assembly GCA_039914895.1). GTDB lineage: Bacteria > Actinomycetota > Thermoleophilia > Gaiellales > Gaiellaceae > Gaiellasilicea. The sequence continues at coordinate 4,562 of JBDSOJ010000257.1, forward strand.
CGCCAGCGTCTCCAGCAGGCGCCGTACGGCCCAGTAGAGCTCGTCGCTTCGCGAGCGCGGCTCGGCCCGACCAAGCGCTTCGAGGATCCGGCCGCGGACGACA
>JBDSOJ010000029.1:0-13377 GCA_039914895.1 Gaiellaceae bacterium
CTGCCTCCTGCAGCTCGTCGGTCGGGTATTCCGGATCCGTGTCCGTCTGAAGTACGAGCCGATGCAGCTCGGCATGCATCCGGACTCGTTCGTCACCCTGCGCCTCGGCTTCAGCCACGACTTCGTCAAGCAGGAGGCGGGCACGTTCGAGCTGCCCGGTTCCTCGAAGAGCCTCGAAGAAGCTCAACATCAGCTCGAGTCGGCCGTGCACCTCTGCTCCGAGCAGCGACACTGCTCGCCCGAGTAGGTTGGCAGCGGCCGCGACATCCCCGCGCGACAGTGCGCGGTGACCCGCGGCGCTGAGTCTCGCGCTCGCGTGTTCAGCGAGTGTCGTTGAGGTGTCGTCGCCGAGGCCGAGCTGCACTCGCAGCCGGTACGCCTGCTCGAGGTGGTAGCCGACGATCTCGTCGTACTCCCCCGGCCGCTCGGCGATCTTGGGCTCGAGCCAGCCGACGAAGCGCTCGTGGAGGCCGAAGCGAGCCCGCTTGGGCAGCGATTCGTAGGCCACGTCGCGGATGAGCAGGTGACGGAATCGGAATGCGTGCTCGCCGGCAAGCTGAGGAAGGTCGTGGCGGATCAGCTCCTTCCGGGCTAGCGTGCCTAGAACTTGGGTCATCGAAGCGACAGGCTGGGCGGTCATCTCGGCGACGGCTCCCACGTGGAAGACCTTGCCCTCGACCGAGGCGCATTCCGCGGCGCTGCGCTCTTCTCTTGTCAGGCGGTCGAGCCGCGCCGCGAGAAGAGCCTGGATCGACGGTGGGATCGCAACCTGCGTCAGGTCGGCTGTCGCCTTCCAGCATCCGTCTTCGAGCTTGAGCAGGCGGTCGTCGATCAGCATGGCGAGCATCTCCTCGACGAAGAGCGGGTTTCCCTCCGCTGCCTCGGCGATCCGCGCGCGTATCGGAAGAGCGAAGGGCGCGCGACCGAGCAGGTTGGCTACGAGCTCCTCGCACTCGGCGTCGCTCAAGGGCTCGAGCAGCACGGAGGTGGCGTTGAGCTTGCCGCCCGCCCACCCGGGGCGCTTCTCGAACAGCTCGGGGCGCGCCATGCAGAGAAGGAGGATCGGCACGTCGCGCGACCAGTCAGCCACGTGCTCGATCAGGTCGAGGAAGGCTGGTTCTCCCCAGTGGATGTCGTCGAAGACGACCACGAGCGGACGCGTCCGGGCCAGAGCCTCGAGGAATTCTCGGACCGCCCAAAAGGTTTCCTTCTCCGTGCTGGCCGAGGTGTCTGCCAGACCGATCGTCTCGGCTATGCGCCCGGCGATCAGGGGAGTGTCTTCGCCGGGTCCGAGGACGGCGGCGATCTTTCCCAACGCCGCTTCGCTCTCGTCGTCCTCCTCGATCCCCGCTGCTGCCCGCACCACCTCCTTGACGGGCCAGTACGTGATGCCACCGCCGTAGGAGAGGCAACTCCCACTCACGACCGTTGCCGAGTCGCCCAAGTGGCCAAGGAAGTCGGTGACGAGCCGGGACTTCCCCACACCCGCGGTGCCGAGCATGGTGAAGAGTTGGCAGGCGCTATCGATCGTCGCGCGCTCGAAAGCGTCCTCGAGCAGCCGGCGTTCGCGCGTCCGCCCTACGATCGGCGAGTCGAGTCCATGCCCCGCGGAGGTGGCGAAGCCCAGCAGACGGAAGCCGCGGTGCTCTCCGGGCTCGACGGAAACGGCGTCCTTCACGAGGCGGTAGGTGTCCTCGGAAAGGGTGATCTCGCCGGCTTTCGCGAACGTATCGAGCCCCGCGAAAACGTCTGCGGCGTCGCCAAGATCGGGCGACTGCTCTGGATCGTCGTTTGCGACTACCTCTCCTGTGCCAACAGTGATGCGCAAACCGAGCGCCACGCCGGACTCGCGCTCGACCGAGCGCCCGAGCTCGGCAAGCGCCGTGCGAGCATCAACGGCTGCTCGCACGGCCCGCAGGGCATCGTCCTCGTGTAGTCGCGGGATACCGAAGACGGCGAGCACGCTACTGCCCCGCGCCTGCTCCGTACAGCCACCATGCATTTCGGCGGCAGCTGCGATCTCGTTGGAGACCCGTGGCACGATCCAGCGCAGGAGCTCAGGATCGAGGCGTCGCCCGTCCGCCGAGGCGACATCGCAAAGAACGACCGTCACCTTCTTCCGCACCTCGCGCGTCCTTGGCAGCGGAAGCGTGACGATTTCTGAGCGCCGCGCCGGATCTGCTGCGCCGAGCGCGGCGTCGAGCTCGGCGATGAGCTGCTCGCAGCTTCCTTGACGTTCCGCGGGTGCCTTCGCGAGCGCCCTAACGAGCACCTCGTCGGCCGCTGCGAGCTCGGGCACACGCTCGGACACCTGTGGAGGCCGCTCGGCGAGGTGCGCGTAGAGGAGCGCTGCTTCCTCAGCTCGCGCGTAGGGAAGCTCTCCGGTCAGGCACTCAAACGCAACGCAGGCGAGCGCGTAGAGATCGCTGCGCCCGTCGAGCGCTCTCCCCTCGATCCGCTCGGGAGCGAGGTACGCGAGTGTTCCGAGAAGTTGGCCCGTGGCAGTGACCCCCGCGAGCGAGGTCTGCCTGCTGAGACCGAAATCGGAGAGATAGACATGGCGGCCGCCCGCAATCAGCAGGTTCGCCGGTTTGACGTCGCGGTGGACGAGACCCTTGGCGTGCGCGGCGTCGAGAGCGCTACCGACCTGGCCGAGCAGAGCGAGCGTACGCTCGGGAGAAAGCCGGCCGTCGCGCGCGAGCATTGCACCGAGGTCCTCCCCCTCGACGAGGCGCATGGCGAGGTAGAGCTGCCCATCCTGCTCGCCGGCCTCATAGACCGGGATGATGCTGGGATGGTCGATTGAGGCGGCAAGACGCGACTCGAGCAGGAAGCGCTCCCGAAACGACTCGTCCTCCGCCAGCTCCGGTGCGAGCAACTTCAGCGCGACCGAGCGGCCGAGACCCTGCTGGAGCGCGCGGTAGACGACGCCCATGCCTCCGCGACCCAAGACCTCTTGCAGCTCGTAGCCGGCGAGAACGGTGCCCGGGGGCGGCGGGATGCTCACCCCCGCGTTATACGCGCTGAAAGTGCTTTTCGCGCGTACACTCGTCAGCCGTGCCGCTCTCCTGGGACGACAAGATCCGCTCGCCGATCACCCGAGACCTGGCGGCCGAGCAGGCAGGCCTCCCCGGCGCCTCCTTTGGCGACTGACTCGGAGCCCTCGAGCGTTCATGCTCCCCGGCTCGGGGAGACGCTCGGGCCCTATCTGCTCGTGTCCACGCTCGGGGAGGGCTCGATGGGTGTCGTCTTTCGCGCCGAGCACCTGCCGGACGGATCTTTCGTCGCGCTCAAGGTGCTGAAGTCGGCGCTCGCCGCCGACGCCGTTTACCGGCAGCGGTTCGCGCGGGAGGCCCGCGTCGCCGCGGAGGTGCAGCATCCCCACCTCGTCAGGATCCTCGAGAGCGGAGAGGACGGCGGCCACCACTATCTCGCCGTTGCGCACGTTGAGGGCGGCTCGCTCCAGCAGCGAATCGAGCGGGATAGGCGCCTCCCGGTCGGCGAGGTGATCCGGCTCGTGGCCGAGATCGCGGCCGGGCTCGATGCCCTGCATGCGGCCGGCATCGTCCACCGCGACGTCAAACCGGCCAATGTCATGCTCGACGAGCGCGGCTCCGCGCTCCTCACGGACTTCGGCTTGGCGAAGGGCCGCGCCTACACGGTGCTGACCCGGCCCGGCGACGTGATGGGCACGCTCGACTACATCGCGCCCGAGCTGATCGCGGGCGAGGAGGCTCGCGCGGGGAGCGACATCTACGCCCTCGGCTGCGTGGTGTACGAGTGCCTCACCGGGGCGGCACCGTTCGCCAACCGCCGCATCTTCGAGGTGGCGGTCGCACACCTCGAGGACGAGCCGCCCGATCCCTGTTCGTCGAGGGAGGATCTGCCCCCGCAGTTCGGCTGGGCGCTTCTGCAGGCTCTCGCGAAAAAACCGGAGGAACGCCCGCGCACCGCAACCGCATACGCACACCTGCTGCGGGCTGCGGCTAGCGGGCGCGCCGGCTGACCCGGGTCACGACGACAGCCCGAGCCTGCACAGCCTGCGAGATGACCTTGAACTTCAAGCTGCCGGGCTTCAGCTTCTCGATCCGGACGGTGAGCGAGGTCGCCGTCCTCTGGCGGGTGATCTTCAGCTTCGCGGGGGTCAGTTCCTCAGCGGCCGGCCTCGCCGACAGGGTTCGAAGAATGTTCTGGATCCCGGAGACATCGAAGCGATTCCGCCGGTTGATCCACTTGACCGTGATCACGGAGACCGGTGTCGCCGCGGTGATCTTCACCGCATGCGGCTTCGCCTGCCCTACTGCCGCAAACGTGTCGCTGAACGTCACGGGTGGCGGAGCCAGCGTTGTTCCGCAGCGATAGGTGACCGTGACGGGGTTCCACCCTCCGGGGCTGAAGGTATGCCGCAAAGTCTCCGTAAGACCACCGGTGCAACCGAGCGGCGGGGCTAGCTGCTCGAGTTCGACACGAGCGTCGGTGGGAATATTTTCGAGATGGGTGATCACCGGCGCGCAGGTTTCAATTCGTTGGTTAACCTCGGCTCCCACAAAAAGGGTGAAGCGCACCCGGACGCACGGCGCGTGGCGCCCGTTCTGATCCCTGAAGTAGACGATGAAGTAAGAGACGCCCGGCGGGACGCCCTTGGAGTCGTCACACACGTTCCCGCGTCCATCACCGTCGCTGTCGATCTGGTCGTAGTTGAAGACCCCGGGGCAGTTGTCGCGCTCCTCCGGATAGGCGTCCCCATCCGTGTCGTTGGGGCCGCCGTGGTCCGCGGAGGCGCTTCCTGCCAGCAACAAGATGGCGAGGCCGATCGCCAAAACAGTTATGGCCCCCGCGAGTGCAGCGGGCGTCCGTCGATCACTGAACCGAGAGCTATCCAACGAGACCCCCAAAGCCGCAGCGGGCTTACCCCGCAGATACTCACCATAGCCGCTTTTCCTAGAAGAACAAGGCTGGCCGAGCCGTCATCTGGGTACGAGTCCGACTATCGCTAGCTGGCGCAGGTCTACGAGTCAGTGAAGCCGTCGACCGGGACGGGAAGGCTGCTGTGGCACGTCCTCGGCCCGAAGACCATCGAGCTTATCCACGAGAACACCCACGTCGACGCGATCCGCGACGATCTCGAGACGCTCGTGCTGGACGCCGACCTGCTCGAGGCCGTGCTCGTATCGCCCGATCCCGACAACAAGGCGAAGGAGATCGAGATCAAGGTCGCCCGCCGGCTGCGTAACCGCGAGCACGATCCGCGGTTCAAGGAGCTCGGCGAGCGGCTCGAGGATCTACGTCAGCGTCATCAGCAGGGTCTGCTCCTCAGCGTCGACTTCCTGAAGGAGCTACTCAACCTGGCACATGACGTCGTAGCTGCGGAGAACGCAGCCGCGCCGATGGTCGACGAGGATCTCGGCAAGGCCGCGCAGACGCATCTCGCGGCGAGCACCCGGACGCAGTACAAGAAGTACGTCGACGTGCACTTGATCCCGACGCTCGGTGCTTCTCCGCTGAACCGGCTCGACGTTGCCCGAATCCAGAAACGCCAGGCCGCGCTGCTCGCAGACGGTGTGGGCCAAGTGAGCGCGCGGAAGGTCATCGCGATCCTCCAGGGGATACTCCAGCGCGCGGTCGAATGGGGCTACCTCCAAGTGAACCCGGCGAAGGCGGTACGCAAGCTCCCGCAGTCGCGCACGCAGACGATTCGACCGCTCGCCCCCGAGACCATCGAGAAGATGCGAGAGAAGTGAACGACGTCTGATATGCGAAAGGCCCGCATATTCAGGCCTTTTATGAGAAGCCGACGCGCGGACTCGAACCGCGGACCCCTTCATTACGAGTGACGGCCACGGAGGGCAAGCAGTCCCCGCCAGTCCCTCCAGGCCCCGTGAACAAGGCAAAGCCGCGGACTCCGAAGGACAGGGAGGAGCCCGAGACCCCCTAGCGGTGTTCGGTTGGTGTTCGGACGGTACCGAGCGTCTGCGAGATCGTCAGGCACTCATCCACACAAGACGCGGATCGCCGGTCGTCTTGCCCGCTCCGTTCGGGCCGAGGACGCCGGGGATCTCGCCGGCCTCGACCGCGAAGCTCAGGTCTTCGACGGCGACGAGCGATCCGTACTCCTTGCGCACGCCGTGTGCCTCAACCGCAGCGCTCATCGCTGCCGCCTACTCATAGCGCAGCGCCGCAATCGGATCGAGCCGCGCCGCCCGGCGCGCCGGGTAGTAGCCGAAGAAGAGGCCGACGGCGAGGGCGACGCCGAACGCCAGCACGAGCGATGCCGGTGCGACGACCGTCTGCAGGCCGGCGAACGCGCTGACCAACCGCGACGAGACGAGCCCGGCGAGCACGCCCGCGACCCCTCCGGAGGTGCTGAGCACGACAGCCTCGATCAGAAACTGGGTCTGCACCGCACGAGGATCGGCTCCGACCGACTTGCGGGTCCCGATCTCCCGGGTCCGCTCGCGCACAGACACGAGCATCATGTTCATGATCCCGATCCCTCCGACGAGCAGAGCGATGCCGCCAAGCGCGAACGTGAGCAAACGGAAGGTTCCGGTCGCCTGCTGCGCGGCTTTTACGGACTCGGCCTGATCCTCGACGGAGAAGTCGTCGGCGTACGAGTCGGGCAGGTTGTGCTGGCGCCGGAGAAGCTCCTCGATCGCGTCCATCGTCGCCACGATCTCCGTCTCGCTGCGGACGCGGACACCGACACTCTTCGTGGCGGTGCCGCCGAGAAGGACGCGAAGGACGACTGGGAGCGGGACATAGATGCGGTTGTCGAGGCTCTCGCCGCCCCCCGTTCCCTTGCGCGCTTGCACGCCGATCACCTCGAACTCGTGGCTGCCGACCCGGACGGTCTCGCCGATCGGGCTCCGGCCTGGAAAGAGCTTCGCCGCCGGGACGGTGCCGAGCACCATGACGCTGCGTCCGCCGTCGACGTCCGCGGCCGCCAGCAAGCGGCCGCGTCCGGCGGCTTGGTTGTAGATGTCGGCATAGCGCGACGTGACGCCGAACAGCCGCGTGACCGCGTGATGCCGCCCCGCCGAGACGCTGAGGCTCTCCATATCCTGATGCGGGGCGACAGCGTCGACCGTCGGCAGCCTCGCGATCGTCGCCGCGTCCTCGGGCGTGATCGTCCGCTCGCTGGCCGATTGGCCCGTGCCGATCGTGATGAACTCGCCGTCCACGAGCACGACGTTGGCGCCGAGGCGACGGATGCTGTCCGCGACTTCAATCTGCGCGCCCGCGCTGACCGCGGTGACGGCGACGAGCGAGGCGACGCCGATTACGACCCCGAGCGCCGTCAGCATCGCCCGGAACCAGTTCGCGCGGAGCGCTGCGAGCGCGATCCGGAGCATTTCGAGCGTCCGCATTATCCCACCGCCGCGGGCTGCTCGTCGCCGACGAGCAGCCCATCCGCGAACCGGAGGATCCGCGAGGCCCGCCGCGCCACCTCGTTCGAGTGCGTGACCATCACGATCGTGCTCCCCTCAGCATGGACGCGCTCGAGCAGCTCCAGCACCTCCTCCGCGCTGGCCGAGTCGAGGTTCCCTGTCGGCTCGTCGGCCAGCAGGACGCTCGGGCTGGTGACGAGCGCCCGCGCGAGCGCGACGCGCTGCTGCTGACCGCCGGAGAGCTGGTTCGACTGGTGGTCGATCCGGTCCGCGAGGCCGACCGCGGTGAGCGCCTCGACCACCCGGCGCTTTCGCTCGCGCGCCGGCACGCCCGCGTAGACGAGCGGCAGCTCGACGTTCTTGGCGGCAGACGTGCGCGGTAGCAGGTTGTAGGCCTGGAACATGAACCCGATCCGCTCGCCACGCAGCCGCGCCCGTCGGGTCTCGGACAGGTGCGTCATCTCCTCGCCGACGAGCTTGTATGAGCCTGTGGTCGGCCGGTCGAGGCAGCCGAGGATCCCGAGCAGCGTCGTCTTGCCGGACCCGGACTCGCCCATGATCGCGACGAACTCGCCCTCGGCGACGACGAAGCTGACGCCGCGCAGAGCCGCCACGAGCACCTCGCCGGTCTGATAGGCCTTCGTGACGTCCTCGAGCTCGAGGACGCTCATGCGCCGCCGCCGGCCTCGAGCAGCACGCGCTCGCCCACCTTCAGTCCGCTCCGAATCTCGACGATCTTGTTGTCGGCCAGGCCCAGCTCGACGATGCGCACGGCTTGTGCGCCGGCGGCGTCCACCACGGTCACGGTCGCCTCATCGCCGTCCTGCGCAACTGCCTCGAGCGGGACGTGAACGACGCGCCGTCGCCTAGCGACAACAATCCTGACGCTGACGTTCATGCCGGGCTTGATGCCGGGCACCCGAGTGAGGCCGATCCTGACCGGAAAGGTGACGACGCCGCCGTTCTCGACTCCTGCCAGCGCCTCGAAGACCACCGTGCCTGGGTAACGCTTGCCGCCGAGCGCGTCCACGCTGACGACGGCCACCTGCCCGCGTCGCACCTGGGCGACGTCGAACTCGCTCAGGTCGACGTCGACCGCGAAGTGATCGAGATCGGCGACGATGGCGATCGGAGTCGTGGCATCGACAGGCGAGCCGGCGACGCTGAGGAGCGCGGTGACAGTGCCGGCGAGCGGCGCGGTCACCGTGAGCCGTCCCGCCTGCACCTCCCCGGCGGCGACACGGGCCTCGGCCGACCCGATCTTGACGCGCGCCAGTGCGAGGTCGATGGCACCGGCAGACCCGCCGCGGCGTCGCAGCGCGTCCAGGTCGGCGAGCGCCTTCGTCAGCTCGACGCGAGCGGTGTCGCGAGCCCCTGGCGCGGGACGGCGAACCTGAGCGAGCTTCTGCTGCGCGAGCATCACCGCCAGCCGGGCGGCCTTCATCGCTGCTGCGCCGGCACGAAGCCTCGCCGTCTGCAGCTCGCTCCTGGCCTTGTCGAGCTCCGCCCGCGCCGAGGTGACCGCGAGCGGGCTCGCCGCGTTGGCGAGCTTCGCGGCCGCGAGGTCGACCGCCGTCCGCGCCGCGGCGACCGCCGTCGCGGTGGGCGTCCGCTGGAGTGCCTCGAGGTCGGCCTGCGCCTTCGCCAGCTCGAGCTTTGCCTGAGTCACCTCGCTCGGCAGAGCGCCACCGGGGAGCTCGGCAAGCTTCTGCTGCGCGAGTGTCACCGCGAGCTTCGCAGCCTCGAGCGCCGTTGCGCTCGGCCCGGTCTGGAGCACCTCGACGTCCGCCTGCGCCCGCGTCAGCTCCTGCTGCGCCGCCAGTACTTCCGCCGAGCTCGCCGAGCCGCTCGCCTGCGCCAGCTTCTGGTACGCGACGCCGACCGCTCGCTCCGCGGCCGCGAGGGCGACCGGTGTCGAGTGGCGCCGCAGCGCGGCAAGGTCCGCCTCGGCCTTGCGCACTTCGAGCTGTGCCGCGGTGACGTCGGTCTGGGGAGGGTGCACGAGCGACGTCAGCTTGCGCTCGGCCGCGGCCGCCGCAACGCGGGCAGCGGTCAACTCCGCCGGCGACGGCGGCAGCCCGCGGGCGGGGTCGGCGGTCTCCTTCTGCCGCAGCTCGAGCCGGGCCGTCTCGAGGTCGCTTCGGGCCTGGTCGAGCGCGACCGCCGCCGCTCCAGCGTCGTCGAGTACCGCGATCGGCCGGCCCGCCGAGACCCGCTCGCCCGGCGCGACGAGGTAGCGCGCGATGCGGCCACTAGCCGCTGCGAAGACGGCGTCTGCCGGGGCGGCCGCAGGCGTCGACGCGGTGGTCGAGCCCTGTGCTCCAGGTGCTGCCGTGGCCGTGGCCGCGGTCGTGTTCGTCGAGCGTGCTGAGACGATCCGCCCGACACCGCCGACAGTGATGACCACGTCGCCGCGGACGGCCTTCGCCGTCGGGGCCGCCGCCGCGCCTCCGCCACCGCCCGCGAGCGGCCACACGACGAACGCCGCTGCTACGCCCACGCCGAGCACCGCGAGCGTCGCGAGACCCCGCCGAAGGCTGATCAGCTCGTTCATCGAGCCGGAAGCTACGACGCGAAGATGAGAGGGAGATGACAATCACTCGGGGCACCTTCGGTTCTCGAGACCCCGAGCGATGCCGATACAACACTGGAACGAGAAATCCAACGCTCGGAGACAACTTCCCTCAGGTTCTGACCGCGGCCCTGACCGGCGCTGATTGGGCGTGAACCAACATCTATCGCGATCTTGCACCGTCGGTTCTCGGTGACCTCCATGCCCGTCGAGCGCGCGAGCCTGAGGACTTGACCGGCGAGGTGTTCCTGCACCTCGTGCGGGACCTCAGCCGCTTCGAGGGTGGCGGGCGGGACTTTCGGGCCTGGGTGTTCGTGATTGCGCACCACCGGCTGATCGATGACCGGCGGCAGCGTGCCCGAAGACCGGTCGAGCCGGCGGATGAGCTGCTGCAAGCGGAGCTGCGATCGCCTGATGCCGAGTCTGAGGCGCTCGACTCGATCGCCGCGGATCGGGTGCGGCAGCTGATTGGGCGCCGGCCTCGGCCTTGCGCTCGCCCAGCGGCTGATCCGGAGCGCCGGCGGCGAGATCACCGCGCTCGCGAGCACCTCCGGCGGCCGATTCGTGATCACTCTCCCGCTCGCCGGCTAGCGCGGAACGCGAACCGCGCCTAGATGGACGGCCGGGTACAAACGGTTACGTCAGCCCGGGCACCGGCGGGCACGTGGTCTCCTGCAAGACGGGCTATCTCCTGTTCGGAGGCCTCACCATGTGCCCACGAAGGACGCCTCGGCGGGTTCAAAGCGTGTTCAGCCCATGCTTGCGACGCGATCAGGCAGACCAGTGCGCGTCCCGTTCTTCCCGTTCGGGCGGAGAGGCGCACCGCCACTACGGCAAGGTCTCGCGTTCTGCGACCGCACGCGGTCAGACGTCACGTTCGTCTGGTCGATGGGCCGAGAGTAAGTCGAACCCGCCCGCTATAGGGAGCACGAGCCCGTGCGCTTTGACTCATACCCCTCCGCCGCAGTGCGCTTCATCAGTCGCGCGACGACCCCAGTCGCGCTGCTCGCTCTAGCTTTTCGAAGTGGACGGCACCGTTTGAGGATGATCCCTTCGCAACGGTGTTCGGGTGGTGTTCGGCGATGCTGCCAAGATCGAAATCGCTAAAAACTCCTGCAAATCGGAAGCCGACGCGCGGACTCGAACCGCGGACCCCTTCATTACGAGAAACGGGAGGGGCGGCCCCCTGCGGCCCCAACCGGCCCCGTTAAGCCGAATTAAGCAATCGCGGAAGAACCAAAAAGCCCGCGTGGGACGGACTCGACTTGACACGAGACTTATCACGGCCCACGAACGACGACGCTGCCCCTGTCTCAGCCTACGGCGAAGGGATTACCTTCTGCCTTCGTCGCGGCCGATCCGAGCTTTGCGCCAACGCACCGCTTGCTTCTGCGGAAGGTGTTAATCGAGCCTGGGGCGGTACGTCGAGAGAAGTGTCAGTGTCGACGTGTCCGGGCACTTCGTGCTTCTACGAGAGGAGAATCAGATGGCCATGTTGGGAAGGTTGATCGGCCTCGCGAAGAGCCCTCAGGGGCGGAAACTCCTGAACCAGGCCCAGAAAGCTGCACGAGACCCCCAGAACCGCGAGCGGCTCCAGGAGCTGCGGAGCAGGTTCGACCAGGGGAAGACGGCGCCTGCCCGAGATTCTCAGGCAGCCACCACACAACTAGTCCAGAAAGCTGCCAAAGAAGAAGCAACTTCGGGACGCGAACGCGGCGGTAGCGTAGGTGGGGAGCCTGAGGGTCGCCCCTCCGCTGGCGCGGTCGGTGATGAGACTACGGAAGAAGAGAGCCGCTTATCGGATCCTTCCTAGTTCGCGATCCACACAGCCGAGCGGCAATCCGCACAGCCCCGTCTCGGGCCGTGAGGACTACCAGCGTTCGATGTGCCCGAGCAGGGAGCAGCCGTAGGTCATGAGCCACACTCCCGGGACTCTGTTTTTCTCGCACCGCGCGGGTTTGACTGCTGGGCGCACGTGTCGCACGGCGACGAGGAGCAAACGGACTTAAACACCCGCACTCTTGCCAGGAGGCTCGTTCCCCAAGCGGCTGCGTCTACCAGTTCCGCCATGCCCCCACCCCTAGAGCGAGAGAGCACCCTGGGCTGCGCGCACTCGAGCGGCCACATCGCGCTTATCGAAGAGGCGTGCGTAGACCTTGAGAGTGATGTTTGCGTCCGCGTGATCGCGTCGCTCCGAACCTCGTGGCGGTGGCTGAGACGCACCATCGGCCGATCGTCGGATGCCTGAGCCCACGCAGGCGACGTGGCTGCTCACCTGCGGCCACAAGATCCCGATGCTCGAGCACGACCGGCGCGGCAAGCCGCCCGCGCGGCCGCGGATCTGCCCGGTGTGCGAGAAGCCGCGGAACGTCAGCACCTAGTCGGGTACAAGGAACGCTTGCTATGCCGGACGAGAACGCTGGAGTCGCACGCCTCGCGCGTACGGCGCAAGCTGGCGCTCGGGGCCGGACGACCGCTTCGTCGTCAACGTGTGGGGGGTTGGACGGGGGGTGGCGGGTGCAGGTGCCGGGTGGCGGGAAGTGGCTTCAAGACTCGGTTTGCGGTCAACCGTCCTCGCACCCAAGCCACTCCCTTCCCGGACGTTTGGGCCACGTTTGGGCCACGGCGGGGAAGGGGCCGTTCTTGTTTCTTCTGCCACAAGTTGTTACGTTGGAGCACAGCCTGCTGGTCTCTGCGGCAGATCCGCTTCTCAAAGGAGAATCGAGATGAAGATTCGCCACCCGCTGTTCATCGGGCTGGTAGCTGCTCTCGCGGTATCGCTGGCGATCGGTGCGGCCAGCGCCGTGGCGGCTAAGACGACTCCATTCAAGGGAAAAGTGACCACGGTGGAGACGAGCCAGCTCGTCTTCCCATTCTTGTCAGTGAATCGGGAGGGCACGGGCACAGCCACGCACCTCGGCAAGTTCACGGAAACGTTCCGTGCTCAAGTCGACGTTCGGACGGCGTCTGCAACAGGAACGGCAACGTTCACTGCGGCGAACGGCGACACCTTGACCGCCAGCGTCGTCGGACAGGGGACCACGACAGGTCCCACTACGCGGTCGATCGTTGAGGTCTACACCATCACAGGCGGAACGGGACGCTTCGCTGGCGCAACCGGCACCTTCACGCTGAGAAGAACGCTGGAGTTGACTACGGGCGTTAGTTCCGGCACCTTCCTCGGAGCCATCGACCACTAGACCTACGGGAGAGGAGCACTTCGTGTTCCTCTCCCCTGTTGATCTCCGCCGTTTGCCGCGGCATCTCGCGTTTTTGCGCAGCGCGGTGCAAGGGGGTCAGACGAGCGCGCTCAAAGGAAACCGCTCTGGCGTAGGGGACACTGGCGCAGGCTAGCTAGCCCCAACGGTCACCATCAGAACCATCAAGAGCGCGATGACCGCGAGCAGAGCGACGAAA
>JBDSOJ010000042.1:0-5031 GCA_039914895.1 Gaiellaceae bacterium
CCTCGAGCTCGGCGGCAGCGGCGGCGAGCGACTCGATCTGGATGCGCGTGCGCTCGAGCGCCGCCTCGAGCTCGGCCGGCGCGACCCGTCCGGACGCCGCCTCGGCGATGCGCGCCTTGGCCCGTTCGAGTGTCTTCTCGTCCACGGGCAGGAGGCTACGCTGGCCGTCGGATGGACACCTCCGAGCTCGACTACGACCTGCCTTCGGAGCTGATCGCACAGCACCCGGCCGAGCGGCGAGACGGCTCGCGGCTGCTCGTCTACGAACGGGCGAGCGGCGCCGTCCGGCACCGCAGCTTCGCCGAGCTGCCGGACGAGCTCTCGGGCGAGCTCGCCGTCGTCAACGACACGCGCGTCGTTCCGGCTCGAATCAGGATCGAACGGCCGAAGGGAGAGGTGCTGCTGCTCGAGCACGAGGGGGGAGGCGTGTGGCTCGCGCTCGCGCGCCCGACCCGGCGGCTGCGAGCGGGCGGCCGGTACGGGGCGGTCGAGCTGATCGAGCACCTCGGCGAGGGCCGCTGGCGCGTGCGGCTGGACGGCGAGCCCGATGGGGAGGCGCCGTTGCCGCCGTACATCAGCGAGCCGCTTCGGGATCCGACGCGCTACCAGACCGTCTACGCGGACGAGGCCGGCTCGGCCGCGGCTCCGACGGCCGGGCTCCACTTCACGCCGGAGCTGCTCGCGCGGCTCGAGGTCGAGCGGGTCACCCTCCACGTCGGGCTCGATACCTTCCGGCCGCTGACCGCGCCGACGCTGGAGGCGCACGAGCTGCACGGGGAGCGGTTCTCGGTACGGCTGCATGCGTGGCAGCGGATCCGCGCCGCTGAACGCGTGCTCGCCGTGGGCACGACATCCGTGCGCGTGCTCGAGACGGTCGCCCGCACCGGCGAGCTCGGCGGCCGCACGAGCCTCTTCGTCACGCCCGGGTTCGAGTTTCGTCGCGTCGACGCGCTGCTGACGAACTTCCACCTGCCGCGCTCGACCCTGCTCGCGCTCGTGATGGCCTTTGCAGGCATCGAGGAAACGCGACGCCTGTACGAGCTCGCGATCGAGGAGCGCTACCGCTTCTACTCCTTCGGCGACGCCATGCTCGTCCTCTAGCAACATGTTGTGAGCATGCTTTACTGTGCGTAGCATGAGCAAGATGATCCAGATCCGCAATGTGCCCGAACCGCTGCACCGGTTGCTGAAGGCGAACGCGGCCAAGCGCGGGCTCAGTCTCTCCGGCTACCTGCTTCAGATGGCCGAGCGGGAAGCGGGTCGGGTCCCGTTCAGAGAGCTCTCGGAGCGGATCGAGCGGCGGGGTCGGGTCAACATCGGTCCCACCGCGGCCGCTGATGCCGTTCGTGCGCTTCGCGGCCCGATCGATTGATCGTCCTCGACAGCTCGGCGGCCGTCGACTACCTTGCCGGTCTCGAGCACGGTCCCTGGATTGGGGCAATCCTGGACGAGGAGGACGACGTCCACGTGCCGCACGTGCTCGACATCGAAGTGGCGGGTGCGTTGCGCACACTGGTTTCGCACGGCAGCGTCTCAACGCGGACCGCGAGCGCGGCGATCGAGGATCTCGCCTTGCTGGACCTGGCGCGGCATCCGCACGTCCTGCTGCTGGAGCGGATCTGGCAGCTGCGTGCGAACGTCTCCGCTGCCGACGCGAGCTTTGTCGCACTGGCGGAGCTCCTGGATGCGCCGCTCGTCACGACAGACCTCCGTCTGGCGCGCGCTCCAGGAATCCGCGCGCAGGTCGTCACGCCGTGAACGACGTGCTCTGAAGCCATTCCGCGAGCGGGCCGTCCGCGACCTCGACGAACCGCGGCTCGAGCTCCGCGCCCGCCGCGACGAGCCGCTTCGCGACGCCGACATAGTCCCGGTCCGGGTTCTCGTGGTACTGCGAGCCGAGTGCCGCCCACGCGAGCGGCGTGTCGAAGTGGGCGCCCGAGAGCGCTACGGGGTCGGCGCCCCCCTCGAGCAGCCGGCCGACGAGCGCCGGCGAGCCGACCCAGGCTGCGTGATGAAGCAGCGTTCCTGCCGGCGAGCCGCCGACGACGCCGCGGAAGTCCGGCCCGACGACGTCGAGTACGAGATCGAGCTTCCCGCGAAGCGCCGCGAGCACGATCACCTCCTGCGCGTCCGGGTCGAGCGTCTCCGGAAGCGGGCTCTCCGGCCGCTCGCCGCGGGCGATCGAGGCGACGCCGGCGTCGGCCGGATCTAGCTCGGTCGAGGCGCCAAGCCGAGCCAGCAGCTCCGCGAGCTCGTCCTTTCCGCGCAGAACGGCGTGCTCGTACGGCGTCCGCAGCGGTACGTCTCCGCGCCATGTCTCGCCGCCCGGGCGATCGACAGCGGAGCCGTGGGAGACCAGCAGCTCGATCATCGCAGGCCCGCAGCCGCGCCGGACCGCGTGCGCGACGTAGAACGTCTCGTTCGGGTCGCCACCGTGCTCGAGCAGCAACCGCACGTGCTCCAGTCGGTCGTCGTCGAGGGCGGCCGCGACTGCGTTGGTGCCCGCCACCTGCGCACCGTGCTCGAGCAAGATCCTGGTGCACTCGGGGCTTTCGGCGTCGGTGGAGTGGTAGAGCGACTCGCCGTCATTCGGATCCGCGCCCGCCTCGAGCAGCGCCTGCGTCAGCTCCGGATCGTGGCGGATTCCCGCCGCGCCGTAGAGCGCGGACATGTTCCCGTACTCGTTGACAAAGAACGCGTTCGGGTCGGCACCCCGGGCGAGCAGTTCGCGGGCGAGCGCGGTCGTCGGGAAGCAGGAGTGGCACGCGTAGAGGAGCGGCGCCCAGCCGCGTGGGCCGCCGGCCGCGTTCGGGTCGCCATGCCAGTCGCGTCCGAGGACGAGCCGCACCCACGGGTCTCGCTCGAGCTCCGGCCGCGCCGCGAGCATCAGCTCGACCCGCGTTCGGCGGCCGTCGGTCGCAGCCCGGACGAGCGCGTCGACGCTCGCTTCGGCGGCCGTGACGAGCGCCGCCCAGCTCGGGTATCCGTGCTCCCGCGCGAGCACGAGCTGGGCTCGCGCGAGGATCGGCTCACGACCAGACAGCCGGGCGAGTGTCGCGGCATCGCCTGCACGCGCCGATTTGACGAGCTCCTTCGCCTGCTTGCGCAGCTGCGCAATGTCCATCACGACCTCCTGCTCCTTCGAGGCCCGCTGTCCGCGTTGTCGGGCCGGAGACGAGATCGCGTGTGTACGGATCGCGTTGCGACGAGGTGGGCGCTGCCCTATCCGCGGACCGGATGCGCCCTCGAGTGCGCCCGCTCATCGTAACCTGCGCGCGTGTCGATCTTCGAGATCACCGCCACCGACGGCGCCGCGCGCGCCGGGATCCTCCGCACCGCCCACGGCGAGGTGCGGACGCCGGCGTTCATGCCGGTCGGCACCAAGGGGACGGTGAAGAGCCTCGACCCGGACGAGCTGCGCGCGGCCGGCTCGCAGATCATCCTCGGCAACACCTATCACCTGCACTTCCGCCCCGGCGACGAGCTGATCGCGGAGCTCGGCGGTCTGCACGCGTTCTCGGGCTGGGACGGGCCGATCCTGACCGACTCCGGCGGCTTCCAGGTCTTCTCGCTCCGCGACACGCTGCTCGGCGTCGACGACGACGGCGTCACCTTCCGTTCGGTCTACGACGGCGCGCAGGCCCGCTTCTCGCCCGAGCTCGTGGCGCGGATCCAGCGCAATCTCGGCTCGGACATCGCGATGGCGTTCGACATCTGCCCGCCGGCGGGCGTGCCTCGCGCCGAGCTCGAGGAGGCGGTGCGGCTGACGACCCTCTGGGCATCGCGTCAGCGCGAGGCCGAGCGGGCGCCCGGACAGCTCGTCTTCGGAATCGCTCAGGGCGCAGCCGACCCGGAGCTGCGCCGCCGCTCGATCGAGGAGATCGCGGCGCTCGGCTTCGACGGTCACGCGCTCGGCGGGCTGGCGGTGGGGGAGAGCCGCGAGGAGCTGTTCGAGGCGACCGGCTGGGCGGCGCCGCTGCTGCCGGCCGAGCAGCCTCGCTACTTCATGGGAATCGGCGACGCGGAGGGGATCTTGCGGGTGATCGGCGCCGGGATCGACATGTTCGACTGCGTGCTGCCGACCCGGACGGCGCGCACCGGGTCGGCCCTGACCGCGACGGGCCGGCTGAACCTCCGCAACGCTCGCTTTGCGAAGGATCCGCGGCCGCTCGAGGATGGCTGCACCTGCCCCGCCTGCTCGCGCTTCTCGCGCGCGTACGTCAGGCACCTCGTCAATCAGGAGGAGATCCTCGGCCTCCGTCTCCTGAGCCTGCATAATCTCCACTTCCTACTCGAACTGACCGCGGGCGCGCGGGCGGCGATCGAACGCGGCGAGCTCGAGGTCTTCACCGCCGACGCGCTCGCTCGGCTCGCCGGCGGCCCACAGGAGGATCCTTGGAACCAGGTGGGCTGATCGTTCTCGTCGCGCTGTTTGCGCTGTTCTGGCTCTTCGTGATCAAGCCGCAGCGCCGGCGGCTGCAAGATCAGCGCACGCTGCACGAGTCCGTCACGGTTGGTGACGAGATCGTGACGATGGGCGGTCTGCTCGGCCATGTGCGCGGGGTCAACGACGAGGACGACACGCTGGTGGTCGAGATTGCGCCGGGGACGAACGTGCGCGTCGCGAGGCGCGGCATCGCGGCGGTTCTGCCGCCTGAGGACGGCTCCGGAGCAGAGCCGCACGGGGACGTTCCCAGCTAACGTGCTGACCGCGTGAATCGCCGACCGCACCTCATTCTTGTCGCGCTGATCGTCGCCGGGCTGATCGGCGTCGGCCTGCTCGCCGTCCCCGGCTCGCCGCTCCACGACTCGCCGACGCTCGGCCTCGACCTCCAGGGGGGCCTCGAGGTGACGTTGAAGGCGGTGCCGCCGCCGAACCGGCCGCTGCAGGAGTCCGACCTCGACCGCTCGGTCGAGATTCTGCGCGACCGCGTCGACCGGCTCGGTGTCGCGGAGCCGGAGATCCGCAAGCAGAGCGACGACCAGATCGTGATCGACCTCCCCGGCGTCAAGAACCCGGATCGCGTGATC
>JBDSOJ010000133.1:0-4264 GCA_039914895.1 Gaiellaceae bacterium
GTGTCGCCGCAGCAGAGGGCGAGGGGAGCTACGGCGTCGTCGGGATGCAGCTCGACTTCGGCGGCTCAAAGGCGGGGCGCGTCCTCGAGCGCGGCCGCAGCGAGCGGGTCGATTCCGTCCTCGAGGATCCGGAGATCGACCAGCAGGTGGCCCGGCGGCTCGGCATCCACTCGGCGCTGTTCGTCCCGCTCGTGGCCCGCGGTCGCACCATCGGCGTCCTGATCGCGCACGACCGGGCCGGGGCGACACCCGCCTTCACGGACGACGACCTGCGTCTGACGGAGACGCTCGCGGCGAGGGCGGCAGTCGCGGTCGATCTCTCCGAGCGGGTCAGCCGCGACACGGTCCGTCGCGTCGTCGCCGCGCAGGAGCTCGAGCGAACGCGGCTCGCCCGCGCGTTGCACGACGAGACCGGGCAGGCACTCACGTCGATCCTGCTCGGACTGAAACCGCTCGAGACGCTGGCGACGAGCGCGGAGACGAGCGCGGCGGTGACGTCGGTGCGCGAGCTCGTCGTCTCGACCCTGCAGGACGTCCGCCGGATCGCCGTCGAGCTGCGCCCCTCCGCGCTCGACGACTTCGGCCTCGTCCCGGCCCTCGAGCGGCTCACAGAAACCTTCCGCGAGCAGACCGAGATGCAGGTCGACCTCGAGACGAGCCTCGGTTCCGACCGGCTCCCTGCCGACGTGGAGACCGCCTTCTATCGGATTGTGCAGGAGGCGCTCACGAACATCGTCAAGCACGCCGATGCGAGGCGCGTCAGCATCCTCCTGACCCGAAAGCACAACGGCGTCGCCGTGATCGTCGAGGACGACGGCGGTGGCTTCGAGGAGGGTGTGCGCAACGACGGCCTCGGTCTCGTCGGGATGCGCGAGCGGGTGGATCTGATCGGCGGGAAGCTCCGGATCGAGTCCGCCCCCACGACCGGGACGACGATCGTCGCCGAGGCACCGGTCCGCTGACCGTCCGCGTTCTCATCGTCGACGACCACGCGGTCGTGCGCACCGGGCTTCGCCGCGTCCTCGACGCCGAGCCGGACATCGAGACCGTCGCCGAGGCGCCGGACGCGGATCGAGCCGTCTTCGAGGCGATCACGCACCAACCGGACGTCGTCCTCCTGGACGTGACGATGCCCGGCAAGAGCGGAATCGAGGGGCTTCCCGCGCTCCTACAGGCGGCCCCGAAAGCCAGAGTGCTCATGCTCTCGATGCAGGACGACCCCCACTACGTCCGCGCGGCGTTCGCTGCCGGCGCGAGCGGCTACGTGCTCAAGGAGGCCGCCGACAGCGAGGTCGTCGGTGCCGTGCGGGCGGTTGCGGCCGGAGAGCAGTACGTCCATCCTGTCCTCGGCGCGCGCCTGATCGCGGCGGAGGCCGAGGAGCGTGACCGGGTCGAGCGGGATCCGCTCTCCGAGCGCGAGCGGGAGGTGCTGCGCCTGCTCGCCCTCGGCCACACGAACCAGGAGATCGCGGGGCTGCTCTTCATCTCCGTGCGCACGGCCGAGACCCACCGCGCCCACGTGATGCGGAAGCTCGCGCTGGCGAGCCGGGCCGAGCTCGTCCGCTACGCGCTCGGCGAGGGGATGCTCGAGGAGAGCTGAGGCGCGTGCGGGCGGCGCGCGACCCGGACGAGGCTCGGCAGCGCTGCCGTGAACGCGAGCACGAGCCCGCCCGGCCGTCCGGCGACGTCGTACTCGCTCACGAGCTGACCCCAGCTCCTTCCGTCGACGTAGTGCCCGAGACCGAGCTCGAGCTGCGGCGATCACCGCCCACATCAAGCCGATTCCTGCCGCCGTGCGCCGGCTTGGCAGCGGCCATCGCCGCTCGATCGTCGACGCCATGCGCGTCGTGAGCTCCCGCGCGACGCGGTTCGCCGTCGCGATCACCATCAGGCCCACGGACGCAGCTGCTAGCGGCCGTACAGCGTCGGCACGCTCATCGAACCACCAGCACGTCGCACGGAGCCCGGCGAACGACCTGCGCGCTGACCGAGCCGAGCACGAGCCGCTGGAGTGCGGCCTGGCGTCGCCCGACCACGACGAGATCGACGTCGAGGTCGCACGCGGTCTCGACGAGCCGGTCGGCCGGGTCTCCGTACCGCCCGAGATAGGACGCCTGCACCTGCCGGCGCGCGAGCCGGTCACGCGCCTCGACGAGCGGCCGACGCGGCGCCGGACTCCCTTCGGGGCTGACGTTGACCACCGCGAGCGTGGAGCCGTAGCCGGTGAGGGTCGCGGCGGCGTCGAGCGCACGCTGCGACGCCTCCGAGCCGTCGTAGCCGACGAGGATGCTCTTGGCGCGGCCGGCCATCAGTGGCTCATCGTCCCCTTCGGCTGCCCCACCTTGAGCAGGCCGACCTGGCCGAGGTCGACGTGCGCGAACGAGTGCGAGACGAAGGGATAAAGCCCGGGCTCGTCGATCTTCACGTCGAAGACGGCGCCGCCACCGGCCGGCACCGCGACCGTCTGGACGCCGCGCGCCGGTGCGCTCGTCATGTCCCCGTTCACCCACGCCCGATCGAAGATCGTGCCGACGACGTGGAAGTTCGTGTCGAGCGTCGGGCCGGCGGCGACGACCCAGAACCGCACCGTCTCGCCCGGATCGGACACGAGCGGATGCGTCACGTACTGGTTCGCGTAGCCGTTGAAGGTCGTCCAGTCGGGCATCATCGCCCGCGCCTTGTCCATCGAGAGAGAGGCGGGCTCGGAGACGCCGTCGCCGTTCAGGTACCACTCGCTCGCGACGAGCGCGTACTCCCGGTCCGCCTTCGGCATTCCCACCGGCCGGACGATGATCGCGCCGTACATCCCGTTCGCGATGTGCGCGAGCACGGGCTTCGTGCCGCAGTGGTACATGAAGACTCCGGCGTCGTCGGCCTTGAAGCGGAACGTGAAGGACTCGCCCGGCTTGACGTCCTTGAAGGCCTTGTTCGGAGCGATCCGGGCGGCGTGGAAGTCCATCGAGTGCGGGATCGCGCCGCCGTTTACGAGCGTGAACTCGACCGTCTGGCCCTGGCGGACGTGCACGACCGGGCCGGGAGCGCCGTACTTCGTGTCGAAGGCCCAGAGGTTGTACTCCACGCCCGGCGCGATCTCGACCGTCTTGTCCTTCATCACCATCTTGACCTTGACGAGGTCGCCGTCCTGGAGCGGCGGCAGCGTCGCGTCGTACGGGGTGTGCGCCTGCGCCAGCTCGTCGGCGTTCTCCGCGACCTTGCCGGCGAAGCTCTCGAGCGGGAGCGCGACGTTGTGGTCGCCTTGGGAGCTCGCAGCCGCGGGTTGGGTGGTCGCGGTGCGGGTGGTCGACGCGACGGCGGCGGTCTCCGCAGTGTCGCCCGTCGTCCGCTCGGCGGCCACGAGCGCCGCGGCGAAGGCGAGCGTCCCGCCGACAGCAAGCGCAACTGCGATCAGAAATAGTTTCATCGTTCTCTCCTCGTTTCGGATGACGCCCTCATCCTCGGCGCGGCAGGGTGAAGCGGCATCGGGGCGAGGCACGCAATCGTGCTGCGGGTTTCCCGCAGGAACGACCGAGGGCGGCCCGTCAGCCGCCCTCGGTTGCGCAAGTGGTATTGCGCGCTAGCCGGTCGCCGTCGCGGACTGGTGACGTGCGACAGCGGTCGATCTCGCTTCGCCGCGGCGCGAGGTGCCGCCGATCGCGAGCACGAGGAACCCGATCCCGGTCAGCAGTAGCGCGAAGCCGACGACGATCCCGAAGAGCGCCAGCTGCTCAGCCATGTAGGACATGTTGAGCGCGGTCGAAAGCGCCGTCTCGGTCACCCTGAGGTTGCGGTGCCCGTTTTCGACGGGACGGTCGTTCGGGCCCTTGGCGTCCGCCGCCTCGTCGTTCGTCTCCTCGCCCGAAGGCGTCAGGAATCGGCCCATCTCGGCGTAGCGCTTGCCCGACGTCGACTCGAGCGCGTGATGCTCCATGATCGTGGCGAACTGCCGCGCCTGGGCGCCCGGTTCGATCGCCTGGCCGGGCTCGAGCGCGCCGCCCGTCAGCTCCGCGGCGTCGGGTGGTGGCGGTGATCCTCTGCGCGGTGAGTCGTCGCGCACCTCGCTGCGGCCGTTGATCCTCATCGCGATCGCGACGACACCGAACGCGTCAGACGATGCCTGCGGCCCAGCCACCAGATTCGAACAGCTTGCGAGACATCTGCGACGCACTCTCCCGTTGGTGTTGCCTTGCTGGGGTCTCCTCGTGTACAAGAGCACGTGGAGCTCGGTCAGTCGATCAGCTTCCGCGTCATCGCCCGGATCGCGATC
>JBDSOJ010000181.1:0-9092 GCA_039914895.1 Gaiellaceae bacterium
CCTCGCCGTACGCCGCATCGTTGCCGCAGACGCCGGCCAGGTAGCGGCCGACGTCGTCGAGCGCGATCGGCTGCGTCGGCGTCGAGACCCAGCTCGGCGTGATCATCACCGGCAGGCGCTTGACGAGGCCGAGGATCGTCTCGAACGCCGCACTACCCTTGCCGACGATCATCGCCGCGCGCAGCGTCGTCACCGGAACGCCGGTCGAGGCGAGCTGCTCGCCCGTCTCGCGGCGGCTGCGCAGGTGCGGCGACGCTTCCGGATCGTCCGCGCCGAGGCCGCCGAGGTAGACGATCTGCCCCACCCCCGCGTCCCTCGCCGCCCGCGCGACGGTCGCGGCCGCCTCGCGGTCCTGCTGCTCGAAGTCGCGCGCCCCGAGCGAATGGACGAGGTAGTAGACGACGTCGGCGCCCGCGAGCGCGTCGGCGACGCCGTCGCCGGTGGCCGCATCGGCGACGACCCAGCGCACGCCGGCCTCGTCCTGCGGCGACCGGGACACGGCCGTGACCTCGTGCGCGGACAGGAGCGGCAGCAGCGCCCGCCCGACGACGCCGGTGGCGCCGAAAACGGTCACGTTCATGCTGCCCGGCTCCGCACCAGCAGCTCGAAGTAGCGCCGGCTGACGGCGGCGTGGAACGGGCTCTGGCCCTTGATGTAGAGCGCCCCCGTCCACCTGGGTGCGCCGATTCGGGCGGCGAGCCGCGGCAGGTACTCCTCGACGGTGACGCTGAGCTCGTACCGCCCGTCCTTCGCGGCCTGCGCGACCGTCACCGATCCGCCCGCGCGGAGCGCGAGCAGGCCGCCGCGGATCTCGTGACGACACGTGACGGCGTGCCCGTCGAACGAGAGCTCGGGCGGCCCGAAGGTGAGCAGGGTCGCGCCTCCCAACAGCCGCAGCTTGCCGCCGCCCCCGTTCCAGCTCGCCCGAACGCCGCCGCGCGTGAAGCGGTCGACCGCCCGCCAGTACGTGACGCCGAGGACGCGGGCGCCCGACTCGGAAGACTCGACGACAGGTTCGTCGACGAGCACGCGCTGGCGCGACTCGAAGCCGCCCGAGTCGAGGACGCGCTCGCTCGCTTCCCAACCGGTCACGCAACAACCGCCATCGGCTCAGGGTAGTCGGGCGTGCCGAGCTCCGCGACGTACCGGCTCACATAGACACCCTCTGGATCGAAGCGCTCTGCCTGGCGATCGGGGCTCAGCCTCCGGTTCGGACGGGAGTCGGTGCCCGTGCCGGCGACCCACTGCCAGTTGGCGGTGTTGTTCGCGACGTCTCCGTCGACAAGGTGCTCGAAGAAGTGGGCGGCACCCTCGCGCCAGTCGATTCCGAGGTGCTTGGTCAGGAACGAGCCCGTGACGAGCCGTGCGCGGTTGTGCATGAACCCCTCACGCAGCAGCTGACGCATGCCGGCGTCGACGAGGGGGTAGCCGGTGCGGCCCTCCTTCCAGGCCCGGAGCGCCGCTCCGTCGCTGCGCCACGCGGTGGCACGTGGCCGCAGGTCTTCGGTCGTGAGTTGCGGGTTCGCCGCCAGGAGCTGGTGGTTGAAGTCGCGCCAGCAGAGTTGGCGGACGAACGACTCCGAGCCCTCGTGCTCGAGCGCTCTCGCGACCACCTCGCCGGCGGAGACGCAGCCGAAGTGCAGGTAGGGCGAGAGCCTGGAGGTCGCGTCGGCGGCGAGGACGTCGGCGAGCTCCGCGTAGCGCGCGAGACCGTCATCGAGCCAGTCGTTGAGGCGCAGCCGGCCTGCGGTCTCGCCGCCCGGCGGCAGCTCGGCTGCGGTCGGGCCGGTCACGAGCTCGCCGGGCAGCGGCACCGCACCGGTCTCAGTCCCTTCCGGTACCGAGATCCGATCCGGCGCCGGGAGCACGGCGCGTCTCGGCTCCTCGCGCCAGCGACGCCAGTACGGCGTGAAGACGCGGTAGTGGTCGCCACGGCCGGGCGCGATCTCGCCCGGTGGGACAACGGTCACGCCCGGGAACACCTCGAGCTCGATCCGGGCGCCTGCGAGCGCCTGGCGCAGGCGGCGCTCACGCTCCTGTGCGTAGGCGCTCACGTCCTCGCCGACGAAGACGGCGTCCGCGTCGAGGTCGAGTGCAGCCCGGAAGGTCTCCGCGACGACGTTCCCGCGCCGGACGACGAGCGCCCCGCCCCGCTCGCGCAACGACGCGTCGAGGTCCCCGAGCGACTCGCTCAGGAACACGAGCCGGTTCGGTGCCCCGAAGGCCGCGAGCACGGCGTCATCGAGCACGAACAGCGGCACCACCAGCTCCGCCTGCTCGACCGCGGCGGCCAGCGCTGCGTTGTCGTGCACGCGCAGGTCGCGCGTGAACAGGACGACGGCGGTGCGATGTTTCCGCATCTCTGGACGAAGGGTAGACAACAGTCTGCAACCGAGCGAAGGAGCACCGCATGGCCCGGATCGAAGAGTCGATCGACGTTGACGTCCCCGTCGAGACCGCATACAACCAGTGGACGCAGTTCGAGGAGTTCCCGCAGTTCATGGAGGGGATCGAGCAGGTGCAGCAGGTGGACGATACGCATCTCCGCTGGGTCGCCGAGGTGGCCGGCAAGCGTGAGGAGTGGGATGCCGAGATCACCGAGCAGCACCCCGACCATCGGGTCGCCTGGAAGGCGACGAGCGGCAAGGGCAACGCCGGCGTCGTTACCTTCCACCGCATCGACGACAAGCAGACCAGGATCATGGTGCAGATGGACTGGGAGCCCGAAGGTGTCACCGAGAAGATCGGCGTGGCGCTCGGCATGGACGACCGCCGCGTGCAGGGCGACCTTCAGCGGTTCAAGGAGCTGATCGAGAAGCGCGGCGACGAGTCCGGCGCATGGCGCGGCGAGGTCGAGAATCCGAGCGACTGACCGCGACGTGCGCGCCGCGGCTGCGGGCGCAACGGCGGCGGCCGTCTGGGCCGCCGCCGAGCCCGGCCTGCGGCGTCTATTCGGCACCCCGTACAGCGATGTCCGCCTGCTCGGCGCGCCGCTCTCGCTGCGGCACTGGCGCCTGGCGGGGACGGTCGCCCACATCGCGAACGGCGCCGCGGCCGGGGTCGTCTTCGGCCGACTCGGGCTTCGGGGCTGGAAGGCCGGGATTGCGGCGGCGCAGCTCGAGAGTGCCGCCCTCTGGCCGGGGATGGTGGTCGTCGACCGCTACCACCCCGACCGCCGCAGCGGCGCGTGGCCTCCGCTCCTGCTCAACCCGCGCGTGCTCGGCCAGGAGGTCGCGGCGCACGCGATCTTCGGCGCCGTCCTCGGCAGGCTCCTACGCGACTAGGCGCGGCGCCTCGAGGAGCGGCAGCCGCAGGAGGAAGGTCGCCCCCTCGCCCGGCTCGGCGACGAGCTCCACCGTCCCTCCGTGCGCTTCCGCGATTTGCCGCACGATCGCGAGGCCGAGACCGCTGCCGCCGCCCGCCCGGCTGCGTGCGTCGTCAGGGCGCCAGAATCGGTCGAAGATCGACTCGCTGTGCTGGGGTGAGATACCAGGGCCGTCGTCGGCCACACGGATCCAAGCCCACCGTTCCTCCTCGCCGTGGCTGAGGTGCACGCTCGTGCGCGCCATGCGCACCGCGTTGTCGAGCAGATTCGTGACCGCCCGCTTGAGCACGTCGCGGTCGCCGAGGACCGGCTGTGCAGCGAAGACCTCCGCCTCCAGCTCCACCCCGCGCGCCGCCGCGGCCGCCGCGAACTCCTCGCGCGCGTCCTCGAGCAGCGCGGCGAGCGACACCGGCTCGCGGCCGGATGCGGGGGCGTCGAGACGCGCGAGCGCGAGCAGGTCGTCGGTCAGTCGCGCCATCCGCTCGATCGCGCGCGTGATCACCGCCGCCGCCGACGCACGACTCTCGTCCGTCGCCTGGGAGTCGGTGAGCGCGAGCTCGAGGTTCGCCTTGATGATCGCGAGCGGCGTCCGCAGCTCGTGCGAGGCATCGGCGACGAAGCGCCGCTGCGACGCGAACGCGAGGTCGAGTCTCGCGAGCATCGAGTCGAACGTGTCGGCAAGCCGCTTCAGCTCGTCGTCGGGACCGTCGAGCTCGATCCGACGCGACAGCTCCCGCGCCTGGATCTCGCGCGCGACGTCGGTGATGTGCGCGATCGGGGCGAGCACGCGTCCGGCGATCACCCAGCCGACCGCGAGGCTGGCGACGAAGAGGGCGCCGAGCGCGCCGAGCGAGAAGTTGCGCAGGTTGCGCAGCGTCCGCTCGTTCACCTGCTGCTCGAACGCCTGCACATCGACGAAGGTGCGCTCCTCGGTCTGGCTGCCGTCGTTCACCGGCACCCGCTCGACGACGACCGACTGCGAGACGGGCTCGTTGCGGAGGCTGAGCGAGAGCCCGAGGTAGAGGCTCGCAACGAGCGCCGCCGCGACGACGAAGAGGACGCCCGAGTAGAGCAGCGTCAAGCGCACCCTGATCGAGCGCAGAAACGCTCTCACGCGCTCTCCCGAAGCCGGTACCCCGCACCCTGGACGGTCTCGATCGGGTTGCCCGCGAGCTTGCGCCGCAGCGTCATCACGGTCACGCGCACGGTTCGGGTGAGCGGGTTCGCGTTCTCGTCCCAGACGTGCGTGAGCAGGTCGAACTCCGACAGCGCCTCACCGGGCCGCGACATCAGGTAGCGGAGGAGCGCGAACTCCTTCGGCGTCAGCGCGAGCGGCTCGCCGGCCTGGGTCGCCTCGTGCCGGGCCGGATCGAGCTCGAGCGAGCCGACGCGGAGGGGGGCGGGTCCGCCGTCGCCGTTCCGCCGCAGCAGCGCCCGCGCCCGCGCGGCGAGCTCGCCCAGCTCGAACGGCTTGACCAGGTAGTCGTCGGCCCCGTCGTCGAGCCCGGCGATCCGGTCGTCAACGCCGGCACGGGCGGTCAGCATCAGGATCCGCGGCGGCGGCGCCCCGTCGGCGCGCGGCTCGGCGCGAATCGCACGGCAGACCTCGCGCCCGCCGAGCTCGGGCAGGTTGAGGTCGAGGCAGATCAGGTCGTACGGGTACACCCGTGCCTTCACGAGCGCCTCATCGCCTGCGTGCGCGAGATCGACCGCGTAGCCCTCGCGCCGAAGGCCGGCGGCGATCGCGTCGGCCAGGTCCTGTTCGTCCTCGACGACGAGTACCCGCATGGTTCGCGCATCGTAGTCACGCCACAATCCACCCTGGAGCGATTCGCTCTATAGCGATTTGCTTGTAAGCGTATACAAGGATTTCTCTCTGAGGGTATGATCTCCACCATGGCTCGCAATCCCTTCCACTTCGGCGACCTCGTGCTGGACGCAACGTTCACCGATCGGGACGACGAGTTGCGGGAGCTGAAGGCCGACATCCGCAACGGGCTCAACGTCGTCATCTTCGCGCCGAGACGCTTCGGCAAGTCGTCTCTCGTGCTCCGAGCGGCGCAGGAGCTAACGCGCGAAGGCGTCCTGATCGCGCAGGTCGACCTGATGCAGACCGCGACGAAGGAGCAGCTCGCGGCCAAGCTCGCCGCTTCGATCTACGAGCACGTCGCCGGGCCGCTGCTGCGCGCGCGCGAGCGGGCGACGCAGCTCTTTCGCGGACTCCGGATCACACCCGTGATGACGCTCGACCCCGCCGACGGTTCGGTCCAGTTCACCTTCTCCGCCGGGCACGCCACCGAGGACGTCGAGGCGACGCTGGAGCGCATCCTCGAGCTGCCAGCCGAGCTCGCCGCAGAGCGGAAGCGGCCGGTGGCGGTCGTCTTCGACGAGTTCCAGGAGGTGCTCGAGATCGACCCGCGCCTACCGGCGCTCATGCGGGCGACGTTCCAATCGCAGCAAGACGTGGCGCACGTCTACCTCGGCAGCAAGCGAACGATGATGGAGCGGCTCTTCAACGACGAGAACGAGCCGTTCTGGCGGAGCGCAAAGCAGGTCGAGCTGGGCACGATCCCCCGCGAACCCTTCGCGAGCTTCATCCGCGAGCGTTTCGCGTCGACGGGCAAGAGGGTCGCCGACGACGTCGTCGATGCGATCCTCGACCGGACCGACGGGCATCCGTACGCGACGCAGGAGCTCTGCTACGCGCTCTGGGAAGAGGTCGGGGAGGGAGCGTCAGCGGGAGCGGGCGAGCTCGAGCGTGCGCTCGAGCAGGTGCTCCGGTCGGAGAACGCGCATTTCACGCGAGTCTGGGAGACGACGTCACGGAACCAGCGCCTGGTGCTGCAGGCACTCGCGCAGGAGCCGTTGCGGGGTGCCACGGGCGAGGACTACCGCCGCCGCCACGGCCTGCCGCCGCCATCGTCCGTCCAGAAGGCGCTCGACCGGCTCGTCTCCGAGGAGGTCGTGACCAGAGAGGGGCCTGGGGCCTACCGGATCGCGGAGCCGTTCCTGGCCGACTGGATCCGCCGCTCCGGAACGTAACGTCCGCTTTATCCGCGCTTTACCGGCGCATTGCTTGACTTGCCGCACCTAACCGCGAGCAAGGAGCTGCCGTGAGCGAGACGACCGTGGCCGAGCAGCGCGAGCTGCTGGAGCAGGCCCTCTTCGAGATCAAGCGTGTGATCGCCGGGCAGGACGGGATGCTCGAGCGCGTGTTCGTGTGCCTGCTCGCGGGCGGACACCTCCTGATCGAGGGCGTTCCGGGACTCGCGAAGACGCTGACGATCAAGACGACCGCACAGGTGCTCGGCGGCAGCTTTCAGCGGATCCAGTTCACGCCCGACCTCGTGCCGTCCGACCTCGTCGGCACGCGCATCTACCGGCCGGGCACGGGCGAGTTCGACACGGAGCTCGGCCCCGTCTTCTGCAACTTCCTGCTCGCGGACGAGATCAACCGCGCGCCTGCGAAGGTGCAGTCGGCGCTGCTCGAGGTGATGCAGGAGCGCCAGGTGACGATCGGCCAGGAGACGCACCTCGTCCCGCAGCCGTTCCTCGTCATGGCGACGCAGAACCCGATCGAGTCCGAGGGCACCTACCCGTTGCCCGAGGCGCAGGTCGACCGCTTCATGCTCAAGATCCTCGTCGGCTACCCCGAGCACGACGAGGAGCTGACCGTCGTGCAGCGCTCGCTCGTGGCGGCGCCCGAGCTGCGCCGCGTGCTCGAGCTGGAGCGGCTGCGCGAGCTCCAGGAGGCGGCCGCGGCCGTCTACGTCGACCCGGGCATCATCAGCTACACCGTCCAGCTCGCGACCGCCACGCGCGAGCCGGCCACCTACGGTCTCGCCGAGCTGGCGCCGTTCATCTCCTTCGGCGCCAGCCCGCGCGGACCGATCAGCCTCGTCCAGTCGGCGCGTGCGCTCGCGTTCCTGCGCGGCCGCGACTACGTCGTCGCGCAGGACATCGTCTCGCTCGCGAAGGACGCGCTCCGCCACCGGCTCGTGCTCAGCTACCAGGCGCTCGCCGAGCAGGTCGACGCCGACCGGATCCTCGACGCCGTGCTCGGGAAGGTGGCTGCGCCCGAGCTCGACGTCGGCAGGCGGGAGACGACCGCGGCGTGATGCAGTCACGCCGCCCGGAAGGGGCGCGGGGGAACCGGCGGGTTCCCCCGACGGAGTGCGCCGATGCGCAGCATCGGCGACAGCGCGCAGCGGGGCCCGAGCCGGAGGCGAGGGAGGCCGCTTGACGGTCGCTCCCGAGTCGCACCCTCGCTCGCCCGATCGGCCCGGGCCGGGACCGCTGCCGGAGACGCTGCTCCGCGCGCTCGACCTGACGATCGGGCGCCGGATCGAGGGGATGCTCGCGGGCGACCACCGCTCGTCGGTGCTCGGTCAGGGCAGCGAGCTCGCGCAGGTGCGCCCCTACGTGCCCGGCGACGACGTGCGGCGGATCGAGTGGAACGTGACCGCGCGAACCGGCGAGACCCACGTGCGGGTCGACCTGGCAGAACGCGTGCTCGTGACGTGGCTGGCGCTCGACGTCTCGGCGTCGATGTCGTTCGGAACGGCCGAACGACGGAAGGCGGACGTGGCCGAGGGCGTGGCGCTTGCGCTCGGCCACCTCGCGAGCCGCCGCGGCAACCGGCTCGGTCTCGTCGCGTTCGGCGACGGAGAGTCGCAGGCGGTACCACCCCGCGCGGGCCGGGCCGGGATGCTCGGGCTGCTGCTCTCGCTGCGGCGCGAGCCGGTGCTGGAGGGCGGCGGCGCGACCTCGCTCGGCACCGCGCTCGGGCTCGTCGCGCGGATGGCGCGGCAGCGCTCGCTCGTCGCCGTGGTCTCCGACTTCCGCGGCCCGCGCGACTGGCGCGGCCCGCTGCTCCAGCTCGCGGGCGGGCACGACGTGCTTGCGATCGAGATCCGCGACCCTCGTGAGGAGACGCTGCCGAACGTCGGTGAGCTGCGCCTCGTCGATCCCGAGACGGGACGCCAGCTCCGCGTCGACACGGCGAGCGCGAAGCTGCGCGAGCGCTTCGCGGCAGCCGCGGCCGCAGAACGAGCCGAGATCGCGAACGAGCTCTCCTCGCTCGGCGTCGGCCACGTCATCCTCTCCACGGAGGGCGACTGGCTGCGTCCGCTCGCAATGCATCTGCGCCGCCGCGGCGGCCGGCGGTGAGCTTCCAGTGGCCGCTGGCGCTGCTAGCGCTGCTCGCAGTTCCGCTCGCGGTCGGCGGCTACGTCCTGCTCGAGCGAAGGCGGCGGCGCCTTGCCGCGGTCTTCGCGAGCCCGGCACTCGTTCCGAACCTCGTCGGCCACAGTCCCGGCAGGCTCCGTCACCTTGCGCCCGCGCTCGCGCTCCTCGCCCTGGCCGCGCTCGCGACCGGCCTCGCGCGACCGCACGCGACCGTTTCCGTCAAGCAGGAGCAGGCAACGGTCGTGCTGGCGATCGACACGTCGCGCTCGATGATCGCGACCGACGTGCCGCCGAGCCGGCTCGCCGTCGCGCAGCAGGCCGTGCGCCGCTTCCTCGACGAGCTGCCGAAAGGCTACCGCGTCGGCATCGTCTCGTTCGCGCAAAGCGCCCAGACGGTGCTGCCGGCGACGGCGAGCCGGGATGCTGCGCAGACCGCGCTCCGCAACCTCAGGACGGGCGACGGCACTGCCCTCGGCGAGGGGATTGCGCGAGCGGTCCAGGTGGCGCAGCGCGTCCCGGCAGAAGTGGGCGAGAAGCCGCCGGCCTCGATCCTCGTCCTCTCCGACGGCGCCCAGACGCA
>JBDSOJ010000194.1:0-6911 GCA_039914895.1 Gaiellaceae bacterium
GTCGACTGCGGGATCACCGCCGTCGAGGAGGTCGCGGCCGCCAAGGCACGAGGTCTCGAGGTGATCGTCACCGACCATCACCGGCCCGGCGCAACGCTTCCGGACTGCCCGATCGTGGCGACCCGCCCCTCCGACTACCCCTTCCCCGAGCTCTGCGGCACGGGCGTCGTCTGCAAGCTCGCGCAGGCGCTGGGGGTCGACGTGACGCCGTACCTCGATCTTGTCGCGCTCGCGACAATCGCCGACGTCGTCCCGCTGCTCGACGAAAACCGGTCGCTCGCGATCGCGGGTCTCCGCGCGCTGGCGCGGACACAGCGTCCCGGCCTGCAGGCGCTGATGCGCAACGCGAGCGTCGATCCAGCCGCCGTCGACGCAGCCGCGGTCGGATTCCGGCTCGCGCCGCGAATCAACGCCGCCGGCCGTCTCGGCCGGCCGGACGCCGCGCTCGAGCTGCTGCTGACCACGGACGAGGCCGAGGCAAAGCGCCTCGCCGGCGAGCTCGAGACCCTGAATCAGGACCGCCAGGCCGTCGAGAGCCGCATCCTCCGCGCCGCCGTCGCAGAGGTGGAATCGTGGCCCGAGCCGAAGCGCAGCCGCCGCGGCTACGTGATCTGGGGCGAGGACTGGCACGAGGGCGTGATCGGAATCGTCGCCTCGCGCCTCGTCGAGCGCTTCAACCGCCCGGTCGTGCTGATCGCCGGGGCCGACGGCGCCTGGAAGGGCTCGGGACGCTCACTGCCCGCGTTCGACCTGCACGGCGCCCTCTCGGCCTGCTCCGTCCATCTGCACCGGTTCGGCGGCCACAAGGCGGCGGCCGGGCTCTCGATCGTCCCGGAGAATCTCGACGCGTTCGCCGCCGCGTTCGCCGCGCACGCCGACGCGGAGCTCGTCGACGACGACCTCGCTCCGGTGACGCGGATCGACGCGGTCGTTCCCGGCTCCGCCCTCACGCTCGGCCTCGCGACGGAGCTCGACCGGCTCGCCCCGTTCGGGCTCGGCAACCCTGACGTGACGCTGCTCGTACCGGCGTGCGAGGCGGTGCAGCCCGGCGTCGTCGGCGAGGGCAAGCATCTGCGCTTCCGGATCCGCCAGGCCGGCCGCGACGCCGGTTCCGCAATCGGCTTCGGACTCGGCGCGCAGCTCGACCGGATGCGAAGGCCGGTCCGGTACGACCTCGCCTGCCGGCTGAAGGAGAACCGCTGGAACGGCACGATTGCGCCGCAGCTCGTGATCCGGCGTCTCTTCGACACGCCCGACGGCTACGAGGAGCTGCGGTCGAGCCTCGTGGGCCTCTGGCAGGCCGGCGAGGACACGTGGACGAGCGACGCCCGCGCAATCTTCGCGGAGCTCCAGCTCGTCGAGGGGGCGAAGCGCCAGCTCTACGAGTCGGAGGCGTTCCGCGCGTTGCTGCTGGCCGAGCCGGCGCTCGCCGAAGCCGCGTGAGTCACGGCACGTAGACGACCTCGAGCTTCATCCCGTCGGGATCGTGAAAGAACCCGGCGTAGTACCCCGGCACGTAGGGCCACTCCTGCGGCTCGTTCTCGATCTCGAGTCCCTGCGCTCTGGCCCACGCGAGCCGCTCGTCGACTACCTCCCTCGACTCGGCCTCGAACGCGAGGTGGTGCAGGCCGACGGCGTAGCGGTCGTAGGCTCCGACGGACGGCGACTGCGCCTGACGGAGCGAGAGGGATGCGCCGACGCCCTCGCCGTCGAGGTCCCAGACGGGCTCGCCGCGCTCTCCCACGACCTCGTAGAGCTCCGTGTACCCGAGCGGCTCGAGCAGCTCGCGGTACAGCGGCAGGCTTCGCTCGAGCGACGAGACGACGATTTCGAGATGATGGAGCCCGCGCCGGGTCAGAGCGCGAGCCTATGCCGCCGAGCGTGCCGGGCTGAGCGACACGCGCCGGCGCTGCGCCGGGGGCTTCCGGCGCTCCCCTGCGGCGTCGTCGAGCGACACGAGCAGCCGTGCGAGCTGGCGCGCTTTGCGGTCACGACGACGATCTGAACGGGTCATGGACGGCATGGGTTCTCTTTCCTAACGGACACTCCTGCGGGGGAGATTCGCCCGCAGGGGCTCGGAGTACACTGAATCCATGGCTGTCGTCGACGCCGAACGTCACCACCAGGACCTCGTCGATGAGCTGATTGCGGCCGCCGAGGCATATAACCCCGGCGTCGACAAGGAACTCCTCGCGCGCGCGTTCGGATTCGCCGCGGCCGCGCACGAGGGCCAGACTCGCAGCTCGGGTGAGCCGTTCGTCCACCACCCGTGGGCCGTCGCGAAGATCTGCGCCGAGCTCCATCTCGACGAGCAGTCGCTCGCGGCGGCGCTCTTGCACGACGTCGTCGAGGACACCGAGACCGACCTCGATGAGCTTCGCGCCGAGTTCGGCGACGAGATCGGGCAGCTCGTCGAGGGCGTCACGAAGCTGACGCGCACGACCTTTCAGACGCGCGAGCAGTCGGACGCGGAGAACTACCGAAAGATGATCGTCGCGATGGCGCAGGACGTCCGCGTGATCCTGATCAAGCTCGCCGACCGGCTTCACAACATGCGCACGATCGAGTACCAGGGCAAGCAGGCCCAGGTGCGCAAGGCGAAGGAGACGCTCGAGGTCTACGCGCCGCTCGCGCACCGTCTCGGCATCCACGCGATCAAGTGGGAGCTCGAGGACCGCTCGTTCGAGATCCTGCACCCGCGCAAGTACGCGGAGATCAAGACGATGGTCGCGGAGCGCCGCGCCGACCGCGAGGCGGCGGTCGCGCAGGCGGGCGAGGTGCTCGGCGCCGAGCTGGCCAAGGTCGACATCCCCGCCGAGATCGCCGGCCGCGCCAAGCACTTCTATTCGATCTACGACAAGATGGCCAAGAAGGGCCGCGAGTTCAACGAGATCTACGACCTGACGGCGATGCGCGTCACCGTCGAGCGCGCAGGCGACGAGTGGACGCGCGACTGCTACGGCGCGCTCGGCCTGATCCACTCGCTCTGGAAGCCGATGCCCGGGCGGTTCAAGGATTTCATCGCGATGCCGAAGTTCAACCGCTACCGCTCGCTGCACACGACCGTGATCGGGCCGGAGGGGACGCCGCTCGAGATCCAGGTGCGGACGCGCGAGATGCACGAGGAGGCGGAGTACGGGGTCGCCGCGCACTGGCTCTACAAGCGCGGCAAGGGCAAGACCGACGACGACTGGCTCACCTGGGTGAAGTCGCTGCTCGACTGGCAGCAGGACGAGGCCGACCCGCGGGAGTTCATGAAGACGTTCCGCACGGACCTCTTCGACGACGAGGTGTACGTGTTCACCCCGAAGGGCGAGGTCAAGACGCTGCCGCAGGGCGCGACGCCGATCGACTTCGCCTACGCCGTCCACACCGACGTCGGCCACAAGACCGTCGGCGCCAAGATCAACGGCCGCATCGTCCCGCTCCACTACCGGCTCAAGAACGGCGACTTCGTCGAGATCCTGACCTCGAAGTCGGGGCGCGGGCCATCGCGCGACTGGATGAGCCTCGCCGCGTCGTCGCGGGCCCGCAACAAGATCCGGCAGTGGTTCCAGCGCGAGACGCGCGGCGAGACCGAGGCGAAGGGCCGCGAGCTGCTCGACAACGCGCTCAAGGCGCAGAGCCTGCCGTACCGCAAGCTTCAGGGCTCGGCGGTGCTGGCGCAGGTGATCCGCGAGACGGGCTTCCGCAAGGCGGAGGACTTCTACGTCGCGCTCGGCGCCGGCAAGCTGCAGACGAACCAGATCGTCAACAAGGTGCTGAACCGGCTGAAGACGGGCGAGGTCGCCGAGGAGGCCGTGGTCCCGCTGAAGCCGCCGAAGGCGCGCTCGACCGTCGCCGGCGACTCGCTCGGGATCAAGGTGCAGGGGATCGACGACGTGCTCGTGCGGCTCGCGAAGTGCTGCACGCCGGTGCCGGGCGACCCGATCATGGGCTACATCTCGCTCGGACGCGGGATCACGATCCACCGCGAGGACTGCCCGAACGCGAAGGCGCTGCTGCGCAATCCCGAACGGTTCACGCCGGTCGAGTGGGAGGGGACGGCGACGACGTCGAGCTTCCGCGTCCAGATCGCGGTCGACTCGTTCGATCGGGCGCGCCTGCTCGAGGACGTCGCCCGCAGCTTCGCCGAGCACGGCGCCAACATCGTCTCGTACGGCGGTGTCGTCGAGGACGGGATGGCGCGCAACTGGTACACGGCCGAGGTCGGCGACGTGAAGGAGCTGCGCGCGCTCCTCAGCGTGCTGCGGAATCTCGACGGCGTCTTCGACGCCTACCGCATGACGCCGTCGTAGAGGTCAGGCGGCGTCTGGAAGCTCCGGCTGGTCGCCATCGCCGGGGCCGTGTCCGGGCCCACGGAAGCCGAACCCAGGGCCACCGCGCATCCCCGAGCCTTCCCGACCCTTGAAGGCCGGGAAGATGCCGTTGACGATCTGCGTCGTCCGCTCTTTCAGCCCCGAGACGACCGTCTCGCGCTGGGCTTTCGTCAGCTTGCCCGCGGTGACCGCCGCGTCGAGCCGCTTGCTGGTGGCGTCGACGATCGCGGTCACGAGCCCGTCGACCGACTTCCTCTCGGCCTTCGCCACCTCGGCGAGCGTTTCTCCGTCGCGCAGCCGGTCGCGCAGCGCTTTTTCGTCGACGCCGAGGAACGCGGCGGCGGCATCGAGATCGCGGAAGCCTCGATGGCCGAAGCCGCGGTGGCCTCCGAACGCGGGGCCCGCGAAGAGCGGGAAGTCGTCCGTCTCGATCCGCTGCTTCATCGCCTGGCCCTGCTCCTCGGTCAGGCGGCCCGCTTTGACGGCCTCGTCTACCCGGTTTTCGAGCGCCTGCTTCAGCGCGTCGCTGAGCTTCGTAGGGTCGACGCCGAGTTGCTTCGCGGCATCCTCGACGACGGCCTTGCTTTCGTCGCGCGGCGACAGCTTCGTCGCCGCCACGGCGCCGCCGGCGCCGACGACGGCCAGGGCCGCGCCGGCGCCCATCGCAAGCTTCGTTCTCTTCTTCATCGTCGTGCTCCCTTCGGTTGCGTAGCGTGGATCAGGCGTTCAGCTCGATCAGGCGCTTGGCCGGGTGCCGAGCGTGACTTTCAGTGTCCGCGTCGTACCGTTCCGCTCCAGGATCAGCTCGATCGAGTCGCCGGGGCTCTTCGAATCGACGAGCCGTCGGAGCTCGTCGGCGGAGTCGACGCTCTCGCCGTCGAGCTTCGTGACCACGTCGCCGCCCTTCAGGCCGGCTCTTGCCGCCGGCGTGCCCGTGCGCACCTCGGCGAGGCTCGCGCCGCTCGAGCCGGAGACGTCCTCGGTCGCGACGCCGAGATAGGCGTGCTCGACGGAGCCGTCGGAGATCAGCGCGTCGGCGATTCTGCCGACCGTGTTCGAGGGGACGGCAAAGCCGACGCCGTCGTTGCCGCCCGATTCGCTCTCGATTTGCGAGTTGACGCCGATTACCTCGCCGTCAGAGTCGAGCAGCGGGCCGCCGGAGTTCCCGTGGTTGATCGCGGCGTCGGTCTGGATCGCGTCGTCGATCGCGAAGCTGTTCGGCGCTGGGATCTGGCGGTGCAGCGCGCTGACGATTCCGGTCGTGACCGTCTGCTCGAGCCCGAACGGGCTGCCGATCGCGATCACGCCGTCGCCGACCTCGACGGTTGACGAGTCGGCGAGATCGAGCGGCACGAGCGCCGACGCGGGTGCGTCGACGTCGAGCACCGCGAGATCGGTCGAGCGGTCGCTGCCGACGACCTTGGCGGAGTAGGTCTTCCCGTTCGCGAACCTGACCGACACCGACGTGGCCCCGTCGACGACGTGCTGGTTCGTGATCACATGACCGTCGGTGTCGTAGACGAAGCCGGAACCCTGCGACTGCCGCGTGCCCCCGCCGAGGGGGTTCTCCGGACCGGCAGAGCTGACCGTGATCTCGACCACCGCCGTCGAGCTGCGCTTGTAGATCTCGCCGACGGTCGGTGAGTCGGAGCTCGCAGCGGGGGCCGCGTTCGTGACCGTCACCTGCGGGGCGGCGGAGGGCGCGGTGTCGTCGTCGAGCGCGAGCGACACCGCGGCGGCGGCGGCCGCCCCGATCAACGCTGCGCTCGTCACCGCAGTCGCGAATGCCTTACGTGAATGGTTGAAGACCTGCATCGGATGAGTCCTTTCGAGTTGTGACTGGCTGCCAGCAGACCAGCCGTCTCTAAGCCGAAGCTGAGACGGGCCTAAGAACTCTCTAAGACTCGCTTGGGCCGACCGGTGCGGCTGGCAGCGTCAACCGCATCAGCGTGCCGCCACCCTCGGCCCGGCCGGCGACGACGGTGCCGCCGTGCGCCTCGGCGACCTGGCGCACGATCGCGAGCCCGAGCCCCGAGCCCGGCAAACCGCGCGCGGCGGACGCGCGGTAGAAGCGGTCGAACACGAACGGCAGATCGTCGTCGTCGATGCCCGGTCCGTGGTCGCGCACGGCCAGCTCGCCGCCCCGCAGCGCCACCTCCACCTCCGCACCTGCCGGGCTCCACTTGGCGGCGTTGTCGAGCAGGTTCGAGATCGCCCGCTCGATCGTCGCCGGGACGCCGCGGATCATCGTCTCCTCGAGCTTCGACGTGAACGTGACGCCCGGACGGTTGCGGCGCGTCCGCTCGATCGCAGCCGCGGTGACGAGATCGAGTCGGACATCCTCGGGGTCGCTGGGAACCTGGTCGCCGCGCGCCAGCTCCACCAGCTCCGCGATCAGGGCCGTCATCTCGGTGAGCTGTTCGGTGACGTCGCGGAGCAGCTGCTCGCGGTCGCCGGGTGGCAGCGCCTGGTCACGCGCGAGCACCTCGATGTTCGTGCGCAGGCTCGTCAGCGGCGTTCGCAGCTCGTGCGAGGCGTCGGAGACGAGCCGGCGCTGCGCCCGCGCGGAGTCCTCGAGCGCGCCGAGCATCG
>JBDSOJ010000218.1:0-10151 GCA_039914895.1 Gaiellaceae bacterium
GGCGTTCGCTGCTTCGACATCGACGGCATCGCCGACGAGCGGCAGCTCGCGAACGCGATCCGCTTCCGTGCGCACGAGGCCGTGTCGATCCCGATCGACGAGGCCGTGCTCGACTACCACGTCGTCGACCAGACCATCGACGACACCGGCGGAGTTTCGAGGCGCATCCTTCTGGCCGCAGCCTACCGCGAGTCGATCGACCGATACGTCGAGGCAACTCGCGCCGCGGGGATCGAGCTGTACGGGATCGACCTCGAAGCCTTCGCGTTACTCCGCGCAGTGAGCCCCGCAGGGGAGACCACGACGGACGAGACGCCGCGCGCGGTCGTCGCCGTCTCGCTCGGACACGACCGCTCGACACTCGCGATCGCCGAAGGTGAGGTGTGTGAGTTCACCCGCGTGCTCGAGTGGGGCGGCGGCAAGCTCGAGGGGGCAATCTCATTCGACCTCGGAGTCACCCCCGAGGAGGCCTTGGAGCTGAAGCTGGCTGCCTCGCTCGAGGCGGCGGCGGGCGACAGTCAGGATTCGCGCATGCCTGCGGTGCGGGCGGCGATCGAGCGGGAGCTCGCAAAGCTGGCGCGAGAACTCGTGTCCTCGCTCCAGTTCTACCAGAGCCAGGCGGGGTCACTGGCGATCTCTGAGATCCTCGTCTCGGGCGGAACGAGCCGGATGCCCGGCCTCCCCGAAGCGCTCCAGCGTCTGACACGCGTCGCCGTCCGACCGGTGAATCCGCTCGCGCGGGTGCGAGCCGGTGGCGATCTGATGGCGCGGGACGACCTCGCTTCGCTCACCATCGCAATCGGTTTGGGGGTCGAGGCCTGATGCGCGCCGTCAACCTGCTTCCCGAGGATGCACGGCCCGGACATCGTGTCGCCTCGATCGGTCGCGGCGCGTCGGCCCGTCATGTTCTCGGCGGTTCGGGCGTCGCCGCCGGCGTCTTCGCGCTCGCTTTCGTCGGCCTCACGCTCCATCAACGCGGGGTCGTGGACGATCGGCGCTCGGCGCTTGCCTACGTTGAGACGCGACTGACGGCCTCGCAGGCCCGCGCGGTTGCCGTAGAGCAGACCCGCGCGGCGGCTCAGGCGAGGCTGGCCGCGTTCCGGACAGTCGCATCCCAGCGGATCGCCTGGGAGGATGTGTTGCGCGATCTCTCTCGGGTCGTGCCCGGCAGTGTCGTCCTCGACAATCTGAGCGCCACCTCGCCCACTCTCACGGGCGGGGTGCCGGGGGCGGCAGCCACGCCGAGTGCCGCGGGCAGCCCGACGGGCTTCACGGTCACCGGCGCGGCCGACTCTCAGGTGCGTGTCGCCCAAGTTCTCGATCGGCTCGCGCTTCTGCCGTGGCTGTCCGACGTGACGCTCCAGACGAGCACCCGCAGCGACGGCGAGAGCAACACCCCAGTGCAGTTCACCGTCGCAGCGACGCTGATGACACCGGGAGGTCGATGATGATCGAGCGCCTCGACGGACGAGCAGCCGTGGCGATCGCGGCGGTGGGACTGCTGGTCATCGTCCTCGTTGGCTGGTTCGGCTTGGTGTCGCCGCAGCGGTCGAAGGCAGCCGACCTCGCGGTGAAGATCGACGACACGGAGACGCAGCTCGAAG
This sequence comes from Gaiellaceae bacterium, assembly GCA_039914895.1. Taxonomy (GTDB): domain Bacteria; phylum Actinomycetota; class Thermoleophilia; order Gaiellales; family Gaiellaceae; genus Gaiellasilicea. The sequence continues at coordinate 1,605 of JBDSOJ010000218.1, forward strand.
TGACGCAGGCGCTGATCGACGGCCCGGTGCTGGGCGAGAGCACGAGGCTACTGACGACGCTGCGGAAGGCGATTCCGGACGAGATGCAGATGTCGGAGATCGTGCGCCAGCTCTCGGCGGCGTCTGCGGCGACCCGCGTTCGCATCCTTTCGATCACCCCGGCAGCGGTCGTCCCTACGGGCGGCACCGATGTCGTCGCGATGACTGTTGGCGTCCAAGGGCGCTACTTCGCGCTTCGAGACTTTCTGCGCAGCCTGCGTTCTCGCGCGGAGCTAGACGGCGAGCAGGTGCGTGTGGTCGGACGGCTCTTTGGAGTCGACTCGATCGGCTTCACCGGTAGAAGTGCCAGTGACGGCCCGGCGACCGCCGACACGACACCCGACGCCCTGATCCAGGCGACGATGGCGATCACAGCGTTCAGTTTTGGCGGCGCGGGGACTCCCCCGACCGGCACCTCGGCGGCCGTCTCGAGCGGTGCGACGGGCGAGCCCACCGCGGAGGCCACCACCCCGTGAGCCCGACGTCCGGCACGAGGGCGCAGAAGCAGCGGCGCGCGGCCGTCACTGCCGCCAAGGAGCGTCGCAAGAAGATCTTCGCCTTTGGCGGGCTCGGCGTCCTCGCGATCCTGCTCGTGATCCAAGGCCCGCGTATCTTCGATGCGTTCGGCGGCTCGACGGCGCCGACGGCCGCCCCGGAGGCGGCAGCGCCGACCACGGCGCCGGACGATACGGCTGTCGGCCGGAAGGCTCTCGGCGCACTCCGGCCCGGCTCCGATCCCTTCGCGACGCGCTCGCTCGCCGGCAACGATCCCGCCGCCGGCGACGTTGCGGCTCCGCGAGGCCTCCGCGACCCGTTCGGAAGTAGCGGCTCCTCCGCTCCCGCTCCCGTCTCCTCGCCTGCCTCGCCCGCCGCGTCTCCATCCCCCGCGCCGTCGCCGCTGCCTCGCCAGATCGTGCTCGGCACCCCCACCGCCGGCGTCCTCGCACGCCGCGGCTGGATCGTCGTGCTCGCATCGATCCAGACGCGGGTGGGTCGCGCGTACGCTCAAAGCTTCGCGGCTCGTGTGCAGCGGAGCGGCCTCGGCAGCGTCTCGGTGCTCGACTCCTCGACCCGAAAGCCGCTTCGTGCCGGCTACTACGTTGTCTACACGGGGCCTTTCGCGACGCTCGATGCCGTGCAGCGCTCCGCCGCCCACGTGCATGCGTTCGGCTACCGGACGGCCTACATCCGTGAGATCCTCAGCTACTAGGATCGCGACTGCATGCCCACTCGCATCCATGACAACGCTGGCTTTGGGCTCGTCGAGCTCTTGATCGCGATGACGGTGATGTCGATCGGCATCTTCGCCGTCGTCGCCGGCTTCAGCTCCGGGATCGAGGCGAACAGGCGTGCGAGCAAGGCTTCGACCGCGGGCGCGATCGCAGACAAGGAGATGGAGGGCTTTCGGCGGGTGACGTACTCGGCGATCGATGTTCCGCTGATCGACCCCACCGGGACCGCCAGGACAGGCCCCGACGGCCGCAGGTATTTCGTCAACTCGGTGCTCGTTGCGGCCGTCGTCTGCGCCGACGGCTTCCTCGACAGCGGCGGTACGTGCGCTGCGAACGGCGGCACGATCGGCCGGCAGGTGAAGACCGTCACGGTCACCGTTAGCGACGGTGCGGCGGCAGGCGGGCTGGTCTTGATCAGGCAGTCCTCGACGTTCGACCAGGCCACCGGCTAGAAGGAAGCAGACGACATGGCGGCATTCACCTACGACGCGATCAATGCTCAGGGACTGGAGAGTTCTGGGATCATTCATGCCCCGGACAGCGCGGCTGCATCCGAGCAGCTGCAGGCGCGCGGACTGCTCGCGCGTTCGCTGTCCGAACGCTCCGCGATCGGCGAGAGCGGTGCACGGACGACCTTCAAGAAGGTCAAGCCGAAGTCGCTTCAGATCTTCGCCCGCCAGCTCGCCACGATGATCGAGGCCGGCGTCAGCGTGGTGGCCGCGCTCGTCACGCTCGAGGAGCAGACGGACGACAAGTACTTGCAGGAGACAATCGCGGAAGTGCGTTCGGACGTGGAGGCTGGAATGGTGCTCTCGCGCGCGCTCTCCCGCCACCCCAAGGTCTTCAATCGGCTCTTCGTCGCGATGGTCGAGGCGGGCGAATCGTCGGGCACGCTCGACGCCGTGCTGGATCGGGTCGCGACCCAGATCGAGAAGGAAACGCAGATCAAGCGGCGCGTCAAGGGAGCGATGGTTTACCCGGCCGTCGTCCTCAGCTTCGCGACGATCGTGCTCATCTTCATGCTCCTCTTCATCGTCCCGGTGTTCGAGACGGTGTTCTCGGATCTTGGCGGAGAGCTGCCGCTGCCGACGAAGCTCGTCATGGCAGCGTCGGACGTCCTCCGAAGCTACTGGTTCATCATCTTTCCGCTCCTGATCGCCGCGGGCTTTGGGCTGCGCAGGCTGAAGCGGACGGAGAGCGGGCGTCAGAACTGGGATCGCTTCAAGCTCCGCGTTCCGATGAAGATAGGCGACGTTGTCCAGAAGGTGGCGTTGGCGCGCTTCTCGCGAACCCTCTCGACCCTCGTCGCCGCCGGCGTCGATATCATCCAGGCACTGGAGATCACGGGAGCGACGGCAGGAAACTGGGTGATCGAGCAGTCACTCGCCGGCGTCCGGACCCGCGTCCACGAGGGGGCGCGAATCAGCGCGCCGCTGATCGACGATCCCATCTTCCCGCCGATGGTCGGTCAGATGGTCAAGATCGGCGAGGAGACCGGCGAGCTCGACAAGATGCTCGGCAAGGTCGCGGACTTCTACGAGGACGAGGTCGACGCGAGCATCCAGTCGCTGACCTCCATCATCGAGCCGATCCTGATGATCGGCGTCGGGATCATGGTCGGCACGATCGTGATCGCCATGTATCTGCCGATGTTCAAGCTGCTCACACTGATCCAGTAGGCGCGGGGTAGTTGCTCGCGGCGTGGCGGACCGCCGCCCAGATTTTTCTTGAGCGGAGCTCCGGATCAGCAGCCGTTGCCCGGAGCGACCGTCCCCTTCCGATCGAGGTAGCTGAAGGTTTGCTCGTTGATCGTGATCTCGACGCAGAAGCCTGACGCCGTCGCGTCCTCGACCTTGATCCCAGGGGCCAGACCCGCGTCGTATGTCGACCGGAGCAGCTCGGCCGTCATGCCGGCATAGGACGAGTGATCGACGAAATAGGAGTTCGCGGCAAACAGGGCGGGTTGCAGATTCGAGACCGCCGTAGCCGCCGCGGCTTCGGCAGGGATCGAGGCCGTGAGCGCATCAATGGCATCGTCGTTGACCCTACGACCGACGAGGTACGCGCCCCCGATGAGGGCGGCAAGTGCCAGGCCGACGAGCACCACGTTCGTCAGTCGCATCTTTACCGTTCGAAGCCTCTGCTCAAGAACCGGCCAACGGGAGCCGTTGCCTTCGCGCGGACCGCAGCAACCCTGTTCCTCGCCCGCGCCTAACATCCGCTATCCGCTCGTGTCGGCCCGCTTGACGCGTAGGGCGCTTCGGTGGGCGCGCGGAGCATCGATCTGCGCGTGCAGCTCTCGCCGCTGCACCGAGATCCCTCGCTCGCTCTCCTCTGTCGAGCTGGTTGGGAAGCTCGCCAGACGGTCGTGCAACTTCCGTCGCAGGGATCGAGATCTCCCGCTCCCTCGCCTCGAGCTGCACGAGCAGCGCGTCCAAAGACTCCTCGTCGGAGTTGCTGTTTTCATCGGTGGACACAGGAGACAGCGTGGCAGTGCCGGGCAGTGGTTGCAAGTTGACCTTCAATCTCGAGGGGCACAGGCTGCGCGCGTGAGCGCATGTCAGTCGAACATCGGACGGAACTGGCGCAATGGGCCACGGTACTCGAGCGAGCAGACTCGGAGGATCTCCGAGCGGCGGGCTGCGCGATCGGGGCGCTCTGCGAGGCGAACGCAGCCGAGTAGCCGATCGAGCGGAGCGAGCTGAGCGGTGGGGCAGAGCCCTGGCGCAGGGCGCGACCGCGGACCGACGCGCCCCCGGCCGTGCGATCCGGTCTCTCTGCGAGGAGAACGCGGCTCTCGAGATCGGCTCCGCCACTGCTTCGAAGTCGGACAGGTACGGCCAGGCGTTCGCCGGCGGGCGCTTGGTCGGGGTGGCCGTGCTCGTCCTGCACGGCTCGGGGGCGGTCGTTGCCGCACGCGCTGCCGCCCCGATGGTCAAGATCGGCGAGGAGACCGGCGAGCTCGACACGATGCTCGGCAAGATCGCCGACTTCTACGAGGACGAGGTCGACTCGAGCATCCAGTCGCTGACCTCGCACGAGCCGCCCTGCAGCTGCTGGTCGCGATCAGTCAGGTCAGGAAGGAGGCTAGCGCGAAGGCGATGCCGACGGCGGCCGCCGAGACCGCGACCCCGAACGGGAACTCGATCGTCTGCGAGGACGGGCTCAGCCTCGAGAGCCCCGTCATGAGCGCTCCGCCCAGCACGGCGAGGAGCGCCAGCACCCCGAGCAGCACCGGATCCCAGGCCAGCGACGCTCCTCCCTCGCTGCCGGCGGCAGCGGGGGTGGCCGGCGGCGCGGCGACGGTCTCCTTCGCCGCGGGGGTCGCCTTGGCTTTCGCCTTCGCCGGCGCGGGCTTGGGTGTCGCCTTGGCCTGGGCCTTGACAGGCGTGGCCGGCTTCGGCCCGGGCGCGAGCAGCTTCACCGCTGCCGGGTGCTTGCGTGCCCACTGGCGGTAGGAGACGCCGCGGATGCGGAGCCACGCCTCCAGCTCCAGCGCATTCGCAAAGACACCGTCGCCCCAGATCAACGCGCCGTCACGGCCGGGTTTGACCGGCGAGCGAAGCTCCGGCTCGCTCGGCCAGAAGACGTACGCAGCGGTGCCGGTGAGCAACCCGAGCGTGACGATCCAGGGAAGCAGCACGTCCCAGGCGATGCGCCTCGGGCGGTGCGGGGGGTGGTGGGCGATCGGTCGCTGCGCGATACGGCCATGATGGCACGCCCATTCTGGTTTGCAAGTCCCGTTGTGCTCGAGGCCGGCAGCACGAGATCATCCGGGCGGCGTGAAAGGCTCCCACGAGGTGGCCAGCGTGCTGACTCTCGACCTGATCCGCAACTCGATCATCTTCTCGCCGTCGGGCTGGGAGTGTTCCTGATGTCCTGCGGCTGCTGATCCGCTAGGCATCCGGCGCGCCGGCTCGCTGCGCGGCAGGGCTGCTGCCCACGTCGTGCTCGTCGGGCGCGCCCGCGGCGGCGAGCCGGTCGAGGTAGGTACGCGCGCTGCTCAGCGACTCGAATGCGTCGGCTGCCGGCTCGGGCTCCCTTCCGTCCCGGGTCGGCACGTGCTCCGCCAGAGCCTCCAGCGCAGGCTGGAACGGAACGACCGGCAGTCTCCGTCGCTTCGCCGAGTAGAGGGCGACGTCGGCCTCGCGAACGAGCTCCTGCCGGCGCTCCGTGCCTCGGCTCTCGGTGACGCCGATGCTGACGGCACGGATCCCGTCCTCCGTCGTCGCCTCGTGGATCCGGTGCGCCACCTCGATCGCGTGCCAGTTCCGGATGCCGGGAAGCAGCACCATGAACTCGTCGCCGCCGGTGCGGTACACCGTGCCGTGCGTGCCGACGGCCTGCTGCAGCGCGTCTGCGACCCAGCGCAGGTGCGCGTCGCCGGCCTGGTGGCCGCGCGTGTCGTTGATCTCCTTCAGCCCGTCCAGGTCGATCGCCATCAGGCTGAACGCCGAGCCGGTCAGGTTACGGCGCTCGATCGCCAAGGCGAGGTCGTCGTTGAACGCACGACGGTTCTCGAGGCGCGTGAGGCTGTCCGTGCGCGACTCTCGGAGGAGCCGCGCGAGCGCGAGCTCGTGCCCGGCGGATCGTCCGCCCCGCAAGCCGGTGGCGACCAGGCGGAGTAGCACGAAGAGCCCGATCGAGAGCGTCAGGCCCGCCGCAGCGACACTCGCCCAGTCCAGGGCATCGCGTGGCCACGCGCCCGACGACTCGAGCACGCGGAGCGCCTCCACCGCGCCGTTCGTCGCCCCCACCACCGTCGCCAGAGCCGACGCCCTCAGCACGAACCCCGCCGTCAGCTCCACGATCGCCACTCCCCTGTCGATTCCGCGCGTCCTCACCGGCCGCAGCGCTCGACCCCATCATCTCCACGGTGAGCGCTTCACCCATGCCCCGATAGGTGGTTGACCGGGCTCGTTGACCGCGGCGTCCCTCGATCGAGTTAGTCGAGGCTGTCGAGCGTGCGGCTGTACGCGTGCAACTGCGTCTTGAGTTGCTCGGTCAGCTCGGTGCGGTGCCCGACCTGCTCCTTCAAGCGCTCGATCGCCGCCTCCTGGTCCCGGCGACCGGCGACGAACCGATCCTCGGCAGCCGCAAGATCGAGCGCAATCTGATCGAGACAGATCGAGAGCGCGCCGGCGCGGTGCTGCAGCGTCGCCGCCTCGCTCGCCGCCTCGCGCAGTTGATCGAGCAGCTCGCCGAGCGGGAGCTCCTCCGTGGATTCGGTGCGCGGGGCAAGCATCAGCTTCGTGGGAACCGGCGGAGCTGCGTCCCGGCGGGCGGCAGACATGGGTTCCGGATCGTCCTCGAAGCTCGGAACGTCCTCGAAGCTGTCTGCGGGAGGCTCCTCGGTTTCCTTGACCGCGCTCTCGCGCTCATCGCTCAACAGGTCGCTGCGGAGCCCCGCGTCGAGTGCCGTCTTCGGCACGACGACGACGACGGTGTCGTCCCCGATCACGGCGCGGAGCGAGGCCAGCCGCTCCTCGGTCGGATCGGCGACGGCGACGACGACGCGTCCGTGCTCCACGCGGGTCGGCAGTGCCTCGAGAAGCTGCGCCTGCTCGCGCGACATGCGCGTCAAGGCGTCACCGTCGAACCAGATCGAGGCGCGGTCGACATAGCCGAGGTTCCATTGCTCGGCGAGGAGCTTCGCGACGTCGTCCTCCGAAGCCCAACCGCGGGCGACCACGATTTCCCCGAGGCGCGTGCCGCTCTGGGCTCCCTCGTCCAGCGCATCCTCGAGCTGCTCGTCCGTGACGAAGCCGTTGCTCTTCAGGAGCTCGCCGAGGGGAGGCCGCGTCGGCGCGGCGCCTGCGACCGCGGCATCCTCCGAGCTCGGCGCGAGCGACGGCTCGGCCGCGTGGATGTGAGCGATCGCATCTGTCATCTTCAGGGGCTATGTCGGCGCCGGGCAGCCTTTGCTTTAGAGGCGCTCCGCGCCTATGTTCAGGGCTTGCGTGCGGCCGCAGACCGCAGCTCCAACCGCAGCCGCAGAACCGCGAGCGCCACGACCGTCGAGATAATCCCTTCGTAGACGAGGAGTTCCGACATTCGCTGCTCTTGTCGACCGCTGCCCCGAGTTTAAGAGCGGAAGATCGAGATCGGTCGTGGCGAGCTCGACGACGAGCGTGGACGGAGGAGGTCGCTCGCCGCGCCGTCCGCCTCGGTCGCTTCACTTGGGCTGATGATCTCCAAGGAAGCGCAACGGGTGGAAGCGGCCCTGGCGGCACTGCTCAGGGAAGAGCCCGACGCCGTGCGCTCGTACGTCGTCGAGGTGCTCGAGGAGCGCCTGTGGCGCGGCGGCGAGGATCGCTCCCGCGCAACCGGGTTCCGCTTCGTGCGGGGCTCGCACGGCCCCTCGGCTTCAGCGACCGGGCGAACCTCGACGACGGCGCCATGTGGCCGACCGCCTTCACGCTGAGGGAGTTGACGGCCGCCCGAGGAGAAGAAGATCGCAGCGCTCGTAGAGAAACCGGCGAGCTGATGCCCACGACTACCGTCACCACACCGAACGAGCTCGAGATCCGCGTCGAGCGGGTCTTCAACGCACCGCGCACACACGTCTACGCCGTCTGGACGGACCCGGAGCTGATCCCGGAGTGGTGGGCGACGGCACCGTCGTCGAAGAGATGGACCTCCGTCCCGGCGGCACCTATCGCTTCCGCACAGCTTACGGCGTCGTCGAGGGCGAGTTCCGCGAGGTCGAGCCGCCGGCGCGCCTCGTGCAGAGGTTCCAGAACCACCTGCAGCCGCTCGAGTTCGAGGACCTCCGCGTGCAGACGAAGTTGACGCAGACGCGTCGAGGAGGGCGGGAACGCGGGCTTCGAGCGCGTCGACGCGCTCTGGCGAAGATCGCTGCGTGAGGGAGGCGCCGGCGTCGTGTCCGTAGCGACCCGTCGCGCGATCGCGGACCGGTAGGTTCCTGCCATGGCGCTCGACCGCCCGCAGCTCGACAAGCCCGAGGGGGACATCCCTTTCGAGCTCGTGATCGACGACCTCGTCGTCGGCGACGGCGACCAGGCCGCCTCCGGCACGAAGGTCTCCGTGCACTACGTCGGCGTCGCCTTCTCGACTGGCGAGGAATTCGACGCCTCCTGGAACCGCGGCGCTCCGTTCGAGTTCAAGCTCGGCAAGGGTCAGGTCATTCCCGGCTGGGACGCGGGCGTCGCGGGCATGAAGGTCGGCGGCCGCCGGAAGCTGACGATCCCGTCGGCGATGGCCTACGGCGCGCGGGGGGCGGGCGGCGTGATCGCGCCGCACGAGCCGCTCGTCT
>JBDSOJ010000232.1:0-4377 GCA_039914895.1 Gaiellaceae bacterium
GACCACGCGGTGCCGTTGCCGGCGATCACGTCCGCGCTCTACTCCCGCTTCGCCTCGCGGCGCGAGATCGACTTCTCCGCCAAGGTGCAGGCCGCGCTGCGAAACCAGTTCGGCGGCCACGCGGTCAAGGCCGTGCAGGCGGCGAAGGAGGGATCCGACCCGAGGTGAGCCCGGCGGACGACAGCAACCCGCTCGTCGAAGGGCTGCGGCTCCGCCGCAGCCCGGACGCCTGCGCCCTCGTCGTCTTCGGGGCGACCGGCGACCTGACGCAGCGAAAGATCTTCCCGGCGCTCTATGCGCTCGCGCTGCGGCGTCTGCTGCCGGAGCGGTTCGGCGTCGTCGGCGTCGCCCGCACCGAGCAGACGACGAAGCAGTGGATCGCGGCGATGAAGAAGGCCGTCGGCGAGCACGCCCGCGACGACTTCGACGCTCAGGTCTGGAAGGAGCTGGCCGAGGGGATGCGCTACGTCGCCACCGACTTCGCCGAGGACGAGGGCCAGGATCGCGTCGTCGACGCGCTGCGCGACCTCGACGAGCGGCGCGGCACCGCCGGCAACCGCCTCTATTACCTCGCTGTGCCGCCGGTGGCCTTCGAGACGATCGTCAACGAGCTCGGTGAGCGGCGGAGCACCGAGGGCTGGATCCGGCTGATCGTCGAGAAGCCGTTCGGGCACGGCCGCGACTCGGCGCACCGCCTGAACGAGATGCTGCGGCTGCACTTCACCGAGGAGGAGATCTTCCGGATCGACCACTACCTCGGCAAGGAGACGGTCCAGAACATGCTCGCCTTGCGGTTCGCCAACGGCATCTTCGAGCCGATCTGGAACCGCCAGTTCATCGACCACGTCCAGATCACCGTCGGCGAGTCGATCGGGATCGAGGGCCGGGCCGCGTTCTACGAGCAGGCGGGCGTGATCCGCGACGTCTTCCAGAACCACCTGCTGCAGCTGGTTGCGCTGACGGCGATGGAGCCGCCGATCGACTTCACGGCCGACTCGGTCCGGAACGAGAAGGTGAAGGTGCTGCGCTCGCTGCACACGCCCGGGCCGAAGTCGGTCGTGCGGGGCCAGTACGGGCGCGGGTTCGTCGAGGGCGAGGAGGTGCCCGGCTACCGCGAGGAGCCCGACGTCGCGAGCGACTCGACGACGGAGACGTACATCGCCGCCAAGCTCTACGTCGACAACTGGCGCTGGGCGGACACGCCCTTCTACATCCGCGCCGGCAAGCGGCTGCCGCGGCGCGAGACGACGATCGCGATCCAGTTCCAGCGCGCGCCGCACCCGCCCTTCGCCGAGATCGCGGGCGACGGGCTGCGACCGAACGTGCTCCTGATCCACGTCCAGCCGGACGAGGGCGTCTCGCTCGCGATCGGCGCCAAGGTTCCCGGCGCTGGGATGAACATCCGCACCGTGCACATGGACTTCCTCTACGGCGGCGCCTTCCGCACGAGCCTGCCCGAGGCGTACGAGCGCCTGATTCTCGACGCGATGCTCGGCGACGCGACGCTGTTCACGCGCTCCGACGAGGTGGACGAGCAGTGGGGGCTCGTCGACGCGATCGTCGCCGCCTGGAAGCGCGACCGGCCGAGCTTCCCCAACTATCCGGCCGGCAGCTGGGGCCCGAGCGGCGCCGACGAGCTGATGCGCCGCGACGGCCGCTCGTGGCGGCGCCATTGAGCGTCGTCGCTCAGGTCGAGAAGCGGCTCGCCGAGCTGCGCGTGCACCACGCCGAGGGCACCCGGACGAGCGTGTTGACGCACGTCGCGTGGGCGCCGCCGCAGTGGGCGGACGCAGCGCGCCGAACGCTGGCGGGGCTCGAGGATCTGCACCCGTCGCGCACGATCCTCCTCTTCCCGAACCCGAGCGAGGCTGACGCGATCGGCGTCGACGTCGAGCTGAAGTGCTTTACGATCCCGGGCTCCTCGCGCGAGGTCTGCTCGGAGGTGATCGCGCTCCGGCTCGACGGCTCGCGCTCCGGCGTCCCCGGCTCGATCGTGGCGCCGCTCCTGATCACCGACCTGCCGACGTTCTGCCGCTGGCGCGGGCTGCCGCCGTGGGGGAAGCCTGAGCTGGAGCAGCTCGTCGACGTCTGCGACCGGCTGGTCGTCGACTCGTCGGAATGGCGCGGGCTGCCGGCGGCCTACGGGAAGCTCGCCGGTCACTTCGACCGGATCGCCGTTTCGGACATCGCCTGGGGGCGCACCGTCGGCTGGCGGGGGCGGATCGCGGCGCTCTGGCCGGAGGTCAAGGCCGTCGAGACGCTCTCGGTGACGGGTCCGCGAGCGGACGCGCTCCTGCTCGCGGGCTGGCTCCGCTCGCGGCTCCGGAGAAAGGTGAAGCTGTCGCACCGCTCGGCCGCGGTGGTCGAGCGGGTCGCGGTCGACGGCGAGCCGGTGCCGCCGCCCCCAGGCGCGGCTTCGACGGCGAGCGACCTCCTCTCCGCCGAGCTCGACGTCTTCGGCCGCGACCGCGTCTACGAGGCCGCGGTCAGCGCAAGCCGCTGAGGTCGAGCCGGCCGTTCGACGAGACCGAGTCGTCGAAGCGGCCGCCGGCCTCCTCGACGAGGATCTTCAGCGGTGCCCAGTCCCAGATCGCGAGCCCCTCCGTGTCGACGGCGAGCTCCGCTGCTCCCTCGGCCACGAGCATGTGCGCCCAGAAGTCGCCGAAGCCGCGCATGTGCCAGGCGTCGAACGCCCGTGCCGGCGGCGGGCGGTCGAGCGCGTAGAGGAGCGTGGCGTCTTCGAGCCCCGCGATTGCGGAGACGCGGATTGGCTCACCGTTCGCGAACGCGCCTGCGCCGCGCTCCGCCCACCAGCGGCGGCCGAGCGCCGGCGCGGAGACGACCGCGACCCGATCGGCGCACGCGATCAGCGTCGCCCAGACGGGAATCCCGCGCGTGTAGTTGCGCGTGCCGTCGATCGGGTCGAGAATCCAGCCGCTCGCGTCGCCGCCGCCCTCCTCCTCGCCGAGCACCGGCTCGCCCGGACGTTCGCGTGCCAGCCGATCCCGCAGCGCGAGCTCGACGGCGCGGTCGGCCTCCGAGACCGGGGTCAGATCCGGCTTCGTCTCGACGAGGAGATCGGCAGCGCGGAACCGCGTCAGCGCGATCGCGTCAGCGTCGTCGGCGAGAGAGAGGGCGAGGTCGAGGTCGGCGCTCATGCGCCGCGAGCCTACCGCCCGGACTTCTTGACGACCGCGAAGGTCGGCCGGGCGACACGGAGCTGGACCGGATCCGACCACGTCATCGCGCGGGCCGTGCCGGGGAGTGCGAAGTTGATCCCACGGATGCGGTACCACCAGTTGGCGGGCGTGACAGGGAGGGAGCTGGAGGTCGCGTAGGTCAGCTTCGAGCCCTCCTTGCGCCACGGGTACTTCGTCCTCGACCACTGCACCTCGTACTGGTCGGCGCCGAGCGCCGGCTCCCACGCCACGAGCGGCGAGCCGTAGAACGAGGGGCGCGAGCCGACGGCGGCGGTGAGACGGCCCTTCGGCGACAGCCCGGAGACGAACGGGGAACCCGACCGGGAGACGGCGGGCTCGCTCGTCTTGCCGAACCCGAGCAGCCGGCCGGCCGCACACGCGTCCTGCGGCGTCTCGACGTCGTAGTAGCGAAGCGACCCGGTGCCGACGACGGGCGCAGCGGCCGGGTGCGTGCGCGTCAGGCGTCCCGCAAGGGTCAGGGTGGTGCCGCTGACGCCGAGGACAGTGACGGTCTCGCTGCCGGCGCCGGAGCCGACGGTGGCCGATCCCTGCAGGAAGCCGTTGGAGTCGACGACGAGGGTGGTGGCGCCGGCGCTCGCCGCAGCCGCGAGGCTGTACGGGACGGTGTCCTCGATGACGTACCGCACCGGCACGACGGTCCAGTAGAAGCGGCCGTTGGGCCAGCCGCTCTCCCACAGGTCGACGGGCGCGCCGGTGAGGACGGGCGTCGCGGGGAGGTTGGTGTCCGCTGCCGCCGGCGTCGCCGCCGGATCGGGCCTGCCGGCGCCGCTCCCGCAGGAACGGCGGGCGCCGCGGCGACCGCCCTCTAATCCTGCTCCGTCGTCTGGATTCGCAGCCCGTCGGCGGTGAAGCTCGGCGGCTCGTTGCCGTCGGAGAGGATCGCGCCTCGTGCGCGTGTGGCCTCCGAGCTGCTCCTCGGGAGCTTGAGCGGGCCGGTGAGTCGTGGGACGTAGGCGGGCGAGCCCACCATCGCGCCGCGGAAGATCGTGTTCACGCAGTCGTGGTCGCTGAAGATGTAGACGCGATAGAGGTCGTAGGCGACTCCGGCGGCGTCGGTGGTGCCGGTGAAGGCGAAGCCTGGCGTGAGCCGGTGCAGCGCTGCCGTCGTCGGCGTCGAGGTGGTGCTGTCGCTGAGCGCCGCGACCGGGCTGACGAC
>JBDSOJ010000251.1:0-8140 GCA_039914895.1 Gaiellaceae bacterium
TGCGTCAGCGGCGCCCGCGATCGTCTCCGCGACCGGCCGGAAGCGGAGCCCTGCGGTGACGGCGCGGCTGACCCGCGTCCGGTGCATCCCCGCGAAGGCGGGGTCGGCGATCCACAGAGGGAGCTCCATCCACTCGCCGACCTCGTGCTCGGCGAGGTGCTCGTCCGACACCCAGGTCACGTTCGCGCCCGCGAGCAGCTCGCCCCAGGCGACGCCGTCGTTCGTCGCGTTGAAGACTCCCGTGACCCGGCGCTCGACGCAGTCGAGCACCCACTCGGCCAGATCGCGGACGTCGATGAATTGGGCCCGCCGCTGAGGGGGTCCGGGCGCCAGGATCTCGCCGCCGCGCGCGAGCCGGTGCGCCCAGTACGTGAACCGGCCGGTCGGATCGTGCGGGCCGACGATCAGCCCCGGCCGCACGATCAAGCTGCGTTCGCGGAAGACCTTCCAGACCGCCTGCTCGCAGAGCGCCTTCATCGCGCCGTAGTTCGAGAAGTCGGCGGCGAGCTCGTCGACCGAGGCGTCCCCGAGCTCGGCGACAGGGGTTTCCTCGTGCGGGGCCGCGCTGAGGTCGGCGTAGACGGAAACGCTGGAGACAAAGACGTAGTGGCCGCAGCCGTGGAGCAGTTCGGCGGCCGCGGCCACGGCCGCAGGTACGTAGCCGGACGGGTCGACGACGACGTCGAATGTCCGGCCCGCGAGCGGCGAGAGATCGACGCGGCGGTCGCCGCGCAGTGTCTCCAGCTCCGGGAAGAGGCCGGCGTTCGTCTCGCCGCGATTGAAGAGCGTCAGCTCGTGACCTCGAGCCGACGCCGCCTCGACGAACGCCCGGCCGAGAAACTTCGTCCCGCCGAGCACGAGAATCCTCACTGGAATCTCTGGATCGCGCGCCACACCGCCTCGGCGCCGAACTCGAGCGCGTCGACCGGGATCCGCTCGTCGGCGGCGTGGATCAGCTTCGCGAACTGGAAGCTCTCGGGCAGCCGCATCGGCAGGAAGCCGTAGGTCTGCACGCCGGCGCGGGAGAAGAAGCGACCGTCGGTGACGCCGATCTGCAGCAGCGGCACCGGAATCCCGTCCGGGTCGAGCTCCCGGATCACGCCCGCCAGCATCTCGAAGAGGCCGAGATCGGGCGCGGACGGGCCTGGATCGTGACGGATCAGCTCGAGCTCGACGTCGCGGCCGACGAGAGCCTGCACCTCCGCGATCAGCTGCTCGGGCGAGCAGCCGGGCAGCGCGCGCCCGTCCAGCTCGAGCTCGATCTCGCTCGGGACGACGTTGATCTTCGAGCCGCCCCGGATGATGGTCGCGTTGACGGTGTTGCGCAGCATCGGCTCGATCGTCGTGCCACGCTCGCCGAGCAGCCGCAGCGCGCCGTCGGTCAGGCGCGGCTTCAGGAGCGAGCGCATCACGATCGCCTCCTTCCGCGGCAGCTCCGCGGCGATCCGGCCCACGAACTCGCGCACGACCGGCGTCACGTGCACGGGCAACCGCTTCCGGTCGAGGTCGTTCAGCAGCCGCCCGAGGCGCGCGACCGTGCCGCCGCGGTGCACCATCGCCCCGTGCCCGCCGGGACCGCGGACGGTCGCCTTCAGCCAGCAGATCTGCTTCTCGGCCACCTGGATCGGGTAGAAGCGCCTGCCACCGAGGTGGAGCGTGAAGCCACCGAACTCGCCCAGGGCATAGCGCATCCCCTCGAACAGCTCCGGGTGCTCCTCGACGAGGAACCGCGCCCCGAGGTTGCCTCCCGCCTCCTCATCGGAGAGGACGACCAGAACGAGGTCTCCCGGCAGGCGGACGTTCTCCCGCTTTGCGCGCAGGAAGGCGCTGACGAGCATCGCGACGCCCGCTTTCATGTCGAGCGCGCCCCGGCCCCAGACGTGGCCGTCCTCGAGCTGCGCCTCGAACGGCGAGTGCGTCCAGTCCTGGCCGGCGGTGGTGACGACGTCGACGTGGCCCTGGAGCAGGAGCGGCGCCGCGCCGCCTCCCGGCAGCCGGCTGACGAGGTTGGGTCGCGCCGGATCCTTCGCGTAGATCTGCGTCTCGCAGCCGGCCTCCTCGAGCTGGGCGCGGACGAACTCGATGCACGCGGTCTCGTTGCCGGGCGGGTTCGTCGTGTCGAAACGGATCAGCTCCTGCAGGAGCTCGGTGACGGTCAAGCGAGCTCCGCGAGCGCGGTCAGCAGCCGATCAACCTCGTCCGCGGTGTTGTAGTGGACGCAGCCCGCGCGGACGGCGCCCGTCCCTTCGAGCCCGAGCAGCTTCATGATCTCGACCGCGTAGTAGTCGCCGTGCCAGACTGCGAGCTCCCGCGCCGCCAGCTCGACCGCCACCTCCTCGGATGAGCGGCCGGGGAGGTTGAACGCAAAGGTCGGCACGCGCCCCTCCATCGTTCCCAGGCCGTACAGCTCGACCGCGTCCGGGAGCCCGTCCAGGAATCGCTGCCCGAGCTGCGTCTCGTGCGCGACCAGCGCCTCCCAGCCGAGCGACTCGACGTAGTCCACCGCCGCGACGAAGCCCGCGAGCAGCTCGTGCTGTTGCGTGCCGTGCTCGAAGCGGCGCCCGACCGGCTCGTTCGCGGCGGGGCGCACCTTGTACGGCCGCAGGCTCTCGAGGAAGTCGCGCTTCCCGAACGCCACTCCCAGGTGCGGCCCGAAGAACTTGTACGGCGAGCAGAGGAGGACGTCGACGTCCCAGCCCTCGACGTCGATCGGCCCGTGCGGCCCGTAGTGGACTGCGTCGGCCCAGGCCAGCGCGCCGGCTCCGTGCGCGAGCTCGACGATCCGCGCGACGTCCGGCTTCGTCCCGACCGCGTTCGAGGCGATCGGGAACGCCACCACGCGGGTCCGGTCGGAGAGCTGCGACTCCAGGTCGTCGAGGTCGAGCGAGAGGTCGTCATGCACGCCGGCGAAGAGGACGACGACGCCGAGATCCTCCGCCAGCGCGAGCCAGGGAGCGACGTTCGCGTCGTGGTCGAGCCGGGTGCAGACGATCTCATCGCCCTCGGCCAGGGTCCGGCCGAGCGCGCGCGTGAGCAGGAAGTTGAGCGAGGTCATGCTCGGCCCGAACGCGACCTCGTCTGGGTGGCAGGAGAGGAAGCGACCTGCGGCCGCGTGCGCCCGCCCGACCAGCTCGACCGTGCGGAGGCTCGTCTCGTACGGCGCCCCGGTGTTGGCGTTGTCCTCACGCAGGTAGCCGGCGATCGCGTCGATCACTTCGTCAGGGACTTGAGTGCCGCCCGGCCCGTCGAAGAACGCGAGCCTGCGGTCGAGCGCCGAGTAGCGCGCGCGGACGGCTTCGACGTCCAGCAGCGTGACGGTCATGCGACTTCCTCCCCGTTGACGGTCCAGCGGTAGCGCGGCTTCGCGGTCAGCGAGGCGCCGACGAAGCAGTCGCGCTCCGCTTTCGAGAGCAGTTCTCGTACGTTCGCCGGAGTCGGGTCGAGCGTGACGTCGAGCTCGACCTTGATACGCACGAATGCGTAGCGGCCGTCCGTGTCGCGCTGCGTCACCTCGCCGCTTGCGTCGGCGCTGCCGCCGCTGTCGAGCCCGACGCGGCGGGCGTGGTGGCGGAGGCTCGTCAGCGTGCAGCGGGCGAGTCCGGCGAGCACGAGATGCTCGGGCGACCATGCCTCCTCGTTCGGGATCGTCGAGCCGCCCTCGTTGCTCGACGCCGCCCAGTCACGGTCGAGCGACACCTCGTAGGAGAAGGTCTTCGCCTGCACGGCCACCGCCGCAACCTACACTCGCGCCATGGTGCTGGCGATCCTCGGCGTCACCGGCTTCACGGGCCGGCTCGTGCTCGAGGAGGCACGCCGCGCGGGGATGGAGGTGCGGCTCGTCGGGCGCAGGCGCGACGCGCTGGACGCGCTCGCGGCGCCCGGGGAGGAGGTGCGCGTCGCGGACGCCCGCGACCGGGAGGCCCTCGGGGCCGCCTTCGACGGGGCCTCGGTCGTCGCGTCACTCGCCGGCCCGTTTCTCGAGCTCGGCGTCCAACCGGTCTGGGCGGCGATCGACGCCGGCGCGCACTATCTCGACACGACCGGCGAGCAGGAGTTCGTCAGGCTTGTCTACGAGCTGGTCAATCAGGAGTACAGCGTCGCGGTGCTGCCCGCCTTCGGCTTCGACTACGTGCCGGGCGACCTCGCCGCGCGGCTGGCCGCTGAGGAAGTCGACGGCCCGCTCGACGAGCTCGTCGTCGGCTATTCGGTCAAGGGCGTCGGCACGAGCCGCGGCACGCGCCGGACGATCGGCGAGGTGATGAGCCAGGGCCAGGTCGCGTGGGAGAACGGCCGGCTCGTGGACTCGCGCTTCGGCGCCACGACGCGGAAGATGCGGTTCCCGTTCGGCGAGCGCACGGTCGTCGAGTGGAGCGGCACCGAGGCGCTGACGGTGCCGCAACACACCGACGTCCGGAATGTCCGCTCGTACATCCGTGCGCCGGCGCTCGCGGCGAAGGCAGGCGGAGTCGGGCGGCTCGCCGCTCCGCTCGTCCGCCTCGGCTCTCGATTCGGGCCTGCCGGTCCGTCCGAGGAGTCGCGCCGCAAGAGCCGCTTCACGGTCGTCGCCGAGGCGCGCGGGCCGGGCGGCGAGGGCCGCGCCGTTCTCACAGGCACCGATGTCTACGGCCTCACGGCCCGGCTGATCGTCGTGGGCGCGCAGGCGTTGATGGCCGGGGAGGCCCGTGGGACGGGAGTGCTGGCGCCCGCGGAGGCGTTCGACGCCCGCACGCTCGCCGGCCGGCTCGAGCCGTTCCTCACGATCGCCGGCTGATGTCGTCCGGCTCGGCGCTTACGGTGCGGCAATGCAACGGCTCCGAACGCTGAGCGAGGCGGAGTGCTACGCCCGGTGCTACGGGTGGCGGGGAGAGGACGGCGTCAAGGTGATCAGCGCCGAGCCTCGGCGTCCCCGGTACGAGACGCCCGTGTCCGGCGAGCTGCTTCGTTCTCTCTTCGAAGACAAGCTCGATTCCAGGGAACCCGAAGCCGCGTAAGTCGGACGTCCCCGACGTCCTGGCCCCTGGATTGACGGCGGTCTTCTGCGGGATTAATCCCGGTCGTTTCTCCGCCGCCGCGAACACCCACTTCGCGAACCCCCGCAATGACTTCTGGCGGCTGCTGCACGCGGCCAACTTCACACCGCGCCTGCTCGACCCGAGCGAGCAGCACGAGTTGCTCGCGCTCGGCTGGGGCATCACCAACGCCGCCTATCGGACCACGCCCGGCTCCGGCGACCTGAGACGCGCCGACTTCGCTGGCTCGGCCGAGCGCCTCGAGCAGGTTGCGCTCGACCTGCGGCCGGCGGCGATCGGTTTCGTCGGCAAGGAGGCTTACCGCGGCGCCTTCGGCGAGCGACCCGAGCACGGACCGCAGGAGCGCCGCCTCGGCGGGACGGCGCTCTTCGTGCTCCCATCGACCTCGCCCGCCAACGCCGCGGTGCCGTGGGCCGAGCGGCTGCGCTGGTTTCACGCCTTCTTCGACGCCGTCTCGACGAAGAGAGCGAGCACGACGTCCCAGCCGCCCGCGTAGCGTTCGCGCGGCCCGATCCAGGGTGAAGTCGACGAGGACGGTCTTGCGAATCGCCGCGCTCGTGGTGGCGCTCATGCTCGCTCCTTTCCCGCCTCGGCGGCGAAGCGATCGGGCGCCTCGTCCCAGAAGCTGTCGAAATACGCGCGGATCCCGGCCAGCCCCTCGGGCGCGACGCTGTAGATGCGCCGCGCGCCGTCCTTGCGGTCGACGACGAGCCCGGCGTCCTTCAGCACCCGCAGGTGCTGCGAAACGGCCGGCCGGCTCACAGGCAGATCGCCGGCCAGGTCGCCGACTGAACGCGGCCCGCGGCGGAGCGCCTCGAAGATCTGTCGCCGCGTCCAGTCGCCGAGAGCGTCGAGGAGGAGGCCGTTCGTGCTCACTTACCGTAAGTATTGACTTACTAGAGCCGATCGTCAACCCCTCCAGCGGTTCGTGATCGGTGTGCGCCGGTCGCGTCCGAACGCCTTCGGGCGCAGCTTCACCCCCGGCGGCGCCTGTCGCCGCTTGTACTCGGCGCGGTCGATCAGGGCGAGCGCCTGGTCGACGACGCTGGCGTCGAACCCCTCGGCGAGCAGCTCCTCGCGCGACCGGTCGAGCTCGACGTACGCCTCGAGCACCGGGTCGAGCTCGTCGTAGGGCGGTAGCGAGTCCTCGTCGCGCTGATCGGCGCGCAGCTCGGCCGACGGCGGCCGCTCGATGATCGAGGCGGGGATCAGCTCCCGGCCGGCGCGCTCGTTCAGGTAGCGCGCGAGGCGGAAAACGTCGGTCTTGTAGACGTCCTTGATCAGCGCGAAACCCCCGGCGAGGTCGCCGTAGAGCGTCGAGTAGCCGACCGAGAGCTCCGACTTGTTTCCGGTCGCGAGCACGAGCCAGCCGTGCTCGTTCGAGAGCGACATCAGCGTCATCCCGCGGACGCGCGCCTGCAAGTTCTCGGCCGCGAGCCCATCCGTGCCGAGGCCGGCCTCGTGGAACGCGGTGACCATCGCCTCGATCGGGAGCTCGCGGAAGTCGCAGCCGAGACTCTCGGCGAGACGCTGCGCGTCGGTCTGCGTCTCCGCGGAGGAGTAGCGCGACGGCATCGAGACGCAGTGGACGCGCTCCGGCCCGAGCGCGTCGACGCCCAGCGTCGCGACGAGCGCCGAATCGATCCCACCGGAGAGCCCGAGCACGACGTCGCCGAAACCGTTCTTGCCGACGTAGTCGCGCAGCGCCAGCACGAGCGCCCGCCGCATCTGCTCGAGCTCGGGCTCGAACGGGACGATCGAGGCCGCGAGCGGACTTTGTGTCTCAGAAACACAAGCTCCGAGCTCGAGCACGACCGGCTCCTGCTCGTCCTCCCGCTCGCGAGCCAGCGCCCGGCGCCGCACGTCGCGCAGCCGGCGGCCGATCGCCTCGCTCGGGTCGAGGTCGACCACGAGCAGCGCCTCCTCGAAGCCGGGTGCGCGCGCCAGTACCTCGCCCTCGTCGTCGAGCACGACGGAGTGGCCGTCGAAGACCAGTTCGTCCTGGCCGCCGACGAGGTTGCAGAAGGCGAGGTAGGCGGAGTTGTCGCGCGCCCGGGTCACGAGCATCTCCTCGCGATCCTCGGCCTTGCCGACGTGGTAGGGCGAGGCGGAAAGATTGACGAGCAGCTCGGCGCCCGCGAGAGCGAGATCCGTCGCCGGCGGCCCGGGCTGCCAGATGTCCTCGCAGATCGTCGGGCCGACCAGGATCTCGCCGTGCCTGAGCAGGATCAGCTCGCGCCCGGAAGCGAAGTAGCGTTCCTCGTCGAAGACGCCGTAGTTGGGCAGGAAGCGCTTGCGGTAGACGGTCTTGACCTCGCCGCCCGAGCAGACCGCGCAGGCGTTGAAGAGGTCGCGATCGAACCATGGCGTTCCGACGAGCGCCGTCAGGCCGCTCGTCTCGCGCGCGATCGTTCGCAGCGACTCCTCTGCCGCGCGGACGAAGCCGGGTCGCAGCAGCAGATCCTCGGGCGGGTAGCCGGTGACCGCCAGCTCCGGGAAGAGGACGATCTCGGCGCTGCGGGCGCGTGCGTCCGCCAGAGCAGCGAGAATGCGCTCGCGGTTGCCGTCCAGGTCGCCAACGACAGCGTTGATCTGGGCCAGGGCGAGCCGCATCGATCTCGATCCTACTGGTTTGCGACTCTCAGGCGAAAACACCCTTACGATCGAGCGGCGCTACCGTGGCCCGCTCGACTCGGGCAACGGCGGCTACACAGCCGGACTGCTCGCGGCAGCTGTCGGCGGCCCCGCGGAGGTGACGCTGCGACTGCCACCCCCGCTCGACCGTCCTCTGACAGTGGCCGAGGAGGGCGGACGGATACGGCTCCTCGACGGAGCTGTGCTCGTCGCCGAAGCGCAGCCGGCGGCTCCTGAGGTCGACCCGCCCGAGCCGGTGACGCTTGCCGAGGCCGAGGATGCGGCGTCGCGCCACGTCCGCTTCGGCGGCGAGAAGTTCTCCGAGTGCTTCTCGTGCGGGGCGCGGCCGGATGACGGCCTCTGCATCCACGTCGGGCCGGTCGCGGGCCGCGACCTGCACGCGGCGCCGTGGAGGGCACGGGAGGTCTCGCCGGAAGTGGTCTGGGCGGCGATCGACTGCGCCGGCGCCTACGCCG
>JBDSOJ010000020.1:0-7024 GCA_039914895.1 Gaiellaceae bacterium
GCAAGCGCTACCTCGACTTCGCCTCGCAGCTCGTCAACGTCTCGATCGGCTACGGCCATCCGAAGGTCGTCGCGGCGATCAAGGAGCAGGCCGAGAGGCTCTGCACGATCGGGCCGCCGATGGCGACCGAGCCGCGCTCGACGCTCGGGCGGATGCTGTCAGAGGTCACGCCCGGCAACCTGAAGATGTCGTTCTTCACGAACGGCGGCGCCGAAGCGAACGAGAACGCGATCAAGGTGGCACGCTGGGTCACCGGCCGGCACAAGATCATCGCCCGCTATCGCTCCTACCACGGCGCCACCGGCGGCGCGATCACGCTCACCGGCGACCCGCGCCGCTGGCACGCAGAGCCGGGGCTGCCGGGTGTGGTGCGAATGCTCGACCCCTACACCTATCGCTGCCCGGCCGGGCATCCCGATCCGTGCCCCGTCTGTACCGGCGCACCGCACCTCGAGGAGATCCTCCAGTACGAGGGTGCGCATACGGTTGCCGCCGTCATCCTCGAGACAGTCGTCGGCACGAATGGGATCATCGTCCCACCCGACGGCTACCTCCAGTCGATCCGCGAGACGTGCGACCGGCACGGGATCCTGTTGATCCTCGACGAGGTGATGGCCGGCTTTGGCCGCACTGGCCGCTGGTTCGCCTGCGACAACTGGGACGTCGTGCCCGACATCCTCACCGTCGCCAAGGGAATCAACTCCGGTTACGTGCCGCTCGGCGCGATGATCGTCAGCGAGCCGATCGCCGACCAGCTCCGCGGACGCTTCCTCGCCGGCGGGCTCACCTACTCCGGCCATCCACTCGCGTGCGCGTCCGCCGTCGCCTCGATCGAGGCGTTCCAGGAGGAGGGGATCGTCGAGAACGCCGCCGAGCACGGCGCGTACCTGGCCGAGGCACTGCCCGCCCTCGCCGCGAAGCATCCGTCGGTCGGCGACGTCCGTGGGCTCGGCCTCTTCTGGGGACTCGAGCTCGTCAAGAACAGGGAGACGAAGGAGATGCTCGTCCCCTTCAACGCAGGCGGCGAGGCCGCGGCACCGGTCGCGCGCCTGCAGAAGGCGGCGCTCGAGTCAGGGCTCTACCTGATGACCCACTGGAACGTCGTCATGGTCTGCCCGCCGCTGACGATCACGCGCGAGGAGCTCGACGAAGGGCTTGCGCTCCTCGACGACGCGCTCGCGATCGCGGACGAGCACGTCGTCTAGGCCGCGCAGGACCCTTGGCCGACGCCGGGGAGCTTCCCGAGCAGCTCGGACAGCTGCTCGACCTCGTCCTCGCTGAGCGCGTCGCGGAAGAGGCCGCGCAGACGAGCCGTGTGACTGGCGCCGACGCACTCGAGCGTCTCGACGCCGTTCTCCGTCAGCCGCGCCCAGGTGACCCGCGCGTCGGACTCGCAATGCACGTTCTCGACCAGCCCGGCCTCCTCGAGACCCTCGAGCAGCCGCGTGATACCCGACGGGGTCAGCATCAGACGCTCGACGAGATCGACGCGTCGGAGACGCTGCTCGTGCGCCCGGGAGAGATGCATCAGCGCCTCGAAGTCGTTGATCGTCAACCCGCGAGGGCGCAGCACCTCGGCGTCGAGCTCGCGTCGCAGCACCGAATGCGCCCGCATCAGGCGGGCGAAAGCGTCGAGCTCGACTGCTTGTGGACGCAATACTTGACGACTCAAGGTTTCACCTCTATCATTGCGGGCACAAGTAAGTCTACACAACGAACCCAAGGAGAGCAATGAGCGCGACAGAGCAGACCACCGGAATTCCGACCGGCACCTGGCAGCACGATCCGATCCACTCCAGCATCAGCTTCGGCGTCAAGCACAACACCGTCATGACCTTCACCGGTCAGTTCGGCGCGTGGGAGGCACGGCTCGAGGACGGCCGCCTCGAAGGTTCGGCCGACGTCTCGAGCGTGCGCGTCGACGACGAGAACCTCGTCGGTCACCTGCAAACGCCCGACTTCTTCGATGCGGAGCAGTTCCCGAAGCTCGGTTTCGAGTCGAGCTCGATCGAGCGCGACGGCGACCGGGTCACGATCGCAGGCGACCTGACGATCAAGGGGACGACGAAGCCCATCGAGCTCACCGGCACCATCTCCGGTCCGGTCACGGATGGATACGGCAACGAGCGGATCGGCCTCGACGTCACGACGGTCGTCAACCGTCACGACTACGGCGTCAGCTGGAACGCGGACCTACCGGGCGGCGCCGCGATGCTCGAGGACGATGTCACCATCAACGCCAACCTCGCGCTGACCCAGAAGTAGCGATGCGGATTCTGGCGATCAGCGGCAGCCTCCGGGCAGGCTCGCACAACACCGACCTGCTGCAGGCGGCTGCCGCCGTCGCGCCCGACGGCGTCGACATCACGCTGTACGACGGGCTGAGGGAGATCCCGCCGTACGACGCCGACGATGACGTCCCGGGCGACCAGCCTGCCGCCGTCCAGCGCTTCAAGGAGGCGCTCGACGACGCCGATGCCGTGCTGATCGCGACGCCGGAGTACAACTCGTCGATCCCGGGCGTGCTCAAGAACGCGCTCGACTGGGCCTCGCGCCCGCTCGCCGAGTCACCGGTGCGGAACAAGCCGGTCGCCGTGCTCGCGTCGAGCACGGGAATGTTCGGCGGCGTCTGGGCGGCGGCCGAGACCCGCAAGGTGATGGGCGCGCTCGGCGCCCGCACGCTCGAGGACACCGTCGCCGTGCCGAAGGCGCACGAACGCCTCGCCGACGGAGTGGACGCGACGCTGCTCGACGAGCTGCGCACCGTGGTCGACGCGCTCGCGGCAGCCGTCGGGGCACGCGAGACGACCAGAGCGGCAGCCTAGACAGGCCTGGCCAGCGTCGCCAGCAGGGCGCGAGCGGCGGTGTTGAACCGCCCGACGTCCGCGTAGGGCCGTGCGACGAGCATCGCGCCCTCGAGTGCGCTGACGATCAACCGGGCCGCGTCCCGTGCCGGCTCGGCGACGATGAGCGTGCCGCTGCGGCGACCGTCCTCCAGCACGCGCTCCAGCCAGTGCTCGTTCTCGTCGAAGAACCCGAGCACGACCGCCTGCATCGGAGGCGGCAGCGTGTCGTACTCGGCAGCGAGCATCCCGCAGAGGCACATTCGGCGGGCGCCGAGGACGTCGGCGTAGAGCGCCGCGTATGCGTCCAGCTTGTCAGCGGCGTCGTCCGTGCGTGCGTCGATCTCGCTGAGCGCCGCCGCGAAGCGCGCGGCGTACCGCGTCATCAACGCCTCACCGAGCTCCGCCTTGCCGGGAAAGTGATAGTGGAGCGCCGCGTTCGTCACGCCGAGCTCGCCTGCCACGTCGGCGTAGCTGAATCCGTTGAACCCCCGTTGCTGCACGAGCCGCTCGGCGACGTCGAGAATCGCGGTCGGTGTGTCGTGGGTCACGGTCATCCTGTTCGAGTCTGACAGGCCGCTTGCTTTCTTACCTACTAGTAAGTTAGTGTCGAGCGACGCGACGTTACACGACCGGGAGGAGGTCACGAATGCAGCAGCAGACGGCAGAGCAATCCGCCCACAAGTCCTTCAACGCGCCCGACGAGGTGCGCGAGTTCCCGCTCGGACAAGCCGAGATCCTCGAGATCGGCGGCGGCGAGGTCGGCCGCTACACCGTCCAGCCGGGGTGGAGCTGGTCGGAGCACATCAAGCCAATCGCAGGCACCGAACTGTGCGAGGCGCCACACTTCCAGTTCCACGTCTCCGGCACGCTCGGAATCCGCGAGGCGGACGGCTCCGAGTTCGAGATCGGTCCGGGCGAGGTGAGCATGCTCCCGCCCGGCCACGATGCGTGGGTCGTGGGCAACGAGCCCGTGGTCGTGATCGACTGGGGCGGCGCGCACACCTGGGCCAAGGCCGATCAGTAAGAACCGAGGAAGCGCTCGATGGCGCTGGCGGTGTCGTCGAGCGCGTCCCAGAGCACGGTGTGCCCCGCCGCGATCCGCGCGACCTCGAGCAGATCGCCCAGTGCGGCAGCGTGCGCCTCGAGCAGGTCGTCGTAGGGGAGGTACGACGTCTCGCCGAGCACCAGCAGCGTCGGCACACGCACCCGCTCGAACGGCGGCGGCTCGCGCGTCATCTCGCCGTAGGCGGCGACGACCGCGCTCTGGCAGTAGCGATAGCGGAAGCGGCCGTCGTCACCGGGAAGCAGGTGTGTGGCCAGTTCTTCCTCGACGAGCGCCCGCGGCGCGGTTGTGAGCACGCTCTCCTCATAGCGGCGGTCGATCCCTTCGTTGAAGGAGACGTAGGAGCGGTCGCGGCGGGCGTTCTCGGCCGCGGCGATGCCGACGTGTGGCGAGATCCGGATCGCGGGATCGAGCAGGACGAGCCGCTCGACGCGATCCGGCGCGGCCGCCGCGGTCTCGTAGGCGACGCGGCCGCCGAAGGAGTGGCCCAGCCAGGCCGCACACTCGGACGGCGCCGCCTCGAGCACGTCGGCGACGTGCTGCTCGAGATTCCAGGGTGGCTCCCAGGGCGAGCCGCCGTGGCCGCGGAGGTCGAGCGCGATGACGTGGAAGCGGTCGGACAGGCGCGCGGCGAGCTTCGTGAAGTGGCGGCCGTGACCGGTGACGCCGTGCAGACAGACGAGCGCCGGCCGGCTCGCGTCGCCCCACTCGTGCCGCGCGAGACTCAACCGCTCGAGACGGCCAGCGGGCCGGAGACGAGCTGCTCGCGACGCGTGTCGGCGTCGTTGACGAGACTCCAGACGACGACGCCGTCCTTGTCGATCAGGAAGGTGCCGCGCACCGGGGTGCCCGTCGTCTCGTCGAAGACGCCATAGGCCTTGGCCGCCTCGCCGTGCGGCCAGAAGTCGGACGCGAGCGTGAACGTCAGGCCGAGCTTCTCCTTCCAGGCCTGACGCGCGGCGGCCGAGTCACACGAAACGAGCACGACGTCGGTGTCGGCGCTCCCGAACGAGGGCAGGTTCGCCTGCAGGTCGAGGGCTTCCTCCTCGCAGACGGGGGTAAAAGCACGCGGGTGGAAGACGAGCAGGACGTTGCGCCTGCCGCGGAAATCCGCGAGCCGTACGCGCTCCGTGCGGCTGACCTCGAGGTCGAAGGCCGGTGCCTCACTTCCCGTCTCGATCATCCCGCTCCTCCTCCCCGTTGCCCGAGGGGCGATAGTACCGCCGTCCCTTCAGCTCCTCGGGCAGGTAGTCGGCCTCGGACCCGCGCGGGTCGGTGTGCGGATCGATGTACCCGCTGCCGTGGCCAAGCTTCTTCGCGCCGGCGTAGTGAGCGTCACGGAGCATTGCCGGCGGCCTCAGGTTCCCGCCCTCGCGCACCTCGCGTCGCGCGTCCCAGATCGCGTTCGCGCTCGCCTTCGACTTCGGCGCCGTCGCGAGGTAGATCGCCGCCTGCGAGAGGTTCAGCTGCGCCTCCGGCAGCCCCACGTGCTCGAGCGCGTGCGCCGCGGCGACCGCGACCTGAAGCCCACGTGGGTCGGCGTTGCCGACGTCCTCGGAGGCAAAGATGACCATCCGTCGGACGATGAAGCGCGGATCCTCGCCACCTTCGAGCATCGCGGCGAGGTAGTAGACCGCGGCGTCGGGATCGGAGCCGCGCATCGACTTGATGAACGCGGAGACGAAGTCGTAGTGCTGATCGGCGCCCTTGTCGTAGCGGAGCGGCCGCTTGCGGGCGGCGTCGTCGACGTGCCGCTCCTCGAGCGGCGTGCCCTCGGCCTGCGCCGTCTCCCAGGCGAGCTCGATCGTCGCCAGCGCGGTGCGCGCGTCGCCGCCGGCCCGGCGCGCGATCAGCTCGACGATCTCGTCGGGCGCCTCCGCGCCGATCGCAGCGGCACCGCGGCGGACGACCTCGGCGAGCTCCTCCTCCGAGAGCGACTCCAGCTCCACCACCTGGCAGCGGGAGAGCAGCGCCGAGTTGACCTCGAAGTACGGGTTCTCGGTCGTCGCCCCGATCAGCGTCAGCAGGCCTTCCTCGACCGCGGGCAGGAGCGCATCCTGCTGCGCCTTGTTGAAGCGGTGGATCTCGTCGAGGAAGAGGATTGTGCGCTGCCCGTTGCCACCGAGCCGGTCGCGCGCCCGCTGCATCACGCCGCGCACGTCGTCGACCCGCGCGGAGACGGCGGAGAGCTCCTCGAACGCGGCGCCGGTCTCGGCCGCGACGATCCGCGCCAGCGTCGTCTTCCCGACCCCGGGCGGGCCGTAGAGGATCAGCGAGCGGAGCCGGTCCTGCTCGATTGCGAGGCGCAGCGCCGAGCCTTCGCCGAGCACGTGCGTCTGGCCCACCAGCTCGTCGAGCGAGCGCGGGCGCAGCCGTTGCGGCAGCGGCGCGTGGGCGGCGGAGCGCTCGCGCGCGGCATCGGCGAAGAGGTCACTCATCCTCCGCAGTATGCTCAGGCCGTGGCGACCCACGAGGACTTCTCGGAGCCGGTCCTCGCCGGTGAGGGGGCGAGCGACTACGAGCGCTACCTCAACACCGACGGCCTCCTCGCCCTGCAGAAGACGGCCGACGAATGGGTCCACCGCGACGAGCTTCTCTTCCAGACCGTGCACCAGTCGTCAGAGCTGTGGCTGAAGCTCGCCTGGAACGACCTCGAGGCGGCGACGGCTCACCTGGACGAGAGGGAGATCGCCGCGGCGTTGCGACTGCTCCGGCGCAGCACACTTTGCCTCAACTATGCGACGACACAGCTCGACATGCTCGAGCAGATGTCGCCGTGGGAGTACCAGGAGATCCGCACGGTGCTCGGGCACGGCAGCGGCTTCGACTCGCCCGGCTGGCGCGAGCTGCGCCGCGTCGTGCCGCCCCTCGGCCAGGCGTTCCACGCGCTCCGCGAGCAGGCCGGGCTGTCGCTCACGGAGGTCTACGTCCACGGCCGCGAGCATGAGGAGCTCTACCAGCTTGCCGAGGCGGCGATCGAGCTCGACGAGCGGATCAACTTCTGGCGGATCCGCCACTACAAGGTCGTCGCTCGCGTGATCGGCGATTCCGTCGTCGGCACCCAGGGGACGCCCGTGGAGGTACTCGGCCGGCTGATCCAGCACGTCTTCTTCCC
>JBDSOJ010000182.1:0-7268 GCA_039914895.1 Gaiellaceae bacterium
CGTCGCGCCCCAGCTCTTCGACGAGGTCGTCCGGTCGCTCGACTGCGATCCGGAGGAGCGCCGAAGCGAGCTCTTCGTACGGATACGAGCCCGGGAACATGTCGGTGACGAGCAAGCGCTCCGATCCCGCGAAGGCCCCGCCGCGGAGCGCCGGGACGAGCCCGGCCTTAACGACCGACGACTTTCCGATTCCGGAAGGGCCGACGACGGCGACCAGGCGACGATCGCCGACTGCCCGTACGAGCTCGTCGACGAGCGCAGCGCGCCCGTGGAAGTCGCCCGCGTCGGCCTCGCCGAACGCATGCAGGCCCTTGTACGGGTTCTCCGTCGGCGTGTACGTCTCGGCCACGGGCGCTCCAACCGCTGCGGCAAACGCGGCCACGAAGTGTTCGGTGGACTCGTAGCGCTCGTCCGGATCCGACGCGGTCGCGCGCGCGACGACCTCGTCGAGCGACGGCGCCAGCTCGGGCCGGATCGCGTGCAAAGACGGCAGCGCCCCGTCCATCGGCGGACGCTGACCCGCGAGCAGCTCGAACGTGAGCAGACCGAGCCCGTATACGTCCGATCGCAACGTGAGCGGTTCACCTGCCAGCTCCTCGGGCGGGACGTACGCGGGAGACGAAGTCAGCGGGCGCCCTCCCTTGTCGGCATCGACCAAGCGGGCGGCGATTCCGAAGTCGGACAGGTATGCGTTTCCGTCCTCGTCGAGCAGGACGTTTGCAGGCTTGACGTCGCGGTGCACGACGCCCTGGCGGTGGGCATACGCGAGCCCGCTCGCCACTTGCGTCAGCAAACGGGAGGCCGGCTCGAGGTTCCACGGGCCCCGCTCGAGCGCCTGCTGTAGGGAGCCGCCTCGCAGCCAGCGCATCACGAGGTACGCGCCCTCGGGATCCCGCCAGTAATCGTGGAGCGGAACGAGGTGCGGATGCTCGAGCTGCGCGACCAGCTGCGCCTCTGCCTCGAACCCGCGGACGAAGGAAGGTTCGTTCACGAGCTCGGGCCGGATGACCTTGATCGCGACCTCGCGCCCCACCGACGGCTGATAGGCCCGATAGACGACTCCGAGGTCCCCGCTGCCGACCTGTTCGCGAAGCTCGTAGCCTCGCACGGAGCGACCGAACGCGCCCCGCGGAATCGCGGGAGGCAGCCGGTCGATCCGGAGGGGCGGAAAGTCCGCGGGAACCACCCCGTCGACGAGCAGTTGGAAGACGTGTTGCGGGCTACCGATCCCCTTGAACCGGAACTCGCCCAGCGCCTTCGCCTGCCAGCCGCCGCGCGACGCCGACAGGGCCGCGTGAGCGTCGGCCGAGAGCAGAACCTGCCCGCCGTGTGACGCGGCGAGCAGCCGACCGGCGCGGTTCAGGACCGGCCCGAAGTAGTCGCCGCCGCGCGCCTCCACCTCGCCGACGTCGATCGCCATTCGCACGCGGGGCTGCTCGAGCTCGCCCCAGTGGGCCGCCGAGAGCTCGCGTTGGATCTCGCTCGCGGCAGCGACCGCCGCGCCGACGTCCGCGAAGGCGAGGTCGATGCCGTCGCCGACGCGCTTCACGAGCCGCCCACCGGCCGCCTCGGCGCCGCTCAGCACGATTCGGTCGTGCTCCGCGACCGCCGCCCGCGGTGCCTCCGTGTGCAGCTCCCAGAAGACGGTCGAGTCCTCGATGTCGGTGAGCAAGAAGGCGAGCGTCTGCAGTTGTGGCTCCACCTCGAGCACGAGGGAGGGATCGTGGTTGAGGATCCTCCGCTCCAGGTCCAGGAGCTCCGCCGAGGCCTCGAGGCCCAGCTCCTCCGCCAGGTGGGCGCGCGTCTTCTGGTACGCACGAAGGGCTTCCGCCTGACGACCGGAGCGATAGAGCGCGAGCATGTGCTGCGCGCGGAAGCGCTCGTACACCGGGAACTCCTCGCACAGCACCTCCAGCTCCGCGATCAACTGCGCATGGCGCCCGAGTGCGAGCTCCGCTTCGATCCGCGCCTCGACGGCGCGGAGGCGCAGCTCCTCCAGGCGCCGCGTCTCTAGCTCCAGTGCGAAACGTCCGGGCACGTCGGCGTACGGGTGCCCGCGCCAGAGCGCAAGCGCCGCGCCAAGTCGTTGCGCGGACTCGGCGGGGTTGCTTTCGACGAGCGCGGCTGCCTGCTCGAGCGCCCGCTCGAACTCGATCGCGTCCACGTCCTCCGGCTCGGTCGCGAGCCGGTAGCCACCGTCGACGCGGACGATGACGTCGCCGATCGCGGTCCTGAGGTTCGAGACGTACGTCTGCAGCGTCGACCGTGCGCCGGCGGTTGGCTCGTCGCCCCAGACGCCGTCGATCAGCGCGTCGACCGAAACAGGCTTCGCTACTTCCGACGCCAGCAGTGCGAGCACCGCGCGCTGCTTCGGCCCGCCCAGCCGAACGTCGACGCCGTCGACCAGGACTTCGAGGGGTCCGAGGACGCGAACCTTCAAGTCTGGCGCACGATACGACGCGGCGCGGGGTGTGACTAGCCCGGTCGCAGATCGAAGCTGTGCCTCGCTCATGGCCTCGAGAGGACGAGGGGCGCGCCGAAGCGCGCCCCCCCGACCCGCATCACGGGAGTGTGATCGTCCCCGTAAGGCGCGTCGTCGACTGTCCGGCGGCGACGTGGATGTCGCCGGTTCCACTGCCCGTCGCGCCCGCGAACTCGCCGGTGCCGCCGACGATCGTCCATGCTCCACGGATCCAGACGGGGTTTGCCGTGCTCTGGGCGTCCGCGGAGTTGCCGGGGAGCTCGATCCCCGTGGTGGCTCCGTGCGTCACGAGCGTGCTGCCGTTCTCGAACGTGATCGTTCGAAGCGTGCAGCCCAGTCCGCATCCGTTGATGACGAGCACTGTCCGCTCGACATGCCCGAGTCCGGCGACGTTCCCGGCTCCGCAGATCGTCAGCGGCGCGCAACCGCTCTCGACGAAGATGGCGCGGAAGGGCACCGTCGTATCTGCCGCCGCGGGAGCAGCTAGCGCCAGCGCCGCAACGAGGGCGCTACACGTCAGCGTAAGTCCGAACAGCTTCATTGTGATCCTCCCTCCTGTCGCAGTTGTCATGGCTGCGACCGTACGCCCGACCGCTCCAGAAACGCTCCAAAGCAACTAGGCCGTCCCCGCCGAACCCGCGCCTCTGTTCGGCGTCGGGGATCACGTGTGCCTCGCCGTCTCTATGTCCGGTTGCGCATCGGCCGATACGAACTGCAGCGGCACGATGACCTCGTGACCCCCTCCCTCCAGGGAGGGGGTCACGTTCTTGCCCATCGAGACAACGATTGCGGCTCGTTTGCAGGGATTTGCCGCGAGCAAGCGTCGGCGCCGCTTCGGCGAACCGTGTCAGGAAGCGTGACGTCGCGGTGCGTCGCGATTACCGGAGATGTACCCGCGGTGTACCCGCGTGTTGCTAAGTCAGACGACAAGAAATGCCTATTTGCAGGCATTTCGTCGAAGCCCTCTGACGGACTCGAACCGTCGACCCCCTCCTTACCATGGAGGTGCTCTACCAACTGAGCTAAGAGGGCAGGTTCGGCAGTCTAGCCGGCGGCCCACGCCGGCTCCTGCTTCACGAGAACGCAACATAGAGAGAGAAGCAAGGTCGGGCGGAGGAGTTGCTGCCGGCGCGGCCAAAGGAGTGGCTGCGCCGGCAACGGATCCTCAAGTTCAACGGCTGCAGGGACGTTGTCGGCGCATCTCCTTTGCTCCTTTAGCTCGGATACCCACAGGAGTCCGGAGTTGGTGGCGCGGAGGGCGCTACTGGCCGACGACGCGCAGGTGGTCCGCGGGTGAGGACCTCTGCTCGAGGAGCTCGCCGACGGCGGACGCGTCGACGGGACGCGACAGGTAGAACCCCTGGCCGACCGGGCACTGCAGCCGTCGCAGCGCCTCGAGCTGGCCGGCGTCCTCGATCCCCTCCGCGATCACGGCGAGGTCGAGCTCGTGCGCGAGGGCGAAGATCCCCTCCAGCAGCTTCGTGTTGCCGCCCCCGATGCCGTCGATGTAGGTGCGATCGATCTTCAGGATGCTCAGGGGCAGGTCCTGGAGGTAGCCGATTCCCGTCGTGCCCACGCCGAAGTCGTCGAGCGCGATCGCCACGCCGAGCTCGTCGATCAGGGTCAGGTTCCGGCGGGAGGCCGTGTCGGCTCCGAGAATCACCCGCTCGGTCAGCTCGAGCCGGAGGGCGGTCGGCGGCACGGCAGTGTCGGCCAAGGTGGTGGCGAGCTCGTCGAAGAAGCCCGGATCGCGGAGCTGCACGGGCGAGACGTTGACGGCGAGCTTCACGTCCAGGTGGTGCTCGGCCCTCCACGTGCTGATCTGGCGGCAGGCGGTGCGGAGCACCCAGCGGCCGATGTCGCCGATTGCCAGGTTCTCCTCGGCGAGCGGGATGAAGTCGCCCGGCGCGATCAGCCCGCGGGTCGGGTGGTTCCAGCGGACGAGGGCCTCGAGGGACTCGATCTTGCCGCTGCGGAGGTCGTACGTCGGCTGGTACTGGAGCGCGAGTTGATCCAGGAGCCCCGGTGCGCGGAGGTCGCCGAGGAGCGCGAGGCGGGAGCTGGCCGCCTCGTGCATCTCCGGCTCGAAGAAGCGGTAGCCGCCGGCTCCACTTGCTTTCGCGGCGTACATCGCGATGTCGGCGTTGCGCAGGAGCTCGCCGCTGTGGCCGCAGTTCGCGATCCCGATGCTGCCGCTCGGGCGGACGGCGGTCTCGCCCAGGTGGAAGGGCGCGCCGAGAGCATGCTGCATGCGGCGGGCGATCCCCTCGACCGCCGCATCGTCGGCGTCCGGGATCAGGATCCCGAACTCGTCGCCCCCGATCCGCGCGACGAGGCTGTCGCTCCGCACCGAGCGACTGAGCCGCTCTCCGACCTCGACGAGGAGCTTGTCGCCGGCAGCGTGGCCGAGGCTGTCGTTGACGGTCTTGAAATCGTCGAGGTCGAGGAAGAGCAGCGACGTGCGTCCGCCGCGCTCGAACCGGGCCTGGAGCTCGTGCATCATCCTGGCCCGGTTCGCGAGGCCGGTGAGCGAGTCGCGCCACGCGAGTTGCCGCAGTTGTTCCTCGGCCTCGCGCCGCTGCGTAATGTCGAGCAGGTAGCCCTGGGAGTAGAGCGGTGTGCCGGAGGCGTCGAGCCGGTGGCTGGACTGATCGAGCACCCAGGTCACGCGTCCGTCCTTGCCCACCAGTCGGTATTCGCAGGTGTAGTGGTCCCCCGATTCGTTGGTCACACGGATCTCCGCCAGCACGCGCTCCCGGTCGTCCGGGTGGAGCATCTTGACGAACAGCTCGGGATCCGTCGTCCACTCCTCGACGGTGTAGCCGAACATCGCCTCGACCTGGGGGCTCGTGTAGATGTTCGACGAGTTGTCGCTCGCGTCGTCGACGTAGATGACGAGCGGTAGCTCGTTCACCAGATCCTCGTAGGCGGCGATGAGCTTGCGAGTGTCGCCTTCGGCCCGGTCGAGAGTCCGGCTCGTGTACAGGATCAGCGCGGAGACCCCGATGAGGGCTGCGGCGGCGTAGAGGGCGACTCCGACGGAGCCGCCGTACAGCTCTGCCCGCTCACCCGCCCAGCGGGCGACCCCGATCGCGAGCACGAGGAAGGTCGCCCCGGGGAGAAGCCGGCGCCGGAGGACCGACCCCGACGTCGCCTCGCGCTCGCGGACGAAGAACACGGGATGGTGGCGGTGAGCGTTCGCCATCGGAGCCAGCATCGGCACGCGGCGAGCTGTGCTTGAGGACGAGATGCAGGGGAGAGGATTCGAACCTCTGTAGGCTGAGCCGGCGGGTTTACAGCCCGCTCCCTTTGGCCGCTCGGGCACCCCTGCGAGAGCCGCATACTAGCGGCGGGACGGGGCGCGTCAGCGCAGGGGGCGCGGCCGCGCCGGGCGCAGGCTCGATGCCCGGATCACCCGGCGGCGCCGGGGGTGCGGGCCGGCGCAGCGAGCGGCCGGACGCGGGGTCCTCTTGCGGGCGGGCGGCATGCGGGAGGTGTAGCCGACGGTACGGACGGCGCCGCTGTCGGCCGCGTCCTGCTAGGAGTCGGTCGCCGTCGCGCCCGACTCGGCTGCAGACGGCTCCAGCGCCTCGGGCGTGGCCGCCTCGGGCGGCGAGCGCACCTCCTCGAGCTCGAGGAAGACGCCGGCGAGCTCCGGGTCGAAGTCGGAGCCGGTCTTCGCGTGGATCTCCTCGCAGGCCGCCTCGACCGACAGTGCGTTGCGATAGGGCTGGTCGTGGGTGATCGCATCGAACACATCGACGATCGCGAAGATCCTGGCCGGAAGCGGGATCTCGTGGCCGCGCAGGCCGCGCGGGTAGCCACTGCCGTCCCAGCGCTCGTGGTGGTAGGCGATCACCTCGCGGGCGAGGCCGTTCAGCGTCGGCACGGGCGCGACGATCCGCTCGCCGAGCCACGGGTGCTCCCTGATCTCGTCGAGCTCGGAGGGATCCAGCGGGGCGCTCTTCAGCAGCGTCCAGCTGGACACTCCGATCATGCCGATGTCGTGCAGGCGGAAGCCGTAGACGAGCTGCGGGTCGAGCGCCAGCTCCGGCGCCGTCCGCTCGGCCAGCACGAGCGCGAGCCGCGTAACCCGCGAGGTGTGCGCCGCCGTCTCGCCGAACTCCCCGCGCCGGTAGTCGTGCAGCTCGAGCGCCCGCGCGAGAGCCTCGACCGTCGCTTCGCCTTCCGCGACGGCGTCGGGCTGGAGTGTCATGGATGTCGTCTCGGACTCAGCCACAGCAAGCGGGCCCTGCGCGCTCGCCGCAGCCCCGAAAGAGCATCGACCTTCGATGGGAGGCAATCACTCCCCCAATTAGGGGGTATGCGTCGGACGGCACGCGCAAGGTCAGAGCTACCGTTTCGGGCTTGCGTGCCTACCCCTTTTGGGGGTGCCGATGTAGAATGGCAGCACCGATCCTTCGGTCATGCGGCGAAGTGCGATTTTGGTGCGGGGGTTTGTCTTGCGCAGAAAACCGGTCAACCTGGCCGACGAGTCCGGGATCGCCCTCGTGATGGCGCTCGGGATCATGCTCGTGCTGACGATCGTGCTCACGACCGTGATCACCTTCACGGCCGCTGGGGCGCGCGACTCGCAGCGGGTCAACGCAGGCCAGAAGGCGACAGCCCTGGCCGAGGCCGGCCTGAACAGCGCGCTCTCCGTTCTGCACGCGACCTACGACGTGCCGGGCGGAGTGCAGTATCCCGCCGGACCGGGCGGATCGAAGACGTGCATTCTGCGGCCACAGGCGCCTCCCGTCACCTACGCGGGCTACGACGCGAACCT
>JBDSOJ010000209.1:0-8066 GCA_039914895.1 Gaiellaceae bacterium
ACGAGTTGGATCACGACCGCGACGAGCACCACCGCGCGAAGAGACACGGGCGCTCGATCGAGGAGCGCGAGCGCGACGAGGTAGACGACGAACGCGGCCACGAGCAGTACGAGCAAGAGCAGGCCGAGCGAGCCGCCGTCCGCGCGGCCGCCGTCGGCAGGCACGAGCGGTGCGCCCTCGATCCACGCACAGGTGACGCAGCCCGCGACGAGCAGCGCGACCGCACCCGCCGCAAGCAGTGCGGCGGTTCTCAGGGCTGGACTGGCTCCGTGGGCACTGGCGGCGCGCTTTCAGGCGCCGGAGCGGTGGTCGGCGGCGGGGTCGTGGCCGGCGGCGGCGCGGGCTTCGGCTTCGGCTTCGGCGAGGGCCGGGATGCCGGCGGCGCGTCAGGAACCGACTCGCCGGGCGTCGTCTTGGTTGTCTCCGTCGTCTCGGTCGTCGCCGGCGGCGTGTAGTCGTCGCTGCCGTCGTCGTAGTAGCCGAACGAGCGCGCGTACTGGCCGCGCTCGAAGTCGACCCACTCGGGATAGTCCGTCGGCTCGGGGAACTCGACCGGCTCGAGCTGTCCGATCGCCGAGCTCATGAAGAGGCGCCAGATCTGCGCCGGGAACGTCCCGCCGGCGACGCTGATCCCGTGCACGTTCGTCATCGGCACCTTCCCGCGCGGATAACCCACCCAGACGGTCGTCCCGAGCCGCGGCGTGTAGCCGCAGAACCAGGCGTCGGAATGCTCCTCGGTTGTGCCGGTCTTCCCCGCCGCCGGGTGCCCGTAGTCGGCGCCGACACCGGTTCCGTAGTCGACGTTCTGCTCGAGGATCTCGGTGACCGTGGCGGCGACGCCGTCAGAGATCACGCGCTTGCGCTTCGGCTTGCCCCAGCCCGCGGTCGTGTCCTCGCCGGTCGGGAGGATCACCTTGCGGATCGCCAGCGGCTCGGAGTAGATCCCGCCTGCGGCGAGCGTCGCGTAGGCGGAGGCCATATCGAGCGGCGAGACGTCCATCGCGCCGAGCCCGATCGACGGCACGAAGTCGCCATCGACGTCGAGCGGCGAGCGGACGCCGAGCTTCGTGGCCATCTTCGCGACCGCCTCGGGGGTGACGTCGAGCGTCAGCTGCGCGTAGACGGTGTTGTCCGAACGGAGCGTGGCCCGTTCGATCGTCGTCCAACCGGTGTAGCTGTGGTCGTAGGTCTCCGGGCACCACCAGGTGCCCTCGTCGCAGTTTCCGTTCGGGTCGGGCCGGTAGAAGAAGGGCGCGGAGAGGTAGGTCGTCGTCTCGGGATTGATCCCCTGCTCGACCGCGGCAGCGAGCACGAATGTCTTGAAGGTGGAGCCAGACTGGCGCCGAGCCTGCGAGAGCAGGTTGAACTGGTTCTTCTTGTTTCCCGGAATCACGGCGGTCATCGCCCGGATGTGGCCGTTCTTCGGGTTGATCGAGATCACGCCCGCGGCCGGGTCGTCCTTCAGGTAGAGCGTGTCGCGAATCGCCTTCTGAGCCGCCCGCTGGAAGCGGGGATCGATCGTCGTGTAGACCTTGAGCCCGCCCGAGCGGACGGTGCCGGCGCCGTACTGCGCTATCAGCTGGTCGCGGACGTAGCCGAAGAAGTCAGGCTCGCGAATCTCCTTGTAGAGCTTGCCCGCCTTCAGGCCGAGGCCGCGCTTGACGGCCCAGTCGTACTGCGCCCGGTCGATCTCGCCCTCGGCGAGGAGCGCGCGCAGCACCTGGTTGCGTCGGGCGGTCGCCACCTCTTCCTTCTGGAACGGGTTGTAGTCGCTCGGCGCCTGCGGCAGGCCGGCGATCAGCGCCGACTCGGGCAGGTTCAGCTCGCTCGCGTTCTTGGAGAAGTAGGTCTGGGCGGCCGCCTCGATCCCGTAGGCGAGGTTGCCGTAATAGACCTGGTTCATGTAGGCGGCGAGGATCCACTCCTTCGTCCGCGCCTTGTCGAGCTTGAGCGCGAGGCACGCCTCCTTCAACTTTCGCTCGACGGTGCGCTCGCGGCCGATGTAGAGGTTGCGGACGAGCTGCTGCGTGATCGTCGAGCCGCCCTCGACGACCTGGCCGGCGCTGACGTTCTTCCAGAGCGCGCGCGCGATGCCCTCCACGTCGACGCCGTCGTGCCGGTAGAAGCGCCGATCCTCGATCGCGACCGTCGCTCTCGGCATCCACGAGCTGATCCGCTGCAACGGGACCGGCTGCCGGTTCCGCTCCGCCGGGATCACGCCGAGACGCGAGTTGTCGGCCGCGTAGATGAAGGTGTTCGAGCCGATCTCGACCTGCTGGAGCGAGTTCAGGTCGCAGGTGGAGCCGAAGGTCGCGACGCTCGTCACGGCGGCGCCGCCGACGACGAACAGCAGGCCGACCACGGCGACGAGCGCGAGCACGACCGCGCGGCGCCGAGTGCTCCTCCGCTCGACCCGCTTGCGTTTTCGCCGCCGCCTGGCGTAGATCTCGTCGTCGAAGCCGCGTCCGCCGCGGGGGGGCGTCATGTGAAGATCCCGCGCGCCCGAAGCCGGCCGTGCGCGCGCAGGCGGAGATCCTGCTCGAGCTGCTCCGCCGCAGCCTCGTTCTCGGTCCAGGCGCGAATCGTCAGGGTCGGAGACCCGTCGAGCGAGGAGACGAAGACCTCGTCCCGCTCGCCGGGCACCTCGGTACGGAGGTCCTCGACGAGCTGACGGAGATCTGAAGTGGCTGGAACCTGCACTGTGACCTCGGCGTACTTCGCAGCACTGCGAATCGTGGAGTTGACGATGGTATCGGAGGCCAGCTTCTCGTTCGGAATCACGAGCCGGGCGTTGTCCTCGGTGCGGATGAACGTGTACATCAGCCCGATCTCCTCAACCGAGCCTTCGACGCCGCCGATCTCAACCCAGTCGCCGAGCCGGAGCGGCTGTGTCGTCGCGATCATCAAACCGGCGACGAAGTTGCCGAGCGTCCGCTGCGAGGCGAAGCCGATGATCAGGCCGAGGATGGCCGAGGAGGCCAGCAGGCCGCCGGCGACCGCACGCACCTGCGGGATCACGAGCAGCGCCGAGAGCAGGCCGATCGTGACAATGCCCCCCCAGATCGTCCTGCGCAGCACGCGGTAGCGCGTCATCGCCTCCGGCGAGCGGTTGGCGCGCATGATTCGACGGTCGATCAGGCGCGCGACGACGAGTGTCACGCCGAGGACGACCGCGATCACGAGCAGGCGTTGCCACAGCTCCATGCAGGCCGAGTTCGACGGCCGGGCGCCGGTTCCTCAATGCGGCGGCGCCCGCCTCTGCTGCAATGCCGCCGTGAGACTCGCTCTCTGGCTTCTCTTCGTCGGCGCCTTCGCGGCGCTCAATCTCTATGGCCGCAGCCAGGGTCCGCGGCCCGACAACGACATCATCTACCAGTACGACTTCGCCCTCGGCAGCCTCGCCGGCTATGCGGTGCTGCTCTCGCTCGTGCTGGCGCTGACGACCGGTCTTCCCCGCCGGGAGGTGCTCGCGTTGCGACGCCCGCGCTCGTGGGTGCGGGCGCTCGGGCTCGCACTCGGAGCGGTACTCGTCATCTACGGCGGCGTCTACCTGACGCTGAGGCTCGCGGGGGCCGGCGACGAGCAGAACCTGGCGCCTGCAGGCTGGGACAGCAGCCGTGCCGCGGCGTACGCGCTCAGCTTCTTCGCGGTCGTCGTCGTCGCTCCGATTGTCGAGGAGCTCCTCTACCGTGGCGTCGGCCTCTCGCTCCTGGAACGAGCGGGAGCGCCGGTGGCCGTGGTCGTCACGGCGGTGCTGTTCGGGCTCGGCCACGGGCTCGTGCTCTCGCTCGCGGCGTTCGTCTGGTTCGGGATCGTGATCGCACTCGTACGGCTGCGCACGAACAGCATCTACCCGGCCTTCATCGTCCACTGCGTCTTCAACGCGATCGGGATGACCGCGCCGCTGTTCCTCTGACCACCGCGCTATCCTCGGCGCGTGCGCGGCGGATCCCTCACCCTGACATGACCGGCGTCGACGGCGACGATCCCCTGATCCGGCAACTGCGCGAGCAGCTCTCCGACAACGACGTGGCCATCGTCGAGGCCGTGAACGCCCGGCTGAAGCTCGTCGCGCGGCTGAAGCGGGTGAAGGAGGAGCGCGGGATCGACTTCCTCGATCCGGCGCGCGAGGAGTGGATGCTGCAGTACCTGACGCGGGCGAACCGCGGCCCGCTCTCGGCCGAGGGTCTGCGTGAGATCTACACCGAGCTGCTCGACCTGACGAAGCGCGAGGTCGGGCGGGCCTAGCTAGGAATCCTCGGGATCGCTCGCGAACTCGTCCGGCGTGACGCTGTCCAGGAACGCTCTGAACTCCTCCGGGTCGAGATCGGCCAGCGGCGGGACACCCGCCGCGGCGGCGATCTCGTCGTCGGAGGCGTCGCCCTCGAACTCGACGCCCGACTCCGCGATCACCTCGTCCGCGACGTAGATCTTGGCGCCGGCGCGGACGGCGAGCGCAATCGCGTCCGACGGCCGCGAGTCGACCTCGATCTCGGAGCCGTTCTGCTTCAGGGTGATCCGCGCGTAGTAGGTGTTCTCGCGCATCTCCGTGACCGCGACCGAGATCACCTCGGCGTCGAGCCGGCCGACGACGTCGTTGAGCAGGTCGTGCGTCATCGGGCGGGCGGGCGCCGCGTTCTGGAGTTTGACGAGGATCGCGGCCGCCTCGGGATGGCCGATCCAGATCGGCAGGAACCGGTTGCCGTCGGTCGTCTTCAGCAGCACGATCGGCTGCTTGCCGACCATGTCGAAGCTGACGCCATAGATGAGCATCTCTCGCATCGACAGGGCCTCTCGCTCAGTGTAGCCAGCGTCTATGCCGAAGACTCCCGGGCTGCATCGAGGACCGCGATCGGGACGCTGATGACGGCGCCGCTCTCGGCGTCCTCCAGGTCCACGCGGCGCTCGGGCACACCCATCGGGTCGAGCCCGCGCACGATGTAGTGCCTACCGCCGTAGGCAACAGAGTCTCCGATTCGCATAGCCGCATTCGCGCCGCCACTGGGCACGTGCGCGTTGTGTCGGCTTCTCGTTCGAAGGGGTCGATACCTGAATCGGGTGCCGTATCCCCAGCGCGCCGGTGGTCGTTGAGTCTGCATGGTCGACCTCTGGTTCCACGACATCGAGTCACTCGAGGCGGTGACCCAGGACGAGCACACCCGGCGTCTCTGTCTCCGGATGGCGGCGATGTCGCAGGCCGGCACGCTCGCCCCGTTCATCGCGAACCTGCACCACGACGACCAGCTCGACGAGAGCACGAAGGGCACGATCGCGGAGATTGCCGCGGACGCGAGCTTCCTGCTCGCGGTCGAGGACTACGTCCGCCGCACGCGCCTCGTCCACTAGCGCCCGACCACAGACTCTGTGGAACATCCGGGCCGCGCAAGCGGCCCCTTTAGGGAGCTTGCGCGGAAAGGATGGGCGATCCTGGATTCGAACCAGGGACCTCCGCCTTATCAGAGCGGCGCTCTAACCAACTGAGCTAATCGCCCGCAGGACGAGCGATTGTAGCTACAGGCTCTCGAGCGTTTCGACCAGTTCCTCGAGTCGTAGCTCCTCGCCGAAGTGGATCTCGAGCTTGCCTGCGCTGACGCGGGCGGGGAAGCCGGTGAGCCGCTCGGCCGCACCACGCGCGCGCTCGGCGAGGGCCGGATCGACCTGCGTCGCGGCCCGCGGCCGGCGGGCAGCACCACCGTCCTGCGCCGCCTTCTCGGTCGCGCGCACCGACATCCCGTCGCGCACGACCCTCTTTGCCAGCCGCTTGCGCGCGTCGTGGTCGGGCAGAGACAACACCGCGCGCGCGTGCCCCTCCGTCAGCTCGCCGCGCGCAACCATCCAGAGCACCTCCTCGGGCAGCTCCAACAGCCGCAGCCGGTTCGAGACGGACGACTTCGAGCGGCCAACCCGGTCGGCCACGTCACCGAGCGAGAGCTCGAACTCGTCCACGAGCGAGGCGTAGGCGCGCGCCTCCTCGACCGGGGACAGCTGCTCACGAGCGACGTTCTCGACCAGGCCAAGCAGCAGCGAGTCGCGGTCGTCGGCCTCGCGGACGAGCGCCGGCAGCAGCTCGATCCCGGCCTCCCGCGCCGCGCGCCAGCGGCGCTCGCCGGCGATCAGCTCGTAGCCGCCGGCCTGGCGCGGCCGCACGACGACCGGCTGGAGCAGACCTTGACGGGCGATCGAGCTCGCGAGCCCGGTCGTCGCCTCGGGCTCGAAGCGGCGGCGCGGCTGTCGCGGGTTCGGGTGGATCGCGTCGACGGGCAGCTGCGCGAGCTGGCTGCCCGTCGCGCCGTCGGCGCCGCCGATCAGAACCTCGAGGCCGCGGCCCAGTCCTCTTCTAGGAGCGCTCGACAAGCTCCATCGCCACCTTCCAGTACGCCTCCGCGCCCGTGGAGCGGCGGTCGTACGCGATCGCAGGGAGGCCGTGGCTCGGCGCCTCGGCGAGGCGAACCGACCGCGGCACGGTCTGGGTGAACACGAGCTCGCCGAAGTGGCGGCGCACCTCAGCCTCGACCTCGGCGGCGAGCCGCGTGCGCCCATCGACCATCGTCAGGAGAATCCCGGCGAGGCCGAGGCGTGGGTTCAGGCGCGCCTTGACGAGCTCGATCGAGCCGAGCAGCTGCGAGAGTCCTTCGAGCGCGTAGTACTCGGCCTGCACCGGCACGATCACACGGTCGGCTGCGGCGAGCGCGTTGACGGTCAACGGCCCGAACGAGGGCGGGCAATCGAGGAAGACGTAGCCGTAGCGGTCGCGTGCGCCGGCGAGCGACGCCTGCAGGTAGCGCTCCCCCTGCGGGTGCTCGGAGAGCTCGACCAC
This sequence comes from Gaiellaceae bacterium, assembly GCA_039914895.1. Lineage (GTDB taxonomy): Bacteria > Actinomycetota > Thermoleophilia > Gaiellales > Gaiellaceae > Gaiellasilicea. The sequence goes on from JBDSOJ010000209.1 coordinate 6,818, forward strand.
GGCGCCGGCCAGAGCGGGCTTCGCCGGCACGAGCTCGAGGTTCTCGAACCGGGTCGGCCGCGCGATCTCGGCGACGGGCGCGCCATCGAGCAGGTCGTAGCTCGACGTGCCGTTCGCCTTCTCGCCGAGCCCGGAGGTCGCGTTCGCCTGCGGGTCGAGATCGACGAGCAGCGCCCGCTGTCCCGCCTCTGCGAGGCAGGCGGCGAGGTTGACCGCGGTGGTCGTCTTGCCGACGCCGCCCTTCTGGTTCGCGATCGCGTAGATGCTTCCGGCCACGATTCCGAGTCTAGAGAGGGCCTCGGACTATCCTCGGCCCGTGCGCCACCCCGCTCCTCCCTATGCCGGCGAAGGCCCACACGCCCTCTGGCACGTCAGCGAGGACGCTTCGATCCGCCGCTTCGAGCCCCACGTGGCCGTGACGTCAGACCGCAAGGAGCAGCTCGTCTGGACGGTCGATACGCGCCATCTCCCGCTGTACTGGTTTCCACGCGACTGCCCGCGCGTGTGCTTCTGGGCGGCCGCGCAGACAACCGCGGCGGATGCGGCGCTCCTGGAGGGGTTCGCCCGCGTGCATGCGGTCGAGACCGGCTGGGTCGACCGGATCCGCGAGGCGCAGGTCGTCGCCTACCGCCTGCCCGAGGAGACGTTCGTTCACGAGGGCGACGGCTTCTGGGTCAGCGTGGAGACCGTCGGGTCGCTCGAGCTGATCAAGTTGGGCGACCTGGTCGCGCGGCACGAAGAGGCCCGAATCCAGCTTCGTGCCGTGCCGAGTCTCTGGCCGTTGTGGGAGCGCGTCGCCGCCTCGACGCTCGAGTTCAGCGGGATCCGCCTGCGCAACGCGAAGCCGCCGGCGTAGTCAGGAGAGCGGGCGCTTCTTGGCCATGCCGGGGCGGCGCGGGAACCCCGGCGGAGTCGGACCGAACTTGCGGAGGAGCAGGAATCCCGGCGGCGACTCCTCGAGCTCGCCGGCGATCTTCCCTGCAACCGCGGCCACTGAAGCGCGATCCGCTGACGGGCCGACCCAGAGAATGACGGCGCCGCCCTCCGCGACGAGCGGTAGGCACCACTCGGCTGCGACCGGCGGCTGCGCCAGGGCCTTCGCAACCGCGAGGCCATAGGTGTCCGTCGGCTGTTCCTCGGCGCGGCCCCAGATCACGCGCAGATTCGGCAGCTCCGCCGTCCAGCGCTCGAGGAACTCTGTCTTGCGGCGCTCGGCCTCGAGCAGCGTCACCGTCCGGTCGGGGAGCGA
>JBDSOJ010000023.1:0-11747 GCA_039914895.1 Gaiellaceae bacterium
TCCCGATCGGCACGCGGCCGAGCGAGGTGCTGGTGACGAACGACCGGAAGACCGCCTACGTGTCCGTCCGGAACGACAACGCGATCCGGATTGTGGACGTGAGCGGCGACGAGCCGATGCTCGGGCCGCTCGTCCCGATCGGAACGCAGCCGGACACCCTTCAGCTGACGAACGACGGCGGCACGCTCGTGGTCGGGCTCCGCTCGGCGCCGCAGCTGGCGTTCATGGACACGAAGACGCTGGCGGTGCGCGAGGTGACGGTTGCGACGCACGGGATCAGCGGGCACGAGTGGCTCTCTGCCAACGGGAAGTTCGCGTTCGTCGCGTTGGAGTCTCCGGGCTCGCTGGCGACGATCGACGTCGAGACGGGGCTTGTGCTCCGGGACACGCCGTATCCGACACGTCTACCGCGTCCGCACGGCGTCTTCTACGAGCCGAGGGAGCTGCGGTAGCGCAGCAACGCGGCGGGGGCGCGGGCGGATACGCTTCGCGCCCCCGACCGCGTGAAGGAGGCGACGATGCCGACCTACCTGATGCTGACGACGCTGACGCCGCAGGGCGTCCAGACGCTGAAGGCGAATCCGAGCCGGTTGCGCGAGGTGAACCGCGACGTCGAGGAGCTCGGAGCGAAGGTGCTGCACCAGTGGGCGACGCTCGGCGAGTACGACTTCGTCAACATCGTCGAGGCACCCGACGCGGCGACCGTGGCAAAGATCTCGCTCGCTCTCGGCGCCCGCGGCAGCGCGAAGCTGCAGTCGCTCGAGCTGATCGACCTCGACACCCTGCTCGGCGCGCTCGACTCCTAACGGAAGCCGGGCTCGCTGGACGCGGGTGGCAGCGGGCTCTGCGGCAACCCAGGCCTGGGGCCGCCGTCGTTGTACTCCTTCGGCGCCACGTCGTTCGGCGCGTCCGAATGGAAGAGGGAGGCGAGGTGCTGGATCTGGCCGCGTCCGGGGCCGAGCTCGAACTGGCCGCCGCCGTAGACCGCGATCCCGTTCGCCTCGCAGTGGTCGTAGAAGTCGAAGAGCCGCCTCACGCTGCCGAACCGGGACGGCTTCGAGTTCAGGCAGGTCGGCTGCCACTCGAGCGCCTCGACGTCGGCGACCGAATGGATCGGGAAGTCCCAGGTCAGCCGGTCGCGATGCGGCTCGAGCACCGGGCGCGTCTCGTCGGTCAGGCGCGCGTCCTCGAGCCATGCGTCCGGGAACGCTTCGGCGACGCGGCCGTAGAGCTCGGCCGAGGCCGTTGCATCGACCCACTCCCCGTCGTACAGCCCTTTCAGGTCGACGACGTCGACGGCGTCCGTCGCGGCGAGCTCCGCCACGACCTCGTCCGTCCACTTGTCGCTCGCGTCGAGTTTGAAGCGGATCTCCGGATAGAGCTCGCGGAGTTCGCGGACCGCGCTCTGCGAGACGATGAAGCGCACCGGCCGCGGCTCGCGTCCGACTGCCTCGGCGAGCGAGCGGCCGGCCTGCCGCAGCGCCAGGTCGAGCGCGGCCGACTCGAGCCCCCAGACCCGGTAGCCCGGCTGCTCCGCAACCCGCGCGGAGAATGAGCCGAGCGTGTGCTCTCCCGCCACGTCCGGCAGCGCGTCGCCGGTGAACGCGAGCTGCAGGTCCTCCTCGTAGCTGACGTCCTCGCCGACGCCCTCGTGCCCGCCGCCGAAGAGACGAACGACGGTCGTCCGGCGCGTGAAGTGCTGGAGCGGCAGCTCCTTCGCCTCCAACTCGATCCGCTCGACGACGAGCTTCTGGTCCTTGACAGCGTCATAGAGCGGCATACGCGACGGCCACCTCTCCTGCGAGGCCCGCGTTCGCGGCGATCAGCTCGCGGTTGGCGGCGAGCGTGCGCCCGCCGGATTCACGATGGAGATACGAGAGCACGAATGGCGTCACGCCCTGACCGGAGACACCCTGCTCGTGTGCCTTCGCGAGCGCGGCCTCGATTAGGGGCTCGACGTCGTCGAGGCTGTCGTCCGCTGGGCGGCCGAGCAGGACCGAGCTGTGGCGGCCGAGCCGCCAGTGCGCCCGCGCGACCTGCGCCGCCTCCTCGGCCGACTCGACGCGGGCCGAGACGGGCGGGCCGCCGTGCGCGGCGTAGAAGAGGGGCAGGTCGTCGGTGCGGTAGCCGAGGACGGGTACCCCGAGCGTCTCGAGCAGCTCCGCCGTCGCGGGCACGTCGAGGATCGACTTTACGCCCGAGCAGACGATCAGCGCCTCGGTACGGAGCAGCTCGCCAAGGTCGGCCGAGACGTCCGGCGGATCGGGGAAGCCGCGATGGACGCCGCCGAGCCCGCCGGTGCCCATGAAGCCGATCCCGGCGGCGCGGCACGCGGCGAGCGTGCCGCCGACGGTCGTCGCGCCGACGGCGCCCTGGACGATCGCGGCGGCGAGGTCGCGCGGCCCTACCTTGCGAGCGTCGGCGGTGAACCGGCCGAGCTCGTCTTCCGAGAGGCCGACGCGAAGTTGTCCGTCGAGGACGCCGATCGTCGCCGGCACGGCGCCCGCCTCGCGGACGCGCCGCTCGCTCTCGAGCCCGACCTTGACGCCCTCGCCCGGTGGAAAGCCGTGCGCGACGAGGGTCGTCTCGAGCGCGACGACGGGCCGCCGCTCTGCGAGCGCGTGCCCGACCTCGTCCGAGATCCCGAGCAGATCGTTCACGGCATCGAGCCTAGTTGCGCGACGCAGCGTGCCGCCGCGGCCAGCGCGAGCTCCGGCCCGCCGACGAGGTAGCCGGCCGCGAGCGCGTCGCCTGCGCCGGTCGTGTCGACCACGTCCGCCGGAATGGCCGGCAGCTCGCGCTCGCCGAAGCACGCCCCGCCCGGCCCGAGCTTCAGCACCCACTCTGTCCTGTCGATCGGCCCGCCGAGGATCCGCTCCTCGTCCTCGTTCGCGAACACGATCGCCGGCCGCAGCGCCTCCAGCCGCTCCCGGAACCGCTCCGGGCCGAAATCGCGGATCGCGCTCCAGGAGGAGAGGTCGACGCTCACACGCGGGACCAGCTCCGCCGCCCGCAACGCCACGTCGTCGATCGGCGAGCGCAGCAGCGAGTAGCCCGGGAGGTGGAGGTGCGCGCAGCCGTCGAGCCAGGCCGGGTCGAGCTCGTCGGCGCGGAAGTCGGGCGAGACGCCGCGGTCGGAGGCCATCGTCCGGCCGCCGTCAACGCCGACGAGCGAGACAATCGTGCCCGTGCGGCCCTCGGTGACCGGCCCGCGCACGTCGACGCCGTAGCGCTCGAGCGCGCCGCGGGCGGTGCGCCCGGCCTCATCGCCGGCGCGCTTGCCCACGAACCGCGCCTCGCCGCCGAGCTCCGCGATCCACGCGGCCACGTTCGCCGCCTGGCCGCCCGGCCCGAGCTGCGTCACCGCGTCCGCGTCGGCTCCCTCCGCGAGCGGCTGCGAGAGGCGGACAATCACGTCGAGCAGGAGGTCGCCGAGCGTCACGATCATCCGTAACATCGTTCCATGCCCGAGGAGTCACGCCGCTCGCGAACACGCTCCTTCCTCGTCGGCGCCGCTGTCGGCGCCTCCGCGGCGATCGCCGCCGCGCGCAAGCTCCGGCCGCGGGATCGCAAGCGCGAGACGCCCGCGGGCCTCGCCGCCTTCGAGGAGGCGCCGTGCTACCGCGAGCTCGTCGAGAGCGAGCGGCTCGCCCCGTAGCCGCGCAGCGCCCGTGCGGCGCGCTCGATCGTCGGCAGGTTGATGTCGGCGTCGCCGAGGTAGAGGCGCTTGCCGACGAGCATCGCCTCGCCCGCCCGCTCGAGATAGCGCTTCGGCGTCAGCACCGGTTCGCGCGTCCGGATCACGAGGAACGGCCCGAAATCGCGCACCTCGAACGCCGCTGCGGGCCGGGGTGAGACGCGCGGGATCTGGAGCGAGCGCTCGATGTTTGTCGTCTTGCTCGCGTCGAGCACCCAGACGCCGTGCCCGAGCGGTCGCCCCAGCGAGAGCAGGTTGTGGAGCGCGAGGTCGGCGTCGGCGCGGGGGAGGACGACGAACGGCACGTCCGGGTTGAGCTCCCACGCCTGCAGGTAGAGCGGGTCGTAGCCGAGGAGCACGTCGTCCGGGCCGGACGTGGCGGCGAGGTACGCGGCGGCGTCGGCCCGTGCCTCCCGGCGGACGTCGGGCTCCCACTCGAAGAGCTCGGGCGTCCGGTCCCATGTCCACGCGACCTGGGCGACGACGAGCGCGGCGAGCGCGGGAGTGCCCCAGACTCGGCCGAGCCGGGCGATCCCGGTGCCGGCGGCGAGGGCGACGAACGGGAGCAGGAAGACCAGGTGCCGCGTCTCCGGCGAGCCGCTGCTGCGGGCGAGGACGAGCGCGGCGAGCGGGACGAGCGCCGCGCACGCCGTCAGGATCCGTGTCTCGCGCGGAAGCACGGCCAGACCCGCCGCCACGGCGACGAGCACGGCCGGCAGCACCGGGAAGCCGGCGCTGAAGTCGCCGGCCGCCTGCCAGACGTACTCGATCACGTCGAGCCGGCTGCCCGCGGCGACGCCGGCGTCGAAGCGGCCCGCGAGGACGAGGTCGGTGAGCCAGAACGGGATCCCGAGCACGGCGACGGCGGCGAACGCCCAGAGCGCCTCGCGCAGCCGCTCGCGCCGAGCGATCACGACGAATGCTCCTTGCGAGGCGAGCACGAGCGCCCCGTAGGGATGCGTCGCGACCGTGGCGAGGATCGCGAGCGCCCAGAAGGCCCACGCGCGCCGGCCGCCGCGGTCGACGGCGCTCAGCAAGGCCAGGTACGAGAGCGCGGCCATGCAGAGGAAGAGGCTGTACATGCGCCCGTAGACGCCGTGGAAGAGGAACGTCCAGCTCGTCGCGAGGAGCAGCGTCCCGGCGAGTGCGGCCACGCGCCCGCCGAGCCGGGCGAGCAGCAGCGCGACCACCGGCAGGCTCGCAACGGCGAAGAACGCCGAGACCGCGCGCAGCCCCCCGAGGCCGAGCTCGAGGTGCGCGACCGTCCACGCGAGCAGGAAATGGAGCGGTGCACCGCCGCGCTCCTCGAGCACGACCTGGAACATCTCGTCGAGCGGGTGGCGGCCGACGAAGAGCGGCAGCGCCTCGTCCTCGTGCGGCGGCCAGGCGAGCAGCTGGTGGAAGAGAAAGGCGGCGGCCGCGGTCGTGATCGCCGACACGCCGAGCGGAAATGAGCGCGCCGCGAGCCACGGCCGCGCGATCGCCCACTCGCGCGCTCCAAAACGGGTTGCCTGTGCGGTCTCGCTCATCGTCGCCGCCAGTTTGCCTTGCCAGATGATCGGCCGGCGGGTGTCACGCAGCCGGATGACGACCGCGACGCTTCGCCGATCGCCGCGCTCGTCAGGCGCCCGTACTGCCGGTACGAACGCCAGCCGATCACGACGATCGACTCGGTCTCTGCCGCCCCCGACTGCCCGCCACCCACCGGCCGATCATCTAGCCTTCTCCGCCATGCCGATCTACGAGTACCGCTGCCCTGACGGGCACACCTTCGAGGTCTTCCAGCGGTTTGAGGACGCGCCGTCCGAGACGTGCGAGGTGTGCGGCAAGAGCCCCGTTGAGAAGGTGCTCTACCCGGTCTCGGTGCACTTCAAGGGCTCGGGCTTCTACTCGACCGATTACGGCCGCGGCTCGGGGAAGAAGAAGGAAGACTCGAAGGACGGCGGCGGCGACTCCGGCTCCTCGGAGAAGAAGGCGGACTCGGGTGAGAAGAAGGCTGCGCCCGCCGCCGAGTGACGGCCGCCAGTCGGGACGTTGCGTGCTTTGCAGGGGTGCTGCGTGCATGCCACAGTTCGTCACGCGAGTCGAGGACGCACTCTCGCCCGCGAGGTCGACACGCTTGTGAGCGACGGCATCGTCGCCCCGCGCTCGGCAGCCGCCGGCTCGGTCTCAAAAGTGACCAGGACGGTGCGTGAGATTCCCACGGAGGTCGCTTTGGGTTCCGGGGAGGGGCTTTCCGAACCGTAAGTGGCGTCGTTCGACAGCGTCCAGCCGATTCGGCGCTCGTTCCTCACGCAACGTGTCGGAAGGCTCGAAGAGCCACGGCGCAGCGATCTCTGTCGAGCCCTCTGCGCGCTCGCCGACTGCTGAGAACTAGCGGCGCGAGAGCGCGTTCAGCCCCAGCAGCAGCACGATCGCGCCGGCGACGGCGAGCAGGAACGGCTTCAGGTCCCAGCCGAAATCGACGTCGGTGTCGAAGACCGCCTCGCCGAGGAAGCCGCCGAGCAGCGCCCCGACGACGCCGACGGCGAGCGTGCCGAAGCAGCCGATCGAGTGGCGGCCGGGCGTCAAGGCCCGCGCGAGCGCGCCCGCCAGCAGCCCGAAGAAGATCCAGCCGATGACTCCCATACGACGACCCTAACCGGCTGCCATCAGGGCGTGCGGCCGACCCTGCAACCCCCGCCGAACGTCGTCCCCGGCGGCGGCGGCTGCGGCGCGGAGCGGCCGACGAACATCGCGAGCGTGGCGCTGTTCTCCTCGGCGCCGACGAGCACGGATTCGCCTCCGATCGACTGCGGCTCGCCGCCGAGGCGGCAGTGGAGCGAGCGGTCCTCGTTGGAGCGGAACCGTACCCAACCGAGTTGCACCAGCTGACCCGCCGAGAGATCGGTCGTCAGCGGCGCGGCGAGGTCGTCGCCGACGAACGGCAGCTTCACGAACGTTCCCGGCGAGACGAGCTTGTCCGTCATCGCCTCGACCACCGCTTGCTGCCGCTCGCCGCGCGAGAGGTCGTTCTCGGAGGGGTCGAGCCGGTTCTCGCGGACGCGCGAGTAGATCAGCGCGCGCTGCCCGCTCATCGTCTGCGTGCCCTTGCCGAACCGCCACCCGGGCCACTCCCGGCAACGCGCCTCGGTCGCGTAGGGGCAGTCGAAGCGGTTGGAGAGGATCAGCTTCGGCACGTCGATCTCGATGCCGTCGAGCGCGTCGATCACGTCGCGGAAGTCCTCGAAGTCGACGAGCACGACATGGTTCGGCTGCAGCCCGGTGAGCGCGCGGACGGTCTTCATCGTCAGCGCCGGGCCGCCGAGTTGGAAGGCGGCGTTGATCCTGTTCGGGCCGTAGCCGGGAATGTCGACGCGGAGGTCTCGCGGGATCGAGAGGTAGGCCAGACGGTGCCGCGCGGGGTCGGTGCGAACGAGCAGGATCGAGTCGGAGCGGCGGAAGTCCTGGCGTGCTGCGGTGCGGTCGCCGTCGGTGCCGAGCAGCATGATCAGCGACGGCTTCGAGCTGAGCAGGCCGTCCTGAACGGCCAGGTTCGCCGAGACAGTCTTCGGCAGCCGCGCGTTCGCCTGCTCGACGCCGCTGCGGAAGGAGAGGTAGCTCGCGACGACCCAGACGACCAGGAGGACGACCAGCAGCAGCACCGCGAGGCCGACCCGACGTCCCCAGCGCGGCTTCCCCGGCGGTCGTGTGCGGCCCGGCTCCCCACGACCCGTCCGTTCCGGCCGTGCCGCCGTCGGCACCTTCCCTTTCGCGCGGCCGCCCTTGTAGACCCGGTAGGGCTTCTCTGCGTCCGCCATCCGGCCGGGTATGGTAGCCGCGTCCGTGGCTGCCAAACGAGTCATCGGGGTCGATCTCGGCGGCACGAAAATTGCGACGGGATCGGTCGACGCCGACGGTCGCGTGCACGGGCGGCTCGAGGTGCCGACGCCGACGGAGTCGCAGGAGGCGCTGCTGGAAGCGATCGAGGGGGCGATCGAGCCGCTGGCGGAGCAGGGGATCGACGCGATCGGATTCGGGATCCCGTCCCTGATCGACCGCAGCACCGGCCGCGTGCTCGGCTCGACGAACATCCCGCTGCGGGACGTGGCGCTGACCGACGTGACACAGGAGCGGTTCGGCGTCCCCGCCGTCGTCGAGAACGACGGCAACGTTGCTGCGCTCGGGGAGTGGAAGCTCGGCGCGGGCCGCGGCGCCGACGATCTGGTCATGCTCACGCTCGGCACCGGCGTCGGCGGCGGACTCGTCCTCGGCGGCTCGCTCTACCGCGGGATCGCCGAGCTCGGGCACGTCGTCGTCGTCGCCGACGGCCCTCCCTGTCAGGGGAACTGCGGCGGGCGCGGGCACCTCGAGGCGGTCGCATCAGGCAGCGCGGCCGACCGTGCCGCCGAGAAGCTTTGGGGCGAAGGCGCGAACGCCGCGCTGCTCGTCGGCCGGGCGCAGGAGGGCGACGCCGAGGCGCTCGAGGCGCTCTCCGGGATCGGCCACCTGCTGGGCGCGGCGATCGGGTCGTTCGTGAACGTCTTCGCACCCGAGGTCGTGGTCATCGGCGGCGGCTTCGGGCTGGCCGCGTTCGAGTTCATCGTCCCGTCGGCGCTCGAGATCGCCCGGCGTGAGACGCTCGAGCCGGACGTGCTGCCGGTGCGGATCGCGAGCGCCGAGCTCGGCTCCGACGCAGGCTTGATCGGCGCGGGGCTGCTCGCCTTCGAGGCGCTCGGCGCGTGAGCGTCAAGATGCAGAGGGTGTGTGGGCTCTTGGGAGCGAAGCGACCCTTTAGGGGTCTTGGCGCGATGAGCAGCCGCTGCCGCGGTTGCTCATCTTGCGCGAGCTAATAGCTGTGCCGCTCGCCGTCTGCGCGACGCCGATCGGCAATCTCGAGGACGTGACGTTGCGCGTGCTGCGCGAGCTCGCCGAGGCCGATCTCGTGCTCTGCGAGGACACGCGGCACACCCGCGGGCTGCTCGAGCGGCACGGGATCCGGGCGAAGCTTCAGAGCTACCACCGGCACAACGAGGCCGCACGCACGGCGGCGCTGCTGCCGCGGCTCGAGTCCGGGGAGCGGATCGCGCTCGTCTCGGATGCGGGGCTTCCCGGAGTCAACGATCCCGGTGCGCGGCTGATCGAGGCGGCGCTCGAGGCGGGCCTGCCCGTGACCGTGTTGCCGGGGGCGTCCGCGGTCGAGACGGCGCTCGTCGCGAGCGGGCTGACGGGCGAGCGCTTCCAGTTCCTCGGCTATCTCCCGCGCGGAGAGAAGGCGCTGCGGGCTCTCTGGGAGGAGCTCTCGTCCTGGCCGTATCCCGCTGTCGCGTTCGAGTCGCCGCAGCGGCTGCCGGCGACGTTGCGCTCGCTCGCCGCTGCGCTGCCGGAGCGGCCGGTGGCGGTCTGCCGCGAGCTGACGAAGCGGTTCGAGGAGGTCGTCAGGGGAACTGCGGTGGATGTTGCGAGCCGGTTCTCCGAGGCGCCGAAGGGGGAGTTGACACTGGTGGTCGGCGGGGCGAAGAAGCCGGGTGCGAGCGTCGAGGAGGGCACGGCGGTCGCGGCTGTCGGCGAGCTTGTCGAGGCGGGAGTGCCGCGGCGCCAGGCCGCCGATGTCGTCTCGCGACTGGCGCGAGTTTCCCGTAACACTCTGTATGCAGAATCGTTGAAAAGCCGCTGAGACACGCCGCTAGCGTGGAGGTCAGTTGCCCTCCAGCTCACGAAGGCGGTGTCTCATGCGTCGCACGCTCTCCGTCGCGATCGGCTCTGCGATCGCGTTCCTGATCGTCGTTCCGGCTGCGGTCGGCTGGACGTGGCCCGTCGAGGGTCCCGTCCTGCGGCCGTTCTCCGTGGCGGCGGACGCCTATGCGGCCGGGCAGCACCGCGGCATCGACGTCGGTGCGGCCGCCGGCGACCCGGTACGTGCACCCGCGGCCGGCACCGTCTCGTTCGCCGGCTCGGTCCCGGGCGGCGGTCGGGCGCTGACGATTCAGACCGCCGACGGCTACGCCGTCACGTTGCTGCAGCTCGGCGCGATCGACGTCGCGCGCGGCACCGGTGTTGCGGAAGGCGACGTCGTCGGCCGCGTGGGCGAGAGCGAGGATGCGTTCACCGCCGCGCCGCACGTCCATCTCGGCGTGCGCGTCGCCTCGCAGCCCGACGGCTACGTCGACCCGGCCGGGCTGCTGCCGGCGCGCCCGTCGGCGCCCGAGCCGGTGCCGGCGCCCGAGCCGGCTCCGGTACCGGAACCCGTGCAGGTGCAGGTGGCGGTGCCCGTGCCGCCCGCCGTCGAGCCGCGGCTGAGCGCCGTGCCGGCCGGAGCTGTGAGTGTGACCGTTCCGGAGGCGATCGCAGCCGCGGTCGAGCCGGCCGCGGCGCCGCGGGCCACGCGCGCGGCGGTTACTCGATCTCCTGCGCCCGACCGTGGCCCCGCGCCGCCTCGGCCCACGTCGTCCGCGGGTGTGCGGTCAGGAAGCGCGCCGGGTTCGCGTGTGCAAGAGCAGCTCAGCCCGCAGCCAAGCGCTCGGTCCGCTGCGTCCCGGCCGGTGGTGGCGCGCTCGACCCGGCCGACTGTCGCTCCGGCGGTACTCCGGCCGGTGCGCGCGCCGCATCCGGGCGTTCGCGAGAGTCCAACCCCGCCGAATGCGGTCACGCGCGATGCGGTTCGACCTCCTGCCGCCGCGCGCGTCGCGCGTCCCGAAACCGCCGACCGGCGCGTCGAGCTCCCGCTGCTCCTGCTCGCAGGCCTCGCCGCGGTCGCCGGGATCGCGGCCCAGGTCGCGCGCAGGGCTGCGCCTATCATGAACGGCGATGAGCTTCTACCTGACGACCCCCATCTATTACGTCAACTCGACGCCGCACATCGGTCACGCGTACACGACCATCATCGGCGACATCCTCGTGCGCCATCATCGGCAGCGGGGCGAGCGCACGTACTTCCTCACCGGTGTCGACGAGCACGCGGACAAGGTTGCGCGGGTGGCGAAGGAGCAGGGGCTCACGCCCAGGGAGTACGTCGATCGGATCGTCGTCGCCTGGCAGGAGCTCCCCGCGCGCGTCAACGCGTCGATCGACTTCTTCATCAGGACCACCGATGAGGGGCACAAGGCCTTCGTTCAGGACTTCCTGCAGCGGATTTACGACAACGGCGACGTCTACCAGGACGTCTACGCCGGTCTCTACTGCGTCGGCTGCGAGGCGTTCAAGACCGAGGCCGAGCTCGTCTACGGCAAGTGCCCCGACCACGGCGTTGCGCCCGAATGGTTGGAGGAGAAGAACTGGTTCTTCCGGCTCTCCGCCTACCAGGACAAGCTGCTCGAGCTGTACGAGCAGCGTCCAGACTTCGTCCTGCCGGCATTTCGTGCCAACGAGGCGAAGGGGTTTATCGCCGGCGGCCTGCGCGACTTCTCGATCAGCCGCGCGACACAGACGTGGGGAATCCCGATCCCGTGGGATCCGGATCAGGTCGCCTACGTTTGGGCCGACGCGCTCGTTAACTATCTCAGCGCTCTGAGCTACGCGCCCGGAGGCGACCTCGGTCTCTGGCCGGCCAGGCACCTGCTCGGGAAGGACATCCTCCGTTTCCACTGCGTCTACTGGCCGGCGTTGCTGCTCTCGGCCGGCTACGAGCCGCCGCGGCAACTCTTCGTCCATGGCTACCTCAACCTCGACGACCGGAAGATCTCGAAGTCGCTCGGTAACGTGCTCGACCCGCTCGACCTCGTCGACGAGTACGGGGTCGACCCAGTCCGCTTCTGGGTCGTCCGCGTCGCCCCTTTCGGCCAGGACGGCGACGTGACCCTGGACAGCTTCCGGGAGCGGTACGAGCGCGAGCTCGCAAACGATCTCGGCAACCTGCTCTCGCGCACGACGGCCATGATCGCCCGCTACCGCGACGGTGACCTCGAACCCACGCCCGACGACAGCGGCGCGCTCGCAGCAGCCGCGCAGTTGCTCCACGACGAGATTCCGGCGGCGTTCGACCGCTGGGACGTCACCGGCGCGCTCGAGACGATCTGGGACTACGTTCGCGGGCTGAACCGCCACGTCGAGCAGACGAAGCCGTGGGTGCTGG
>JBDSOJ010000239.1:0-6170 GCA_039914895.1 Gaiellaceae bacterium
GTCTGGAGGCCGATGATCGTCGCGATCGGCAGCATCGCGTTGCGGAGGATGTGCCGCGTGTCCACCGTCCGCGGCGCCACTCCCTTCGCGCGCGCCGTCCGCACGTAATCCTCGTTCTGGACGTCGAGCACGGCCGCACGCGTGATCCGCGCGACGATCGCGAGCGGAATCGAGCCGAGCGCGACCGCGGGCAGGATCAGGTGCTTGAGCGTGTCCCAGAACGCCTCCAGATTGCCCGCGAGTAACGCATCCAGGACGTAGAAGTTGGTCGGGTGGTCGACGTTGATCAGCACGCTGATCCGGCCGACGGTCGGGAGCAAGCCGAGCTTCACCGCGAAGATGTACTTGAGGATGATCGCGAGCACGAAGATCGGGATCGAGATCCCGAGCAGCGACGCGACGAGGCTCAACTGGTCGAGCACGCCGCCGTATCGCTTCGCCGCGAAAAAGCCCAGCGGCAGCCCGATCACGATCGAGAAGAGCATCGCCGCCAGAGCAAGCTCGATCGTCGCCGGGAAGCGTTGCTGGAACTCCTCGAGCACCGGCCGGCGCGAGGTCACCGAGTCGCCGAAGTCGAACGACGCGAGCTGCTTCAGGTAGGCCCAGTACTGCTCGTGAATCGGGTCGTTGAGCCCGTACTGCTCGTTGATCGCGGCGATCGCCTCAGCGGTTGCCCGCTCGCCGAGCAGTGTCGTCGCCGGGCTCCCCGGCAGCGCCCTAATCCAGAGGAAGACCAGGATCGAGAGCCCGATCAGAATCGGGATCAGGAGCAAGAGCCGGCGGACGACGAAACGCAGCATGTCGCCCGCCGGACTCTAGCTTTCCTCCTTTATTCCTCGATCGAGACCGTCGCGAACGACTCGTTCGAGGTCGGGCTCGTCTGGTATCCCTTCACGTTCGCAGTGAACCCGAGGGCCGGCTCGGAGTGCGCGTAGGGGACGCCCGGCAGCTGGGTCATGATCGCCCGGTTCGCCTCCTTGTACAGCTCCTCGCGCTTCGACTCCTCCGTCTCGATCTCCGCGTCGTTCAGGAGCTTCTCGATCTCGGTGAGCGGTGTCGTCGTCGTCCCCCAGGCCTTCTGCGGGCTCTGGAAGAACGTGCCGATGAAGTTGTCCGCGTCACCGTAGTCGCCGGTCCAGCCGAGGAGGCGCAGGTTGCCGGCGTTCCCCTCGTCCGCGCGACCCAGGTAGTCCGGGTTCCACGGAGCGCTCTTGGCCGTCACCTTGAAGCCCGCCTTGTTCAGGCCCGCGGCGAACGCCTCGAAGTTCCGCTTTGGATCGGGCATGTACGGACGCGACACGTCGGTCGGGTACCAGAACTCGAGCGCGACCGGGAGCGTGTAGCCGGCGTTCGCCAGGAGCTGCTTCGCCTTCTCCGGGTCGTACTCATACGTCTGCACGTCGTCCGCGTAACCGACGACCTCGGGCGGCATGAACTGCGTCGCCACGACGCCTCGGCCGGAGTAGAACTCGTCCACGACCGACTGGCGGTCGAGGCCGTACGCGATCGCCTCGCGCACCTTCACGTCGTCGGTCGGCTTCTTCGCGATGTTGAAACCGACGTAGGCGACGTTGAAGGCAGGCCGGTCGATCACCTGCAGGGTCTCGTCACCCTTGAGTGTCGCGATGTCCTGCGGCTCGACGAGGTCGTAGCCCTGGATCTCGCCCGTCTGCAGTGCCTGCAGGCGGGCTGCGTTGTCGGAGATCGGGCGGATGATCAATTGGTCGAGCTTCGCCTTCTCACCCCAGTAGTCGTCGTTCCGCTCGAGCGTGAGCCGGTCGTTCCGAACCCACGAGACGAACTTGAAGGGACCGGTGCCGATCGGATGCTCGGTGCCGAACGTTCCCGTCGAGCTGAAGACGCCCTCGGCGTCGATGCTGCCCTCATCGGCGTTGAACTCCTCCAGCGCCTTCGGGCTGGCGATCGAGAACGCCTGCTGCGAGAGCGCCGGGATGAACGTCGCCGACGGCTTCGTCAGCGTCAGCACCGCCGTCGATGCGTCGGTCGCCTCGCAACTCTCGTAGAGGCTCTCCTCCGGAGCGCCGCTGTCCTTTTCGAACGTTGCGAAGCCGCCGAAGACGACCTGCCAGTAGTAGCTCGCCCCCGGGTTCGCGAGCGCGCCCTTGAAGTTGTACCAGCGGTCGAAGTTGAAGCAGACCGCCTCGGCGTCGAGCGTCTCGCCGTCGTGGAACGTGACCCCTTCCCGGATCTTGAACGTCCAGATGGTGCCGTCCTCGTTCGCCTCCCAGCTCTCGGCGAGGCCGGGAACCGGCTCCGTCGTGCCGGGCTTGAGAAAGACGAGCGTCTCGAACATCTGCGTGATCGCACGGATCGACTCGCCGTCCGAGACGAGCGCTCCGTCTAGCACGACCGGGTCGGCCGCGCCCGCGAAGACGAGCGTCCCGCCCTCTGCGGCGCCGCCGTCCTCGGTGGTCGCCCCCGTCGTACCCGCTGCGTCATTGTCGTCATCGCCACCGCAGCCGGCCGCGAAGGCGAGCATCGCCACCGCGAGCAGCATCGGCAACCTGTGCCACTTGATCCTCAAAGTGTCTCCTTTCGCTCCGGCACCCCCGGGTTCAGGCGGAGTAAATCAGTTTTCCCGCGTAGGAAAGGGATCCGCCCAGCGGATCCCTTTCGCAGCACGACCCCGAAGGGTGATCGCGGGAGGCTACGCGGCGAGGCTGGCGAGGTCTCGCAAAGCCGCGAGCCGCGAGAGCGCCTGGCCCTCGAGCTGGCGGACGCGTTCCCGCGTCAGATCGAGCTCATGGCCGATCGCTTCGAGCGTCCACGGCTCGCCCTCGAAGCCGAAGCGCAGCTCGAGGATGCGCCGCTCGCGCTCGGGGAGCGCGTCGAGCGCCCTGCGGACGCCCTGCTTGCGCAGCGATTCCTCCGCCTCGTCGAACGGATCGGCAGCCTCGCGGTCGGCGAAGAGGTCACCGAGCTCGCCCTCGTCGTCGGCTCCCACCGTCTGGTTCAGCGAGACGGACGCGTGCGCGGCGCCAAGCGCCTCGTCGACGTGCTGGAGGGGGAGGCCGGTCGCCTCCGCAAGCTCCTCTTTCGTCGCCTCGCGGCCGAGCTCCACCTCGAGCCGGCGTGCCGCGCGCGACAGCTTCTGCTGCCGCTCGACGACATGAACCGGGACGCGGATCGTCCGCGCGTGGTTTGCGACGGCGCGCTGCACGGACTGACGGATCCACCACGTCGCGTAGGTCGAGAACTTGAACCCACGACGCCAGTCGAACTTCTCGACGGCGCGGTTGAGGCCCAGGGTGCCCTCCTGGATCAGGTCGAGGAACGGCACGCCGAGGCCGCGGTAGCCCTTGGCGATCGAGACGACGAGCCTGAGGTTCGACTCGATCATCGTGCGCTTCGCGACCAGGTCGCCGCGCTCGATCAGCTTCGCAAGCTGCACCTCCTGCGCCGCGTTCAGCAGCTTGTGCCGGCCGACGTCGGCGAGGAAGAGCTGCAGGCTGTCGGCTGCGCCCGAGGCGACCGCGACAGGCGCCGGCTCGGCCTCCTCCTTCTCCTTTTCGGCCTCCTTCTCCGCCTTGTCCTTGGCGGCGCGCGACTGCCCGACCTCCAGGCCGAGCGTCTCCAGCTCGCGGGTGAGCTGCTCCGTCTCCTCGTCGTTCAGGTCATGCTCGAGCACGAACGCCTCGAGCTCGGCGGGATCGATCACCCCGCGCTCCTCCGAGCGCTCGACGAGCGCCTTGACCTGCTCCGACTCAATCAGTTCGATCAGCTGGTTCTGCGTCAAAGCGAAACTTCAGTCCTTTCAGGCACAGCTTCGAATGGAGGGTACAAACTTACTCACCATAAGCGGTCATTCCTGCGTTTGCCAGGGGAACCGGCCTCGTCGTCCTGTTACAAACGCAAAACGGCGAGCCACGGGTGGCTATTCCGGTGAGGGGCTGAAATCGGTTGTGCGCGTGTCACGCTAGCGCGTTTGATCGCGCCCTCCTAGAGCAAGACGCCGATTGACACGGAAAGTTTGCAGGTTCGTTCGGACTACGCTGCAGATCGCTTGCCGCCGCCGCGTTTCTTCTTCGGCGCCGGCCCTTTCGAGCGGCGGTCGGCGAGCAGCTCGGCCGCGCGCTCGATCGTGACCGTGTCGGGATCGTCGCCGCGGCGGAGGCTCGCGTTCGTCTCGCCGTCGGTGACATAGGGGCCGAAACGGCCCTCCTTGAGCAAGACCGGCTTACCGCTGACGGGGTCAGGCCCGATCTCCCGCAGCGGCGGCTTCGCCTCGCCGCGACCCCGGCGTTGCTTGGGCTGGGCGAGCACGGCGAGCGCCTCCTCGAGCGAGATCGTGAACAGCTGCTCCTCCGACTCGAGCGAGCGCGTCTCGGCGCCCTGCTTGATGAACGGGCCGTAGCGGCCGTTCGAGACGATGATCTCCTCGCCGTCCGGCGCCTCGAGCGTGCGCGGCAAGGAGAGCAGGCGCACCGCGTCCTCGAGCGTCACCGTCTCGGGCGACATCGTCTTGAGGAGCGACGCCGTGCGCGGCTTCGCCTGCTCCTCCTCGGGGAGCACCTCCGTCACGTAGGGCCCGTAGCGGCCGTCCTTGACCGCGATCTCGGTTCCCCACTCCGGGTGCGTGCCGAGTGGGCGGTCGCCGGAAGGCGCCGAGAGCAGCTCCTCCGCCTTCTCGACGGTCAGCTCGTCAGGAGCCATGTCCTCGGGAACGCTCGCCCGCTCCGCGCCGCGTTCCACGTACGGCCCGTAGCGGCCCACCCGCAGCACGATCCCGTCGCCGAGCGGCAGCGAGTTGACGGCACGCGCGTCGATCTCAGAGAGGTCGGAGACGAGCGCGTGAAGACCCTCGCCCCCGTCGCCGCCGCCGAAGTAGAACTGGCGCAGCCAGTCGACGCGCTCCTGCTCGCCGGCCGCGATCCGGTCGAGGTCGTCCTCCATCTGTGCGGTGAACGAGTAGTCGACGAGCCGGCCGAAGTGCTGCTCGAGCAGTCCGGTGACGGCGAAGGCGAGGAACGAGGGCACGAGCGCGGTGCCGCGCTTGAAGACGTAGCCCCGGTCGAGGATCGTGCCGAGGATCGACGCGTAGGTCGACGGGCGTCCGATCCCGCGCTCCTCGAGCGCCTGCACGAGGCTCGCCTCGGTGAAGCGGGCCGGCGGGGTCGTCGCGTGTCCTTCCGGCTCGAGCTCGGCCGCCTCCAGCTCGTCGCCCGGCTTCAGATGCGGGAGCGGCCGCTCCTCCTCCTTCTCCGTCTCGTCGTCACGACTCTCCTCGTAGGCGGCGAGGAAGCCACGGAACGTGATCACGGTGCCGGAGGCGGCGAACTCGGCGTCGCGCCCCGCCGGAGTGGTGGCGCCGAGCCGGAGCGAGACGGTCAGCCCCCGCGCATCGGCCATCTGCGAGGCGAGCGTCCGCTTCCAGATCAGGTCGTAGAGCGCAAGCTCGTCGCGGTTCAACTCCCGCTCGAGCTGCTTCGGCGTCCGGAACGAGTCGCCGGCGGGGCGGATCGCCTCGTGCGCCTCCTGCGCGTTCTTGACCTTGCGCGCGTACCGGCGCGGCTGCTCCGGGACCGAGTCGGCGCCGTAGAGGTCGACCGCCTGGCGGCGCGCGGCGGTGAGCGCCGACTCGGACAGCGTTGTCGAGTCGGTGCGCATGTAGGTGATGTAGCCGTTCTCGTAGAGCCGCTGGGCGACGCGCATCGCCGTCTGAGCGGTGAAGCGGAGCTTGCGGCTCGCCTCCTGCTGCAGCGTCGAGGTCATGAACGGCGCCGCCGGCCGACGCGTGTACGGCTTCTCGTCGGCGGAGCGGACGGCGAAGGTCAGCCCGTCGAGCCCGGCTGCGAGGCCGCGTGCCTCCGTCTCGTCCAGCCGCGCGAGGTCGTCGGACTTGAGCGTCCCGTCCCGCTCAAAGTCTCGGCCCTGAGCGACGCGCTTGCCGTCGACCGAGGCGAGCCGCGCCTCGAAGGAGCCAGGATCGAAAACTCCCTTGATGTCCCAGTAAGCGGCGCTGACGAAGGCGCGGCGCTCGCGCTCGCGCTCGACCACGAGGCGCACGGCGACCGACTGGACGCGGCCCGCGGAGAGGCCCTGCATCACCTTCTTCCAGAGCACGGGCGAGACCTCGTAGCCGTAGAGCCGGTCGAGGATCCGGCGCGTCTCCTGAGCGTCGACGAGCCGCTGGTCGACCTCGCGCGTCT
>JBDSOJ010000246.1:0-3716 GCA_039914895.1 Gaiellaceae bacterium
GGGCTCTTCGCGGGCGAGTACGAGATCTCCTCGATCTCACCCTGGCCGACGTCGCCGAGGTAGAGGTCGTCGGTGGCGCGGTCGAACGAGAAGCGCCACGCGTTCCGCAGGCCGAGCGCCTCGATCCGGAGCCCCTTGGTGGCCACGTTGATCGAGAGCAGCTTGCCGAAGAGCGAGCGGATGTTCTGGGAGCGGTTCTCGGGATCGCCGCCGGCGCCGCCGTCGCCCATCGTGAAGTGGAGGCGTCCGTTTGGCGCGAAGGCGAGCATGCCGCCGTTGTGGTTTCCGTACGGATCGCGGCTGGAGAAGAGCTGCCGCGAGCTCGACGTACGCTTCCCGTCCGTCCGGTACTCGACGAGCTTCGTCGAGCCGTCGCGGGCCGTGTACTGGACGTAGAGCTTGCGCACCTTCGGGTAGGCCGGGTGGAACGCGAGCCCGAGCAGGCCTTGCTCGCCGCCCGCGGTGACGAGACTGCGGATGTCGAGGAGTGGAGCCGAACGGCGCTTGCCGTTCTGGAGCACCTGGATCCTGCCGCCCTGCTCGACCACGTAGAGGCGTCCGGCCTCGCCCTTCGCGCCGGTGACGAAGACCGGCTGCGAGAACCCGCTCGCGACGGCGCGCGGCCGGAACTCGGCGCGCTCGGTCTGCTGCGACGACGCGCCCGCAGCGCAGGCGGTGCCGAGAACGGCGAGGCAGGCGACGGCGAGGAGTGATCGCATCTGCCGTCACGATAGCCTCCCCGCGTGAAGATCTTCGTCATCGGCGCCGGCCAGGTCGGCGCGACGATCGTTCAGGCGCTGCACGACGAGCACGACCTGACCGTCTTCGACGTCGACGAGGAGCGGCTCGCCGCCCTCTCGCAGCGGTACGACATCGCCACGCTCGAAGGCAACGGCGCCAGCCGGCGCGTCCTCTCGGCTGCGGGGATCACGGAGGCCGACCTCCTGATCGCCTGCACCTCGCGCGACGAGTCGAACATCGTCGCGGCGATGATCTCGAAGGCGTGCGCGCCCCGGACGACGACCGTCGTTCGGACGACGAACCCGGAGTACCTCGAGGTGTGGCGCGAAGGCCAGCTCGACGTCGACTTCATCGTCTCCTCCGAGGTCGAGACCGCGCACGCGATCGCGCGGACGGTCGGCGTTCCCGCCGCGCGCCAGACCGACGTGTTCGCCGAAGGCCAGGTGCAGCTGGTCGAGTTCGACGTGACCGCGAAGACGGACGAGGACATCCTCCACGTCCCGCTGCGGGACGCCCGCCTGCCCGAGGACGGACGCGTCGCCGCGATCATCCGCGGCGACGACGTCGTCATCCCCCGCGGCGACGAGGAGCTGCACCACGGCGACCGGATCGTGGTGATCGGCTCGCCGCAGGCCGCGCAGAGCTGGAGCAAGCTGATCGCCCCCGGTTCGGGCACCGTCCGCGACGTCGTCGTCTTCGGCGCGGGCCGCGCCGGCACCGCGACGGCGAGGATGCTGATCGAGCAGGGCATCGGCGTCCGGCTGATCGAGGCCGACCGCGACCGAGCCCGCCTCGTCGCACACGAGCTCCCGGAGGCGCGCGTCTACCACGCAACCGGCTTCGACCCCGACTTCCTCGAGCGCGAGCGGATCGCGGAGGCCGAGGCGGCGGTCTTCGCGATGCGCGACGACATGAAGAACCACTTCGCGGCGACGCTGGCGAAGGTGCACGGCGCACGCCTCACGATCGCGATCGTCCACGACGCCTCCTCGCAGGAGGTGTTCGAGTACACCGGCGTCGACGTCACGGTCAACCCACGTCAGATCACCGCCGAGGAGATCGTCCGCTTCGCCCACGACCCTCGCACGCAACAGGTCGTGATGCTCGAGGGCGACCGCTTCGAGGTGCTCGACCTGACGACGCGGCGCGACAGCGAGTACGTCGGGCTGGCGTTCAAGGACATGCCGATTAGAGGCGCCCTGATCGGGGCGATCGTGCGCGACGGCAACGCGGTCTTCCCGCGCGGCAACGACGTGCTGCGTCCCGGCGACCGCGTGATCGTCTTCACCGAGTCGCGGCGCGTGCAGGAGGTCGAGCGGGCACTGTGAGGCGCCGTACCGGCCTTGCGGTCGACCTCGTGGGTGCGGTCAACCTCGTCGCGACGCTGACGAAGTACCTCAGCCCGGCGACACTCGTCCCGGCCGCGGTCGCGATCGGGTACGGCGAGACGCCCTGGCCCTTCCTGCTCGCCGGAGCGATCGTCGGCGGCGTCGCGGCGGCCGTCGAGTGGCTCACGCGCGGCGACCACCGGATCGGCCCCCGCGAGGGCTTCCTCGTCGTCTCGCTCGCGTGGCTGGCGGCGGCGGCGCTCGGGGCGCTCCCGTACCTGCTCTCCGGCGACATGCAACTCGACCGACCGGTCGACGCCTACTTCGAGGCGATGTCCGGCTTCACCACGACCGGCTCGAGCGTGCTCACCGACGTCGAGGGCGTCTCCCGCTCGATCGTCCTCTGGCGCCAGTTCACCCAGTGGCTCGGCGGCGTCGGGATCATCGTCCTCGCGCTCGCCGTGCTGCCACGACTGCGCGTCGGCGGCCGGCAGCTGCTCGAGCACGAGATGCCCGGACCGGAGATCGAGTCGATGAGCACGCGGATCCAGGACACGGCACGCCGCGTCTGGGTGCTGTACGTCGCGCTGACGGCCGCGCTGGTGCTCCTGCTCGCCGGCTTCGCGCTGACGGGCGTCGACGAGCGGATGACCGTGTTCGACGCGTTCGCGCACGCCCTGACGACGCTTCCGACCGGTGGCTTCGGCGTCGACGCGAACTCGCTCCAGGAGTTCGGCGCCGCGAGCCAGTGGACGATCGCGCTCTTCATGGCTCTCGCCGGCGCGAACTTCGCCCTCCTCTACCGGGCCTTCGTGCGGCGCGAGGGCAAGGCGTTCGCGCGCGACGAGGAGTTCCGTGTCTACGGGGGCCTACTCGCGCTCGGCTCGCTCGTCCTGGTCGGCGATCTGTGGCTCGAGGGGGTTGCCTCCGGCGAGGCCGCGATCCGGCACGGCGTCTTCCAGGCCGTCTCCGTGATGACCACCACCGGCTACGGGACCGTGGACTTCGCCGTCTTTTCGACCCTCGGAGCGATCACGCTCGTCGGCCTGATGTTCGTCGGCGGCTCGGCCGGCTCGACGAGCGGCTCGGTGAAGGTCGTGCGCCATCTCCTGCTCGGCAGGATCCTCCGCCGCGAGCTCGACCAGACGCTGCACCCAGAGCTCGTCGCGCCGGTTCGGCTGAACCGAACGCCCGTCGAGGAGCGGACCCTCCGTGCGGTCACGAGCTTCGTCCTGATCTACATCGGCATTTTCATCGTCGGGACGGTCTTGCTCGCCGCCGACGCCGCCCGCACAGGGCTCGAACTCTCAGTCCTGGAGGCGATCGGCGCCTCCGCGTCGACGCTCGGGAACGTCGGCCCGGCGTTCGGCTTCGCCGGCCCGTTCGGCTCGATCGAGCCGTTCAGCGACTTCTCGACGATCGTGATGACCGGCTTGATGTGGCTCGGACGCCTTGAGGTGATCCCGATCGTCGTGCTCCTCTCGAGGCACTACTGGAGGAATGCCTAGGATTTGAGCAGCAGCTTTCGGAGCTCGTCCTCCTTGCCCGGCTCGAGCACCGCGAGCACCTGATCGCCCGGACGGATCACCGTCGAGTCCTCCGCCAGCTCGGAGCGGCCCTGCCGCATCACCGAGATCAGGCGCGTCC
>JBDSOJ010000163.1:0-3201 GCA_039914895.1 Gaiellaceae bacterium
CGCTGCTCGACCTCGGCTGCGGCTGGGGCTCGCTCAGCCTCTGGCTCGCCGAGCGTTATCCGGCGTCACGAATCGTCGCCGTCTCGAACTCGCGCGTGCAGCGCGAGTTTCTCGTGCCGCGGGCTCCGGCGAACCTCGAAATCGTCACGGCGGACGTGAATGAGTGGGAGCCGGAAGAGCAGTTCGATCGGATTCTCTCGGTGGAGATGCTCGAACACGTGCGCAACTACGAGCTGCTGTTCGGGAGGATCGCTTCGTGGCTCGACCCGGCGGGCCTCTTCTTCGTGCACGTCTTCAGTCACCGCCTCTACGCCTATCCGTACGACGAGGGGTGGATGGCTCGGACGTTCTTCACTGCCGGCAACATGCCCTCGGACGATCTGCTGCTCCATTTCCAGCGCGACCTCTCCCTGCGCGACCACTGGCGCGTGAGCGGCAAGGAGTACGCGCAAACCGCCGAGGCGTGGCTGAAGCGGCTGGACGGCAATCGCGAGCAGGCGCTCGCGGTTCTCGCCGACGCGTACGGCGCAGCGCGGGCGGACGCCTGGCTGGCGAACTGGCGTGTCTTCTTCCTCGCGTGCGCCGAGCTGTGGGGCTACAAGAGTGGCCGCGAGTGGCTGGTCTCGCACTACCTCTTCGCGCCTCGTGACGCGGCACGGGAAGCCGGCCCAGCGTGATCCTCGTCGTCCCGCGCCGGGAACGTAAAAGGCTCTCGCTAGTCCTGCGAGGCCCCCGGGTCGGGGACGCCTGAATGGCGGGTCGCCCTTTGGCGGCGACGCCGATGGTCCGTCGTCGGAGTCAGGCGCCAGCGCACCGGCGCGACCTCGGCACTCTCTCGCGAACTTCCTCGCGAGGCGGGCCGGTCTCGTCGCCAGCCGTCGCCGCCGCAACCAACCGATCTTCGAATCTCATCGCCGTCGCCTCGCCATGCTCCTATGATCCGGCCCGCCAAAGAGAACTCATCGACTTCTACACGCCCGGCCGCTCGGGTGCACGGTGTTCGCGGCGCTCGTCAACAGGATCACGCGCGGTGGGAGACTTCGGTTCGAGCGGACGCGAGCCGCGTCCCATGCGACCCGGCCGCCCGGCGAGGACTACGATCAGTCCGTGGCGCGGAGCTGATCGCATGGATTCACACTCCGAACGGGCGCGAGTGTGGCTGCGCGCCGGAATGTCGGTATCGGCGCTCAGCGGTCGGCCGTGCCGTCGGCTGGTACCTCCCGCTTCGCCACCACACTGTCTCACCCCAGTGGCAGCGCGCCCAGGAGCGCGACGCTTAGCGCCGCAGTTGCTGCAGCCGTTGGACCGCCTCCTCGGCCGTTTCGCGCAGCAGGAGCCCGACGAGCCGGCCATCGGAAGTGGTGACTGGGAGACTCGAGAGGTTCTGGCGTCGCATTCTCTCGACGAGATCTCTGAGCCGGGCGCTTGGCCGGACGGTGCTCGGCGCTTCCGTCATCGCGACAGCGACTGCAAGATCGTCGTCGCTTCCGAGCGCTCGCCGCCCGAGCCGGCCGATCACGACGCCGCCCGCGTCGACGACGAAGCAGGTCTCCCAGCCGGCGTCGCTGACGCGGCGCTGGACCGTCTGCAGCGATTCGTCGAGCCGACACGTGGGGACGTCGGTGCGTGCGTGGGCGGCGGCGCGTGTCGTGCTGCCGTTCTCGCCCTCGAGTGGAAGACCGGCGGAACCCCAGTCAGCCTTCCCGGCGACGTAGTCGTAGACGGAGCCATAGCCGAGTGTTTCGAGCCGCGACGCGGCTCGTGGGCTCATGTCTCACTGGTGGTCGTAGCAGTAGACGATCACCGGGCGGCTCGGGTCGAGTCGACTCGGCGCCGCCTCCGCGAGCTCCTGCAGCGGGATGTTGATCGCCCCAGGCAGATGCTCGTCCGCGTACTCGGCCGCCGGCAGCACCTCGACGAGCTGCGCCCGCTCACCGACCAGCCGCTGCACATCCGCGCGCGTGGCCGGGACTGCCATCAGCCCCCGAGCGCCTTGCCGAAGACGGCGCCCCCGACGGCAACCGCGTCCGCGATCGTGATCGGGTGGCCGCGAACCTCGTCGCGGCCAGCGAGGCAGCGCTCCGCGTTCGCGCGCGAGGCGAAGAAGTTCAGGATCCGGCAGCAGCCGGCGTAGCTCGGGCCATTCGAGAGACGGCTCGCCAGCACCACTGCGTCAGCCGGCCACCATTCGGCGGTTTGGTTTGCATCGACGCGGACGGTGATCGACTCTCTGCTCGCACGAGATCCTCGCGTGCCAACACGTCGGCCGTCGTTGCCGAGTCGAGGCCGTGCTTGCACGCCTGCACGCGGAGATCCTCGCCGCTCGCCCGTCCCTGCTCCACGAAGCGCTGCAACACCCAGCGGTAGAGCTGTCGTTCGAGCTCGGTGAGCCCGTCGGTGCGCGCGCTTCCGCAGCGTCGGGCGGGATGCCCGCGGCCGCGAGCGCCTCGGAGACCGCCGCGACAGGTCTGCCGAAATCATCGCTTCGTCATGGCTTCGCGCAACCACGTCTCGTCCGGCTGCGCAGCGAGGCCAGTCGGGGTACGGTAGATGCGGCAGGAGAACGCGTAGTCGGTGCGATGCTCGGCGCCCGGTTCGACGTCGCGCCCGTCGACGCGAACCGACGGTGAGCCGAGGAAATGGTTGCTCCGCGCGGCTTCGTCATCCGGGACGAGGATGACGCGGATCTCTGGCTCGATCGCGAGCTCGCGGGCGACGCGGGCGACGAGCTCGCGCGCCGGCTCGGTATTCGGGCAGCCGTCGAAGACCAAGATCTCGACGCTCGGCGGATCGGTGGCGATGGAACTCATGCGCGCACGCCGACACGCCGCCACGGCGCCAGGAAGAACGGGACGAGCATGAGGCCGTACACGGCGTGGATGAAGACCTCGAATCCCTGGTTGGGGCCTTCGGGATTGGTGAACCAGGGGAAGAGCGTCCGGCCCAGGATCTGGAAGTTGACGACGTAGAGGAGCAGCCCGTACGCGATCGCGGCCACTACGAGGAGCGGCAATCGCCGAAGGGTCGGCACGACGCTCAGGAGTAGCGCGAAACCGATCCCGAAGAGAATCGACAGGCCCGTATGCGTGACGAGGCCGACCAGCATGTTCTCGGGGCTCGGAGTCGGCGTGTCCTGCCCGTGGAAGATCGTCGAGATGTCGATCAAGGGCGCCACCGCCGGCAAACCCTTCGTCGTCACGA
>JBDSOJ010000003.1:0-33292 GCA_039914895.1 Gaiellaceae bacterium
GGTTCCAGTAGCTGGCGTCGGGCCAGGCGAGGTGGCCGAGGTTCTTGACCCAGAAGTTGGTGTGTGTCTCGCGCCACCAGCCGCCGGCGTGGTCGCCTTTCCAGAGCGCGTAGGCGTCGCCTGTGAGCTGTTCGACGTTGGTGTTGCGGTATTCCCAGCTGTCGATTGCGACGGGCCCGTATTCGTGGGGCATCGTCTGGAGCGCGACCCCGGCTGTTTTGATCGTGACGTTGCTGAGCTTGAGCCGGTAGGGGCCGCGCCAGGTCTGGATCCCGTCGGTGTGGACGTTGCCGACGGGGTGGAGGGACTCCAGTCGCGATTGCTGCATCTGGATCGTGGCGCCGTTGCCCTGGTCGAGCACGAGTGCCTGGCCGATGCCGCGGCCATGGATCCAGAGCCCCTCGACATGGACGGTGCCGGTCTGGCTCTTGAGGTAGAGGCCGTAGGCCTTGTCGACCGACTCACCGCTTGCGATCGGGCTGTCGTTAAAGATCTCGCCGCCGCGGATGATCAGATTGCGGCCACCGACGAGCGAGAGTCCGCCCTCGGCCGTGAGCGGGGTCGAGGGCATCAGGATCACGTAGTCGCGGCTCGAGTCGAGATGCACGATCGTGTTCGAGTTCGAGATCAGGATCGTAGTCGGGTTGGTCAGCGCGGGCGGCGCCCACGGCAGCTTGCCGGTCGGAGCAGGCGCGGGAGCGGGAGCAGGTGCCGGCGCAGGCGCGGGTGCAGGTTCAGGTGCAGACTCCTGCTTGGGGGTCTGTCCGGGCGGGATCGGCTTCCTCGCCTGCGCTTCCGGCGATCCGGGCCGCGTCACCGGGCCGACCTTCGGTGTTGTGGCGCTGAGGGAGGGTCGGGTGAAGCTGACGGCGGTGACCTCGAAGGAGGCGCCCGCGGCAGCGTGCCGCTGGTAGACGGTCACGCGCAGCCGGTTACCGTTACCGCGCTGCCGGTAGCCGACACGCAGTCGCTGCCAGCTCGAGCGCAGAGCGGCGCAGCGGCGGGCGAACCCGACTCGGGTGCCGCGCTCGAACTCTCGCACGAGCACACAGACCGCCCGCTCGGACGATCCCCGCACGGCCAGGGAGACGACCAGCCGCTCACCCGGCCGACTCGTGCGGGCGAGCGGGCGAAAAAGCGAGAAGTTGCCGCTGCGGCCTTGGAACGTCGCCCGCGTCACGGTCGGCTTGGCCGCGCCACGGCCGATCACCGCACCACCGGCGCGATACAGCTTCCAGCCGCCGAGCGAGCCTTCCGACCCCGCAACCGAGGTCGCCGACACGGCGCTCGACGAAGCCGTCTGGGTCGTCAACCCGACCATCAGAGAGGCAGCGACCAACCCGACGATCGTCGAGAGCTGTGGCGTGCGGCGCGTCACGCCCTGTTGGTCGACCGGTCATCGCACGGTGCCGATCCCCCGAATGAGGGAACAGCCCGGCGAGCGGCGGACTCGTCTCTAAGATGAGGGCGTGTGCGGCATCTGCGGCGTGGTTCAGGTTCAGGGGGAGCCCCGTCCCGTGATCGCTGCCGAGCGTCTCGACTGGATGACCGACCTGATGACGCACCGCGGTCCGGACGATCGCGGCACGTTCGTGGACGACGGCATCGCCCTGGGCGTGCGGCGGCTGAGCATCATCGACGTCGAGGGTGGACACCAACCCTTCTCGAACGAGGCCGGCGACGTGTGGGCGATTCAGAACGGAGAGCTCTACAACCACGAGCAGCTGCGGGACGAGCTGCGCGGCGACGGGCACAACCTCGCCAGCCGCTGCGACACCGAGATCCTGCCGCACCTCTACGAGCGTTTCGGCGACGACTTTCCGATGAGGCTGCGCGGCGACTTCGGGCTCGCGGTCTGGGACGGGTCGAAGCGGCGCGCCGTGCTGGCCCGCGACCGTGCCGGCGTCAAGCCCCTCTACCACGCGGTCGCGGGCGACCTGCTCGTGTTCGCATCCGAGCTCAAGAGCATTCTCGGCAGCGGTCTCGTCGAGCCCGCGGTCGACGCGGACGCCGTGTACCTCTTCCTCACGTTCGGCTACGTCCCGGGTCCGCGCACGCTGCTGGCCGGTGTCTCGAAGCTCCTGCCCGGCCATCGCCTGACCGTGGCGGACGGCCGTGTGGCGGTCGACGAGTACTGGACGCACCCGAAGCCGCAGGTCGCCCCCGAGCGATTGGCCCCCGCCGAGTACGGCGAGCGCCTGCTCGAGGAGCTGGAGGAGGCGGTTCGTGTCCGGCTGATGAGCGACGTCCCGCTCGGCGCGATGCTGAGCGGCGGGCTCGACTCCAGTGTGGTCGTCGCGCTGATGGCGCGCAATCTGCAGCAGCCTGTGAAGACTTTCTCCGTCGGCTTCGTCGAGGCGGCGGAGGACAACGAGCTCGCCGACGCCCGGCTCGTCGCCGAGACGTTCGGAACCGACCATCACGAGCTCGAGCTCTCTTTCGCCCACGACACGGTCGACATCGCGGAGCTCGTCTGGCATCTCGACGAGCCCGTCGGGGACGTCTCGGCGCTCGGCTTCCTGGCCCTGTCCGAGCTGACGGCGCAGACCGTGTCGGTGGCTCTGTCGGGCCAGGGAGCGGACGAGCTGCTCGGCGGCTACAAGAAGCATCGCGCCGCCGCGCTGGCCGGCCGGTGGCAGCGAGTTCCGAGCTGGGCGCGGGGGCCGGCGAACGCCCTCGCGCCGCGTGCTCCAGGCCGCCTGAACCGGCCGGCCCAGACGCTCGCGGCCGGCGATCCCGTTGCGCGCCACCTGGCGATGAGCGGCAGGCTCGATGCCGGGTTGCGCGGCGAGCTCCTGACCGGGCCGCTCGCGGGTGCCGACGACCGTCTGGCCCGGCTGGCGCTCGATCCCTATGCGGTCGGCCTCGAGGACGAGCCGCTCGCAGCGAGCCTGTATCTCGACGGCCGGCTCGCGCTCGTCGACGCGCTCCTGCATTACTTCGACCACACCTCGATGGCGCACTCGCTCGAGATTCGGGTGCCGTTCCTCGACCAGCAGGTCGTGGAGCTCTGCGCGACGATTCCGGTCGATCTCAAGGTTCGCCGGCTGACGACGAAGCATCTGCTCAAGGAGGCCGTTCGCGGTCTCGTCCCGGATCGCGTGATCGACAAACAGAAGGTCGGGTTCTTCCGTCACGCCGCCGACGCCTGGTTCCGCGGGCAGATGGAACGGTCGATCAAGCGCTATCTGCTCGGTCCGGAGCCCCGCTACGCGGCGTTTCTCGATCCCGACGTGGTGCGGAAGCTCGTCGCGGAGCATGCCGGAGGTTCGACGCAGAACGCCGAGCTGCTGCTGGCGATCCTGATGCTCGAGGTGTGGCTGAGCTCGTACCTGCCTCGTGCCGCGGCGGCTCCGGCGCTGACCTCCGAGTCCTAGGAGCTCTGGCTCTCGACGAGCGAGACGCGTCCGTCCGCGAGCGACGCGCGTCCGAGCCCGCTCGGCCAGTCGGTCGGGAGGCCCGCGTCCCTGGCTCGCCACCAGCGGGCGACGTCTCTCGGGAGGGCGTGCCAGACCTCCTGTCGCGACCGGAGCGCGTCGAGCAACTCGACGTACCGCGTTCGTTTATCCCGGTCGCCGAGGTACCCGGGATCCGGATGCGTGACCGACTGGATCAGCCCGTGCCGCCGCACGATCTCGTCGATCTGGTCGAGCCAGAGGTCGACGGACTCGTGGCGCAGCAGCGTCAGCACCGTGTGATCCTGCGGCAGCGTGTAGGGCAGCTCGACGACGTCGCCGAGGAAGAACGGCCAGATGCTGCAGCACCCGCCCGGCTGCGGCTCGAATGGGTCCGAGTGCGGGATCGTGCAGTCGTATTCGAGCGGCAGCTCGGCCAGCCAGGCGACGACTCGGTGCGTCGCGGGAGAGCGGAAGCCGACCGCACGGAACGCCTCCGCGGCCTCGCGCACCTGCGGCAGCGCGGTCTCGAAGCCCGAGCGCGACGCGAACATCGAGCGGTCGTGGAGGATGCCGTGCACGCCGATCTCGAAGCCCCGCCCGCGCAGCTCCTCGAGGATGCCGTGGTCGAGCGGATACCAGTCGGCGACGACGTTGAACGACGATCGGAAGCCACGCTCCTGCTCGACGTCGGCGAGGTCGAGAGCGAGTCGTAGCCCGGCGGCCGACTCGACGTCGTGGGTGAGGATCGCTGCGGCGGCGTGCCCGCGCGGCCAGAACCACCGGAACTCGACGGGGCCTCCCGCGGCGGTGACGAGCGAGGCGGCGTAGCGTTCGAGCAGCTCCACGATCGAGCCGTCGAAGGGCCAGCGAGGGAACTCGGGAAGCCCCTGGCGCCGGATCAGCACCCGTCGCAGGGCGAGCTGAAGCGGCCGCGGTACGAGCGGCTTCAGGCGATAGAAGACGTTCAACTGGCGTTCCGAGAGTCCGGCCGACGGCAGTGAGCGCCGCCAGCTCTCGGTCAGGAGCGACGCCGCCTGCTCCTCCAGCTCGTCCCCGTCCGCCGGCAAGAGCGAGTCGTCGAGCGGCCTCAGCAGGCGTCGCAGCGACTCACCGACGAGGTCTTGGGCAGAGGTCATAGCTCGTCGAAGGGAACGAACCTCAAGCCGTACCGGGACAGGAACTGATCGGTCTCGGTCGACACCTCGTCCGACTCGCCGCCCTTGATCCGCTCGCCCAGCGCAAACCAGCTCCGACCCCGCTCCGGCCGACCGGTCAGCTGCAACACGATGTCTCCGCCCGTCGCCCCGTCGCCGGCGCGAATCAGCTCAATGCTGCGGTTCCTGCCGTCCCGCTCGAACCGGATCGCGACGCGGTGCTCGTCTTCGGTCAGGACGGCCTCGACACCGCGATGGCGCAGGTAGGCGCCGAACTGCTCGACGATCGCTCGTGCCAGCCGCCACCGTTCCTCCTCGTCGATGGGCCGCGGCCACTCCTCGGGGGACTTCAACACCTTCGCCGGCACGCCGGCGGCGAGGGCGCCCGCCGGAATCGAACGGTTCACGACGGAGCCGG
This sequence comes from Gaiellaceae bacterium, assembly GCA_039914895.1. Classification (GTDB taxonomy): domain Bacteria; phylum Actinomycetota; class Thermoleophilia; order Gaiellales; family Gaiellaceae; genus Gaiellasilicea. The sequence goes on from JBDSOJ010000003.1 coordinate 4,971, forward strand.
CTCCGATCGTCGCGTTGTCGCCGAGCTCGACGCCGGGGAGGATGAAGACGTGCCAGGGGAGCCAGACGTTCTTCCCGATCGTCACCGGCTCGAACACGACCGGGTACCCGTCGAGGATCGATTGCCAGGATCCGTGCGTGAAGATCGACGAGCGGCCGCCGAGGCCGGTGTCGTCGCCGATCCGCAGCGGTCGCGATGGGTTCAGGAAGCACGTCTGAAAGATCCGCACGCGCTTGCCGAGCTCGAGCAGGGAGTCGGGCAACAGCGGGCCGCCGACGAAGACCTGCTCGCGCACGACCGTGTCGTCGCCGATCAGGATGTCGCCGCCCTCGAAGATGCACGCCGAGCCGATGTCGACCCGGCGGCCGATCCGGATCCGGCGTCCACGGATGACGGTGCCGAAGCCGAAGCTCGAGCCCGCGCCGATCTCGACCTCCTCGCCCTCGATCACGACGCCGGGGGCGAAGGTGACGTCGTCGGCGATCCGGTAGCCGCGGCGGCGGTAGAGGGCGCGCTGGGCGCGCGAGGGCAGAGCTCCCTCGGTCAGGATCCGCCCGACGGGGATCCGGGGCTTCGAGAACATCCCGTTCACGCGACGAGCCTCGGTCGGCGCCCGCGCTTCACCTGGTCGTACGAGAGCAGCCCCGCCATGGCCCAGAGCAGGGGCGCGGGGCCGCTGTCGAGAAAGTAGGTCGCGATCACGTCGATCACGAGCAGCAGCAGGACGGAGGCGAAGACCACGCGGCCTGCGACACGACGTTCGGTCTCGTCGGACTTGGCCACGCGTCGCGCCCGGAGCAGCAGCGTTCCCATCAGCGCCAGGTAGACGAGCAGGAGCGGCAGCCCGCCGCGGAGCAGGAACGTGATGTAGAGCGACTCCGCGTAGTCGAAGTAGAGGTTCGGAGGCAGGTTCGGCCCGTAGCCGGTGACGAGGTTGTCCTCGATCACCGGCAGGAACTGGTTCCGCCAGACGTCGTAGCGGAACTGGAGCGTCTGCGGGACCAGGGATTGCTCCTCCGCGACGGAGGACTTCTCGTACTGCTGCTCGACGCGGTCTTGCAGCAGCGGGCCGAACAGCAGCGCCCCGACGAGCGCGGCGGCGCCGAGCCAGGCGAGCACCCGCTGGCCCTTGCCCATCGAGATGCCGATCACGAGCGACCCTGCGATGAGCCCGAAGAGCGGCGCGAAGCTCGCCGTCTGGATCAGGGCTGCCAGTGCGGGTACGAGCACGAGCAGCAGCGTTCGCCGGCGCATGACCCGCTGCTTCTGGTCGAGCAGCAGCGCGAAGCCGATCAGGAGGATCACGAGCAGGTAGCCGCCGAGGTTGTGCCAGTGCGGGAACGGGCCCGTCGCGCGGGGAACGCCTCGGGTCGTGGACGAGTAGATGTCGGTGCCCGTCAGCAGCTCCAGCAGCGGGCGCACGCCGAGGTTGTACTGCTGCATCAGCGTCAACGCGGAGACCGCGACGCTCGTGAACAGGAGCAGCCGGAGCGCCTGGCGTCGCTGCTCCGGCGCCGGGAGCGCCGTCATCACTGCCCGGTAGAGCAAGAAGAACTGCAGCGGCCCGAACAGCGTCCCCCAGTTGTCGGCGGTGAACGGATCGCCGTGGCGGACGAGGTTGGCCCAGACGAGGACGCCGTTCACGATCACGTAGCTCAGCGCGACCCAGTCGAACGCACCCCATCGTGGCGTCGTCCTCGCCGCCACGAGGATGATGGCCGAGAAGCCGGCGATCATCAGCTCGGAGAGCCGGAAGCCGGGAACGGGCAGTCCGCGCACGACCCCCGACAGCGCCGGAGCGAAGGCGACGAGGGCGAACGCGCCGTAGGCGGGCCGGCGGAGGACGAGCAGACCGATCCCGATCGCGGCGACCGCGCCGACGCCGGCGGGCGGGCCGAGGGTGGCCGCGACGCCGACGACGAGCACCGAGCAGACGGTGAGCAGGGCGAGCGTCAGGTTCGGGTGGATCAGCTCGTGGATGTCCGACGGCGGCACGTGACCGGCGCCGCGGGCCGAGTGCACGCGTCCGAGTGACGGGTCAGAGAAGAGCATCGCTCCGACTGAGAGTAGAGAAGAAACTCGCGTTTGCGTAGTTGCTCACGCGTGTCAGCGGGTCGCGACGAGCAAGCGGAGACGGTCGAGCTGCTCCTGCCAGCGGCGGTCCTGGAGCACGAGCGCTGCCGGTGCGGCGGCGACGAGCTCGTCGTGGCGGCGGACGGCCTCCCGCACCGCGGCCGCGATCGAGTCCGGCTCGTTCCGGGCCGGGATCGCGTGCGGAAAGAGCTCGCGCAGGACGACCGAATCGGAGACGACGAGCGGTCGCCGGGCATAGACGGCGTCGTAGGCCGATCGCGGCACCGCCCAGTGCAGCCAGGTCGTGAGGACGACGGCGATCGACGCTCGTTCCAGGGCCGCGACGTAGTCTCGGCCCTGGAGGAAGCCGAGGAACGTCACGTTCTCGGGAGCGGACGCGAGCAGCTCTGGGGCGCACCGTCGTGTGTCTCCGGTCAGCTCGAGGTCCAGCTCCGCGAGCTCGCGCGCTGCGGCGAGCGTCGCCGCGGTCGGCTCGTCGGCGGAGAGGGTGCCGAGCACGAGCACGAGCGGTCGCGACGGCAGCGTCGCGTCCGCCTCGATCCGCCAGTCGGGGGGCGGCTCGTGGACGGTGACGGCCGTGCCGCCCCAGTCGGCGACGCGGCGGACGAGCTCGTCCGTCGTCACGAGGCTCGCGCGGCTGCGGCGCGCGAGCCACGCGTGCAGGCCGAGGAACCGCGTGTGCGGGCCGTCGGAGCGGAACGCGTCCGGGTGGCTGTCGAGGAGCAGCGGCACACGGGCGATGCGCGCGTACGGGTAGGCGACGAGCGCGGGGAAGATCGGTGGATTCGTGACGATCAGCGCCCGTGGACGCCGGGTGAGCAGATAGGCGACCGTGCGCAGCGCGCTCAGCAGATAGCGCAGCGCTACCAGGCGCCGGACGAGCCGCCGGTTGTAGTAGCAGCGCGCCTCCCCGCCCAGGGCGGCCGCGATCTCGTGCGATCTTCCCGACACGGAGCTCCACGCGATGAAGGCGACCGGCGGTCTGCGGCGACGCTCGCCCATCAGCGTCCGGTGTCGGTAGCGTGAACGAGGCACATGGACGGGGAGCGAGAGTGACCGGGACGATGGAGCTGCCGACCGTCTCGGTGGTGATGACGACCTACGACAGGAAGGACATCCTGCCGCAGGTCGTCGCTCCTCTGCTCGAGGACACGGCCGCGACCGAGGTGATCGTTGTCGTCGACGGCTGCCGCGACGGGTCGCACGAGCTGTTGACGGAGCTGGCGGCGAGCGAGCCGCGCCTGAAGCCGATCTTCATCGAGAATCGCGGCCAGACGGGGGCGCAGCAGGTGGGAGTCGAGACTGCGACGGGAGACGTGATCCTGTTGATGGACGACGACGTCGTTGCGGCTCCTGGTCTCGTCGCGGGGCACGCCCGCCATCATGCAGACGCCCGGAGCCTGGTCGTGGTCGGCTACATGCCGACCCGGGTACCGGAGACGAAGAATGCGGCGACCTTCAGCACGATCCTCTACGCGCGGGAGTACGAGCAGGCTTCCCGGGGTTATCTGGACGATCCCGGCTCGATCTTGCTCGGCTTCTGGATGGGCAACTTCTCGCTGCGGCGGGACGATTGCCTCCGGATCGGGCTCTTCAACCCGAGCTACGACTCGATTTGCAGCTACTACCACGTCGATCGGGACTTCGGGCTTCGCTGCCTGCGCGGAGGGCTTGCCGCGGTGCACGACCGCACGCTCCGGGGCGACCACAGTCACGGGCGGACGCTAGCCGCGTTCCTGGAGGACGCCCGGCGGCAGGGTAAGGGCCAGGTCGTCCTGCACGGCATTCACGAGGACCTGATCGGTCCGATCTCGCTCGACTCCTTCTCGGCGGATCTCGCGCGGCCGGTGCGTGCCGTGGTGCGGGCCGCCCGCCGCGAGCGGGTGCGCGTGCCGCTGCTCGCGCTTCTGCGCTCGTGCGTCCGGCTTGCCGGCGCGCTGCGGCTGACGTCGGTGCAGCTGCCGGTGGCGAAGGTCGCACGCAGGATCGAGCAGGAGCGCGGCGCAATCGAGGCCCTCTCTAGCGCCGTGCCCGCACCCGAGCCGCCAGGAAGCTGACCGCCCGCCCGGCCGGCCGGCCGCCTGCAGCGACCGCCAGCGCGACGAGCGGCCAGAGCGAGACGGCGATCCTCGGCTCCAGACTGCGTGCCTCGCGCAGACGCTCGAGGGTGCGCCGGAACGAGCCCTGGAAGACGGCGTCCTTCACGATCACGCGTGCGAGCCGTCTGCGCGCGTCGCGGCGCGACGCCGCCCAGAGCCCGTTGCGGTCGGGCAACTCGGCGCCCTCGCGATCGAGGAACCGCCTGCGGACGAGCTGCATCTGGCGTACCTGCTCGATCGTCTGCGTGTCGACCTCGCCGTCGTCCGCTCCGGCGTCCCGCCGGACGTGCAGTCCCTGCTCGGCGCTCAACGACGAGGCGTGCTCGCGGATCGCGCTCAGCGGCTCGTGGACGTAGCCGATCCGGCCACCGCGGCTCGCCACGCGCAGCCAGACGCCGAGGTCGCAGTAACCGCCCACCGGCTCGAACTCCTCGTCGACGACGTACGACCGGCGCAGCAGCGCGGTCGAGATGTGAAAGAAGACGCCGGCTGCGAGAGAGCGCCGGATGAACGTCGGCCCGTCGAGCTCCCAGTCCGCTTCCGCCAGCGACCAGTTGACGGCGGGGTGCAGCACCCTCCCGGATGCGTCGATGACAGAGTGGGCGCTGTGGACGATCGCGAGGCCGGGATCGCTCTCGATCCGGGCCAGCTTGCGCTCGATGCTCGCCGGGAGCAGGAGGTCGTCGTCCTGCAGGATCTGGAGGTAGGGCGCCGTTCCGAGACGGAGGCTGCGGTTGAGATTCCCGTACAGGCCGATGTTCTCCTCGAGCGGGGCGTACGCGACGCGCGCGTCGTCGAGCGAGCTCACCACGGCTGCGGTCTCCTCGTCCGCCCCGTTGTCCGAGACGATGATCTCGATCTCCTCGAGCGTCTGGCGCACCGCGCTCTCGAGGCTCTGCCGCAGCAGCTCCGGCCGGCGGTAGGTGGTGATCGCAACCGTGACGAGCGGTCGGTCGCTCACGTCACTCCTCGGCGCCGGCGGCACGGCGGCTCGAGACCATCGTCCGCAGGAGCGCCACGTACTCCGCGACCTGCGCCCGCGCGGTTCGGCTCAGCAGCACGAGGAAGGCGGGCGCGAGCAGGGCGATTCGCCACGGCGACTCGAGCAGCGGGATGAAGAGCGCGGGAAGGAATGCGGCGACCCACCTGAACGTCATACCGTAGCCCAGGCCGATGATCTCCTTGACGCGGCGGTGGGCGATCAGCCACGCAACGGCCGTGAGCGCGACCGCGAGCCCGTACCCGACCAGGCCGAAGGGCGGCACGAGCACGAACGCCGCGGCGACGAGCAGCGAGGCGCGAACGAGGCCGACCGCACTCGTGACCAGGGTGCGGCCCTTCACGTAGAGGAGCGCGATGTGGACGTTGAAGACGGCCGTCAGCAGGGCGGCGACGGCGACGAACGGGAGTACGTCCAACGTCGGCGTCCACTCGTCGCCGAAGAAGAGCGGCACGAGCCACGGCGAAGTCGCGGCGAGCCCGACGAGAATCGGCCCGAGCACGAGCACCTGCAGGCTCATCATCTCCTCGAAGCCGCGGCGCAGCCTCGCCGTGTCGTTCTGAACCCGGCCGAGCGCGACGAGCGACACCCGGTAGGTCGCGCGGAGGACGAAGCTGACCGTGTCGACCAGGCGGTACGCGAGCGCCACTTCGCCGACGCTCGCGGCGCCGAGGAACGTGCCGACCACGAGCGGATTGGCAAGCTGCTCGGCCCGCGCGAGCAGCCCCGCGGGCGTGAACGCGGCGCCGTAGCGAGCCAGCTCGAGCAGTCGTGCCCGCGAGAAGTCCAGCTTGGGCCGGTAGCGGGCGAGGACGTAGCTGAGCACGAGCAGCCACACGTATGAGGCGAACGTTCCTGCGACCGGCGCCCACACGCCGGCGCCCGCGAGTGCCAGGGCGACTGCGACCGCATAGAGCGCGACGTCCGAGCCGAGCTGGAGGAGCGCCAACGAGCGAAACCGGAACCCGCGTTCGAGCTTCGCCTGGGCCGGTGCCCAGAGAACGCCGAGGGGCAACGCGAAGAGAAGTACCGCGAACGGCTGGAGAAAGCCCCAATCCCCGACCACCAGCCCGACGAGGAGCGAGCCGCCGAGGCCGAGCAACACGGCAGCGCTCGTCGAGAGGAGCAGGGTGCTGAAGACCTGGTCGTAGACATGCTGCTCGGGTTCCTGCTCGCTGCGGATCAGGAACACCTCGGCCCCGAGCTGGGCGGCCGCCGAGAGCACCGCGAGCGCCGCCAGCGAGCCGGCGTAGAGCCCGAACGACGCCGGCCCGATCAGCCGTGTGACGAGCAGGACACCACCGAGCCTGAGCAGGATGCCCAGGAGCTCGCGAGCAGTGAGATAGGCGCCTCCCCGCAGCGCTCGCTCGCGAAGGCTCATGCGCTCGAGCAACGGTTCGGAGCCTGCCGCGACCTGGGCCCGAACGCCGGCTGAGAGCCGCTAAAGTTCCCCGCCGCGGCTGCCGATCGTCGGCGCAGGACGCGTTGGCCGGCCGTGTCCGTTCGTATACTCGATAACCGTCTTGAACTGCTCATTTCCCTCATACACTAGTTTCCGGGTGACGGCGCAAAGCCCTCGGACGTCGGGATGAGGCTGACCTGGTTGCGTCGCCGAGGGTGGGTCGTCGTGACCTCGGCCGTCGCCTGTGCGCTTGCCGCTGTCGCGATGGCGGCGGTGCTGCGCGACGCCTATACCGCAGTGGCGATCGTGATCGTGCCCGCTACCTCGGACGAGGGCGCGATCGGCAACGTCGACCAGGCGGCGAAGCTCGCGAGCACCTACGCGCAGCTGATCCCCAGCGACGACGCCGTCCTGGCTGCGATCGGGACCGAGCTGGGCATCGGATCGCAGTCCGTCGCGGCCCGTCTGTCGGTCGCCAACGATCCTGGCCGGTCGTTGCTGCGGCTCCAGTTCCTCGGTCTCGATAGCGCCGAGGCGGTGCGGGGCGCCGAGGTCGCGGCGCAGTCGGTCGTCGGCGGTGACCCGGTGTCCGAGAACCTCGAGCCCGACTCGATCACCCTGGTGCGACTGCCGGCCACCGCGACGCTGACCGGTGAGACGCCGTTCACTCATCTCGCGGTCGCCGTCGTGCTGGTTCCGGCGCGAGCTGCGCGGACCGGACCGGGCAACGCTGGTGAGGCGTCGAACCTCGCAACAACCTACGCCGACCTGATTCCGGAGGATCGCGTGATTCTGGCGAGTGTTGCGGAGGAACTCGACCTCGACCCCGAGGCGGTGCGCAGGAACACGGCTGTCAACCACGATTTCGACACGTCGATCCTGCGCCTCTCGTTCACGGATCCCGACCCCGAGCTCGCTCTGGCGGGCGCTCGAATCCTCGCGGAGTCGGTCACAGGCCCCGAACCCGTCTCCCCGAGGATCGCTCCCCGCTCGCTCGCACTCGTCCATCTTCCGACCGCGGCGAGGTCGGAGGCGATGTCGCCGGCGAAGGTGGCGGTGCTCGGTCTCGTGCTCGGCCTCGCCCTCGGCATCGTCGTCCTCCTGGCCTGGGAGCGGGCGGACGGGCGAATCGACGACGTCAAGACGCTCAGCGAGGAGGCGGGGTGCGCCGCTTCAGCGCTCGGAAAAGCCTCCAAGGAGTCGATCGCGGCGCTGCTCGACCGCTGGAGCGGACTTGTCGAGAGATCGCCCGCACGGATCGCGCTCCTACCCGTATCTCGCTCATCCGAGGATGCCGCTGCCGGCGCCGCGGAACGGCTTGTCCAGGGCGGGTTTCTGACGAAGCGGCCGGTCGGGTGGGCCGCCGGAGGCAGCGCGACGCCCCAGCCTCAGGTGATCCTCGAGGTGGGCGGCATGCCGGGGAGCGTCGCGGCGGGCGAGTCGCTCGCGCTCAGCTCCGACCTGATCGTGCTCGTCGCCGTTCAGGGAACTCGCATCGCCGACCTGCGGGAGACGCTGGCCGTGCTGGAGCAGTTCGGGAGCACTCCCGTCTGGGCGCTGCTCGCTCCGACACGCGCGTACGACCGCAACGTCCATCGGATCCGGCGCCAGGACTCGCGGCGTTCCGAGCGGCGCGAGCTGGAGCAGGGCGGGTAGTTGGCGAGCGCGCTGCCTGCGCCCGAGCGCCCGGCCGCAGTCGTTCCGTTCCTCGACCTGGCGCCGCTGCACGCGCCGCTTCGGGCCGAGCTGCTCGCCGCCTTCGGCGACCTGATCGACGCGAGCGCATTCGTGAACGGCCCGGCGGTGTCGGCGTTCGAGGCAGCCTTCGCCGGCTACTGCGGCAGCCGACGCTCCGTCGGAGTCGCGAGCGGGCTGGACGCGCTTCGCCTGGGGCTGATCGCGTGCGGCGTCGAGCCCGGCGACGAGGTGATCGTGCCCGCGAACACGTTCGTCGCAACGCTCGAGGCCGTGAGCCAGGCCGGGGCGACGCCGGTGCCCGCCGACGTCACCGAGACCGACTACAACCTCGACGTCGACGCCGTGCGTGCTGCGGTCTCCGAACGGACGCGCTACCTGATGCCCGTGCACCTGTACGGGCAGATGGCGGACATGCACGCGCTCCTCCAGCTCGCGGAGGAACGTGGCCTGCGCGTGATCGAGGACGCGTGCCAGGCGCACGGGGCCGAGCGGGACGGTCTCCGGGCCGGCGCGACCGGAGCCGCGGCTGCCGGATTCAGCTTCTATCCAGGCAAGAACCTCGGTGCGATGGGCGATGCAGGCGCGCTCACCACCGAGGACGAGGCGATCGCCGACCGTGTCCTCGCTCTCCGCGAGCACGGCCAGACCCGCAAGTACGAGCACGACGTCGAGGGCTGGACGGCGCGGCTCGACGCCATCCAGGCGGTCGTCCTGACGAGGAAGCTCGAGCGTCTGGACGCGTGGAACGATCTGCGCCGGCACGCCGCAGCGTGGTACGACGAGGAGCTGAACGGTGTCGGTGACCTCCGGCTGCCGCAGACCGTCGAGGGCAGCACTCACGTCTGGCACCTCTACGTCGTGCGCACGGCCGATCCGGTCGGCTTCGCTGCCCATCTCGCCGCGCGCGGCATCTCGACGGGCCGCCACTATCCCGAGCCGCCCCACCTGTCGCGCGCGTACGCCCACCTCGGCTACCCGAAAGGGTCGTTCCCGGCGGCCGAGCGGCACGCGTCCGAGGTCGTCTCGCTCCCGATCTTCCCCGGCATCGCTGAGGAGCAGCTCGCTGCCGTTGCGCACGCGATCGCGGACTACTTCCGGCGCGCAGCATGACACGCGGGCAGCCTGCCAACGAGGCGCCGCACCGGCTGTATGACGACGTCGAGTTCGGCGACGACGTGATCGTGCAGGCCTACACCAATCTCTACGGCTGCAGGATCGGGGACGGGTCGCGGATCGGAACCTTCGTCGAGGTGCAGCGGGGCGCATCGATCGGCGCGCGCTGCAAGATCCAGAGCCACACGTTCGTGTGCGACGGGGTCACGATCGAGGACGAGGTCTTCGTCGGACACGGCGTCATGTTCATCAACGACAAGTCGCCGCGTGCCACGGCCGAGTCGGGCGCCCTGCAGGGTCCGAACGACTGGGAGCTCGTTCCTACACGCGTGCGGCGGCGAGCGTCGATCGGCTCCGGCGCGGTGATCATGGGCGGCGTCACGGTCGGCGAAGGCGCGCTCGTCGGCGCGGGTGCCGTCGTGACACGGGACGTCGACCCCGGGCAGACGGTGGTCGGCGTGCCGGCCCGGTCACTGCCGGGGCCGGCACGCTGAAGCTTCGTGGCGAGCGTCAGCTCGCCGTTACGCGGATGCGCCCGCGCCGCGGCGTCGAGCGAAGAGCCCGACAGCGATCAGCAACAGCCCCGCCGCCACGATCAGCGCGAGCGAGACGCCCGTAAACGGCAGCGTTCCTGCTGCTCCGACCTCGCTGACGTCATCCACCGCCGACTCGACGACGATCTTGGGCTTGCTGTACTGCACGGTCGCCGGTGACTGGGCGTATGCGACGCCGGTCACGCAGAACACCATCAGGCCCAGCAGAGCCGCGTACCCCTTTGATCCCCACATAACCAACGCCTCTCTTCCCCCTCGTGTTTGTCACCGCACCAATCGACAATGTTCTTCCCCAAACACTAGCGCACTAACCCTGACTGCAGAACGGGAATCTGTCAACGGTCACGGTATTCTGGCCGCGGCGGCGATCTCGTTCTCGACGTCGCCGAGCGGATTGAGCGCGACCGCTCGTGCCAGCGCCCGCCGCCGCTGCTCGCCGGCGCTCGACAGCGCCAGCTGCGCCCAGAGCTTCCAGTCGCCGTCGTCCTGCTCGGTCGCGCGGAGGAAGCTCGCCCGTGCAGCGGCACGCTCTCCGCGGGCGAGCTGAGCCCGGCCGACGAGCTGCCAGGGATCGGGTGACCACGGGAGCCAGCGTACGGCGAGGCGGGCGTCCGCTTCGGCTGCGCGCGACCTGCCCGCGTCGGCGGCAGCCTGGCTTTGCTCGAGGACGGAGTAGCCGATCAGGGCGGCGGCAGCGCCGGCTGCGAGCGTGAGCGCTCCCACCCCGATCGCAAGCCGTGCGCGTGCGCGAAGCGGTCGCGCGTTGTCCGCGCGCGCAGCCAGCAGGATGCAGGATCCGCAGAGCAGCCCAGCGAGCGTGATGGCCGGCAGCTCCCAATCCCAGTCGAGAGCCGCGTGGACGGCGTAGGCGGTCAGGCCGCCGAGCGCGGTCGCGAGCGCCGGGCGTCCGCGAGCTCTGACCGCCGCCGCAAACGGTACGAGGAAGAGCAGGCCGAGCAGGCCCACGCCGACGACCCCCAGCTCTCCCGCGGTCTCGAGGTAGAGGTTGTGCGCATCGCGAACGTAGAAGGAGCTCTCGCGGCGCAGGACCCACTCTCGCTGATAGGTGCCGGCCCCGAGTCCGATCATCGGTTCGTCGTGGAACATGTCGACAGCGACGTTCCACTGCTCCGTCCGGCCGTTTCCGGACGCGGCGAAGAGCCGGGAGCGCGGGTCGGTCTCGATCTCCGACGGCGGCGAGGTCTGGAACTGGTTCTTCGCCTTCTCGGCGATCCTCAGGGGAGATCCGTGCCATGCGAGCACGAGCCCGATCGCGGTGACGACGACGAGCGTGCCGAGCGCCCAGCCCGCTCGTCGTACGCGTCGTGGCACCGTGATCGCACGCTCCAGCCGCGCGAACGCGAAACTGCCGGCCGCGGCGCCGACGCAGAGCAGAACGAGCAGGAGGGCCAGGTTCCTGCCGTCACGAGCGGCGGCCTCGAGGTTCTCGGCTGGCCGCGCGAGAGCCTCCGACCTCGCGGCCAGCCAGACCGCCAGGGCAGCCCACGGAGCCGCCACCGCCAGGGTCGCGGCGAAGTGCAGCCGGCGTGGCGCCAGCAACGTGATCGCCGCGACGCCGAACGCGATCGCGAGCCACCCGCCGCGACCGAACGTGAAGTAGATCGTCGGTGCGAGCACCACCGGCGCTGCGCTCGCGAGCATCCTCGTCGACAGGTGTTTCGATTCGTGCGCCAGGCCGAGAGTCAAGACCACGCCGATTCCCGCGAAGGCGCCGAGCGCATTCCAGTACCCGAGCGGTTCCGCGAGCCGGAAACGGGTGATCGGATCGACGTCGCCGTCGTCCGCACCCGGCCAGAAGCGGGTCGAGAGCGCGTACGCCGAGACGGCCGTGACCACGAGCACGAGGCCGGAGAGCAGCAGCTCGACGTCGCGCCGCCGGAGCACGACGGCGGTCACCGCCAGCGCAACTGCGTAGAGCAGCGTGCGTTGTCCCTCTGCGATCGCGAGCGCGGGCGCGCTCGACCAGAGCGCCGACAGGCCTGCCCAGCCGGCGAGCCCGGCCGCAGCGGCAACGAACGCGAGCTCCGGAAGCGAGGGTCTGTGCGCGCCGCCGGCGAGGAGCGCGATCGCGACCGCCCACAGGAAGGCGAGGGTCGCCCAGAACCAGGCTGACGCGAAGAACCCGCCGTCGTTCGCCGCCAGCCACGCGACCGTGGCGAGGATGACGACCGCGGGCGCGATCGAAGCCAGCCGGAGCGGCGAGAAGTCGACGCGGCCATCTGCGATCGACCGGGCGCCGCTGTCCTGATCCCGGCCGGGAGCCGTGCTCGTCACTCACGTGAGGGTAGCCGGGGCGCCCGCGCGACGCTGCGGTCCGGGGGGTCGCTACAATGCGGTGACTTCGAGAGAGAGGTCGGAAGGTTGTTCGAGAGGTTCACCGAACGCGCCCGTCAAGTCGTCGTCCTCGCGCAGGACGAAGCGCGGGCGCTGAAGCACAACTACATCGGCACCGAGCACATCCTGCTCGGACTGCTGCGCGAAGAGGAGGGACTCGCCGCGCGGGTGCTGGAGTCGCTCGATATCACCGTGGAAGAGGTGCGTGCGCAGGTTGCCCGCATCGTCGGCCAGGGCGACGAGGTCACGACCGGTCAGATTCCGTTCACGCCGCGCGCGAAGAAGGTGCTCGAGCTGGCGCTGCGCGAGGCGCTCTCGCTCGGCCACAACTACATCGGCACCGAGCACATCCTGCTCGGCCTCGTGCGCGAGAACGAAGGCGTCGCGGCGCGGATCCTGCTCGACTTCGACGCCGATGCCGAGAAGATCCGCAACGAGATCATCCGCATGCTCTCGGGCCCCGGTCGTCGTCAGCAGGGTTCCGGCGGCGGTTCCGGCGAGAAGGCGAAGAGCAGCAAGCTGCTCGACCAGTTCGGCCGCAACCTGACCAAGCTGGCCACCGAGGGGAAGCTCGATCCCGTCGTCGGGCGCCAGACCGAGATCGAGCGCGTGATGCAGATCCTCTCGCGCCGCCAGAAGAACAACCCAGTCCTGATCGGCGAGCCGGGCGTCGGCAAGACGGCCGTCGTCGAGGGACTCGCCACGCGCATCTCCACGAACCAGGTGCCCGAGCTCCTGAAGAACAAGCAGATCTACACGCTCGACCTCGCCGCTCTCGTCGCCGGCTCCAAGTACCGCGGCGAGTTCGAGGAGCGGCTGAAGAAGGTGATGAAGGAGATCATGCAGCGGGGCGACATCATCCTCTTCATCGACGAGCTCCATAACCTCGTCGGCGCCGGCGCGGCCGAGGGCGCGATCGACGCGGCCTCGATCCTGAAGCCGGCGCTCGCCCGCGGTGAGCTGCAGACGATCGGCGCGACCACGCTCGACGAGTATCGCAAGTACCTCGAGCGCGACGCCGCCCTCGAGCGGCGCTTCCAGCAGGTCCGCGTCGAGGAGCCCTCGATCGACGACACCGTGCAGATCCTGCGCGGCCTGCGCGATCGCTACGAGGCGCACCACCGCTGCCAGATCTCAGACGACGCGCTCCGCGCCGCCGCCGAGCTCGCCGATCGCTACATCCAGGACCGGCACCTGCCGGACAAGGCGATCGACCTGATCGACGAGGCAGGGTCGCGCCTGCGGATCAAGACGATGACCGCGCCGCCCCGCTACCGCGAGCTCGAGGACGAGATCGAGCGCGTGCGGACGGAGAAGGAGAACGCGATCGAGTCGCAGGAGTTCGAGAAGGCGGCTTCGCTGCGCGACAAAGAACGGAAGCTGACGCAGAAGAAGAAAGAGCTGGAGGAGAACTGGCGCTCGGAGGAGTCCGAGGAGCAGCCCGTGGTCGGACGGCCTGAGATCGCGGACATCGTCTCGATGTGGACGGGCATCCCGGTCTTCGAGCTGACGGAGGCCGAGTCGCTGAAGCTGATCCGGATGGAGGACGAGCTCCACAAGCGGGTGATCGGCCAGCATCAGGCGATCGTCGCGGTCTCGAAGGCGATCCGCCGTGCCCGCGCCGGGATCAAGGATCCGAAGCGGCCGACCGGCTCGTTCATCTTCCTCGGCCCGTCCGGCGTCGGCAAGACCGAGCTCGCGCGGACGCTCGCCGAGTTCCTCTTCGGCGACGAGGACGCGATGATCCAGGTGGACATGTCGGAGTACATGGAGAAGCACTCCGTGTCGCGGCTCGTGGGCTCGCCGCCCGGCTACGTCGGCTACGACGAGGGCGGCCAGCTGACGGAGGCGGTCCGCCGCAAGCCGTACTCGGTGCTCCTGCTCGACGAGATCGAGAAGGCCCACCCGGACGTCTTCAACATCCTGCTCCAGATCCTGGAGGAGGGGAAGCTGACCGATTCGCAGGGCCGCAAGGTCGACTTCCGGAACGCGATCGTGATCATGACGTCGAACATCGGCGCCGGCCAGATCGCGAAGAACCAGACGCTCGGCTTCTCGTTCGGCGACGAGCAGGGTCTCTCGTACGACGAGATGAAGGGCCGTGTCATGGGCGATCTGAAGAAGGTCTTCCGGCCGGAGCTGCTGAACCGGATCGACGAGACGATCGTCTTCCACAAGCTCGAGAAGGAGGAGATCCTCACGATCGTCGACCTGCAGTTGAGGCGGCTGCGGGAGCAGATGGCGACGTACGAGGTCGCGATCGAGCTGACGGATGAAGCCAAGGAGGTTCTGGTCGCGCAGGGCTTCGACCCGGCGATGGGAGCGCGGCCGCTGCGCCGCGCGATCCAGCGATTCATCGAGGATCCGCTCGCCGACTTCGTCCTCGGTCGTGAGCTCAGTCCCGGCTCGACGATCGTCGTCGAGAAGAAAGAGGAGCTCACCGGCGAGGAGGGTGAGTCGCTCGTCGATATCAAGGTCGTCGAGGGCGAGCCGCGCGCCGAGAAGGTGACGGTGCCGGCGGACGCCGAGCCGGCCGAGCCCGAGTCTCCAGCGGACGACGAATAGCGTCACAAGCGCGCCGATTCTCATCACGTAGCCCATCGACCCATCGACTCGGCGGGGGCCTACTGTCGGAAGTGGACGACACGCGCCAGGCACCGCCTGTCCGTTTCGGACACGTCGTTCGCAACGATTCGGCAACGGAAGTGGAGAGATTGCGTGACGCTCTCCGTCATGATCGCGGGGCCGCGCTACGGTCGGCTCATGGGTCGGCAGCCGCGCTCGTTCTACCCCGGTGTGCCGACGCACCTCACCGCGCGCGCTGTCGACGAGCAGCCGCTCTTTCGATCCGATCTCGACCGGCATGATCTGCTCGCGGTCCTGCGAAAGGTCACCGGACTCGTCGAGTGGGAGGTGCTGTGCTGGTGCCTGATGACCACGCACTATCACCTGCTCGTCGTCATCCCCGACGACGAGCAGCTCGTATCGGCGGCGATGCACAGGATCAACTCCACGTACGCGCGACGGTTCAACTCCTGGCACGGGCGGCGTGGCCACGTCTTCGGGCGGCGTTTCACCGACACCCTTGTCGAGTCGGACCCACACGGCCGGAGGGCGATCGCGTACATCCTCGACAACCCGGTTCGTGCAGGGATGGTGGGGCGGTTCGACGAGTGGAACTGGTCCGGCCTCGTGGCGCTGCGCCCGCGTGACGAACTCGGCACGCTCTCGGAACGAAATCGAGAGATTCCCGTCCGCCGCGCAGGCTAGCCTCGATCCAGATGGCCAAGGCAGCAGTCAACTTCGCGTGCACCGAGTGCGGCTACTCCGCGGGGCGTTGGTTCGGTAAGTGCCCCGGCTGCAACGCCTTCGGCTCGCTCGTCGAGGAAACGCCGGCCGCGCTCAGGTCGGCGGCCGCGGCCAAGCCGCTGTTGCGACTGGTCGACGTGAACGCGGAGGAGGCGAAGCGGATCTCGACCGGCGTGCCCGAGCTCGACCGCGTCCTCGGCGGCGGGCTCGTGCCCGCGAGCCTCGTCCTCGTCGGCGGCGAGCCCGGCGTCGGCAAGTCGACGCTCCTCCTCAGCGCCCTCGGCGCGATCTCGAGCGCCGGCCGGCGCGCGCTCCTCGTCACCGGCGAGGAATCGACAGCGCAGGTGAAGCTTCGCGCCGCCAGGCTCGGCGGCGCCGAGAACGTCGAGATCCTCGCCGAGACCGAGCTCGACGCCGTTTGCGCCACTCTCGAGCGCGAACGTCCCGACGTTTGCGTGATCGACTCGATTCAGACGCTGTACGCCGCCGACATGGGCTCGGCACCCGGCTCCGTCGGCCAGGTCCGCGAAGCCGCCGGCCGTCTGCTGCGCGTTGCGAAGGAGCAGAACGTCGCCACGATCCTCGTCGGCCACGTGACGAAGGACGGCTCCGTCGCAGGGCCGCGCGTGCTCGAGCACCTCGTCGACTGCGTGCTCCAGTTCGAGGGCGACCGCTATCACGCACACCGCATCCTTCGCGCGACCAAGAATCGCTTCGGCTCGACGAACGAGCTCGGCGTCTTCGAGATGACCGGCGAGGGGCTGATCGGCGTCCCCGACCCTTCCGAGCTCTTCGGCAAGACCTTGCCCGGCGAGGTTGGAGCCGCCGTGGCCTGCGTGCTCGAAGGCACGCGTCCGATCCTGCTCGAGATCCAGGCGCTCGTCGCGCCGACCGACCTGGCGATGCCGCGGCGCGTCGGCACCGGCGTCGACCCGAAGCGCCTCGCGATGATCGTCGCGGTCCTCTCACGGCACGCCGGGGTACCGCTCGGATCCGCCGACGTCTTCGTCAACGTCGCCGGCGGCCTTCGCATCGACGAGCCGGGCGCCGACCTCGCGATCGCGCTCGCGATCGCCTCCGCCCAGCGCAACGCCCCCGTGCGCGAGGGAATCGCCGTCTTCGGCGAGATCGGTCTCACCGGCCGGCTCCGGACCGCCGCCCAGTCGGAGCGCCGACTCGAGGAGTGCGCCAAGCTCGGCGTCGTCGCGGCCGTCGCTCCGGAAGGAACCCAAAGTCGGTCGAAGATCAGAGTGTCCGGCTCGGGCACGCTCCGGGACGCACTGCGCGCAGGGCTCGAGAGCCGCGAAGAAAATCCCCGCAAATCGGGATAATCGTGAGAAAATCCTGCGTTTTCCAGGGATTTCTGCTACACTAACCGTCTTCCGCCGGTGAGCTCTCGAGCCCGCCGGCTTCTTCACGGTAGAGACGATTTAGGGGAGGCTGGCTTGTTCGACGTTGGCGACAAGGTGGTGTATCCGCACCACGGTGCAGGCACGGTCGTGAAAAGGGAGAAGCGCGAGATCCTGGGTCAGACGCGCGAGTACCTCACGATCCAGATCCTGCACAACGACATGACGGTGAACGTGCCCGTCGAGAACGCGGAGCAGGTCGGACTGCGGACAGTGATCGACGAGGACCTTGTCAACACCGTCGTCAAGGCGCTCACGGCCGGTGAGTCGGAGATGCCGAAGAACTGGAACCGCCGCTTCAAGCACAACCGCGACAAGATGAAGACCGGTGACATCTTCGAGCTCGCAGAGGTGGTCAAGAACCTTTCCTTGCGCGATCACGAGAAAGGCCTCTCCACAGGCGAGAAGCAGATGTTCGTGAAGGCGAAGAAGATCCTCGCCTCCGAGCTGATGTACGCCAAGGCGGTCGACGAGGAAGAGGCCGCTGAGTGGCTGGAGGGCGTGCTCACGGGCACCGGCGAGAAGCCCAAGAAGAAGAGCAAGGCGAAGGCCGCCGCGGCCACCGCGTAGCCGGAGCCCAAGCATTGAACGTCTGGGCGCTCCTCGTCGCTGCGGGGGCGGGAGCGCGGCTGGGTGAGGAGCGGCCCAAGGCGTTCGTCGGGCTTGGCGAGCTGCCGTTGCTCGCCGAGCCGCTGCGCCGCCTGGACGAGTCGGACTGGGTCGACGCGATCGTCGTCGTGGTGCCGGCCGGGTGGGAGGAGCCGGCGATCCTCCTCACCGAGGAGCTTTCCGCCGGCAAGGTCGTCGCGGCTGTCGCAGGCGGGGCGACACGGGCTGAGTCTGTTCGCATCGCGCTCGCGGAGGTCTCGGACGACGCTCTCGTCGTGCTCGTGCACGATGCTGCCCGGCCGCTGATCACCGACGCCGTGATCGAACGGGTGCTGGCGCCGCTCTCGGAGGGTTGGGACGGCGTCGTTCCCGGACTGCCCTTGGCCGACACCGTCAAGACGGTCGACGGCGAGCGGGTCACTGGCACGATCGTCCGTGAGAAGCTGCTGGCCGTGCAGACACCACAGGCGTTCCTTGCCCCGAAGCTCCGCGAGGCGTACTCGGGCGATCTGTCCGGTGCGACCGATTGCTCGTCGCTCGTCGAGTCGCGCGGCGGCCGGGTGACGTGGGTCGAAGGCGACCGTCGGCTCGTCAAGGTGACGACGCGCGCGGACCTGGAGCTGGTCTCGACGTGGCTCTGAAAGCCGTGGTCTTCGACGTCGGTGAGACGCTGATCGACGAGACGGGCATGTGGCAGCGTGCGGCCGACGTGGCGGGCGTTCCGCGCTTCACGCTGATGGGCGTGCTCGGTGGCCTCGCGGCTCGCGGCGAGCACCACGCGAAGGTGTGGGAGATCCTCGGCGTCGAGCTGCCGGATGCGACTTGGCGCCCTGATGACTTCTACCGCGACGCGCTGCCGTGCCTGCAACGGCTTCGTTCGCAGGGCTTGCTCGTCGGCGCCGCCGGCAACGTCCCGATCGGCTACGAGGAGCCGCTGCGCGAGCACGTCGACGTCCTCGGGTCGTCCGGGCTCTGGGGAATCGAGAAGCCGGCGCCCGAGTTTTTCGAGCGGATCGCGGCCGAGGTTGGCCTCGCCGCTCCCGAGATCGCCTACGTCGGCGACCGCGTCGACAACGACGTCGAGCCTGCACTCGCGGCCGGGATGACGGCGGTGCACATCCGGCGCGGACCCTGGGGATATCTGCACGAGCCGCTCCCCCCCGCGATCCGCATCGACACGCTCGACGAGCTGCCCGAGGCGCTCGGTGTCTGAGCTACGCGTCGGGATCGGCGTGGACGCGCATGCGTTCGAGGACCGCGTGAGGCTCGTGCTCGGGGGCGTCGCGATCGAGTACCCGCGCGGCCTCGCCGGCCACTCGGACGGCGACGTGATCGCACACGCGCTCACCGATGCCCTGCTCGGCGCAGCCGGGCTCGGCGACATCGGAGCGCTCTTCCCATCCGGCGATGCCCGCTGGCACGGCGCGGACTCGCTCCACCTGCTCCGCGACGCCTACGCGCAGGTGCGCGATGCCGGCTTCGCGCTCGTCAACGCCGATTGCGTCCTGATCGGCGAGGAGCCGCGCATCGCCGAGCACCGCGACGAGATGCGCCACCGGCTGGCCGGCGCGCTCGGCGTCGAGCCGGAGCGTGTCAACGTCCGCGCGACCACCACCGACCGGCTCGGCTTCGCCGGCCGTGGCGAAGGCCTCGCGGCCGAGGCGGTCGCGCTGCTGGAACGGACGTGAGGCTCTGCTCCTATGCGGATCGTCCCGAGCTGCTCGATCGGCGCAACGAGCTCGGCGCCGCGTGGCCCGAGTTCATGTACCACGATGCCGTCGCCGGCCTGTACTGGACGCGCCAGTACGAGGAATTTCCAGACTTGCAGCTGTTCCTCGTCGACGAGGATGACGGGCTGCTCGCCGAGTCGAATGCGGTCGTGGTTCCGTTCGGGCCGGACGAGCTCCCTGACGACGGCTGGGACGCGGCGCTCGAGCAGGCGTTCTCGGGCCGTCCGGCGAAGGCCGTCTCGGCGATCGCGATCACGATCGGGGTCGAGCGCCGCGGTCAGGGTCTGAGCAGGACGATGGTCGAAGGGATGCGCACGGCGGCGGCGGTGCGCGGCGTCACCGACCTCGTCGCACCCGTGCGGCCGAGCCAGAAGCACCTCTACCCGCTGACGCCGATCGAGCGCTACGTCGAGTGGCGTCGGGACGACGGCAAGCTCCTCGACGCCTGGCTCAGGACGCACGAGCAGGCGGGCGCAGAGCTGATCAGAGTCGCGCCGACGTCGATGCGCATCTCAGGCTCTGTCGGCGATTGGGAGAGCTGGACGGGGCTGCGCTTTTTCGACAGCGGCTCGTATGTCGTCCCGGGCGCGCTCGTCCTCGTGGAGATCGACCGCAAACGCGACGAGGGCGTCTACATCGAGCCGAACGTCTGGATGCACCACCGAATCTAGGCAGGGAGGCGCAGAAGCTCGCCGTCCCGCTCGACCAGCCCATCGCGCAGGAGCGACTCGACGGCCTCGCGATCGAGCTCGTCGAGCGGTCGGGACTCGACGGCGACGAGACGCAGGAGTGCGGCCCGGCGCTGCCGGAACGAGCCCTCGAAGCGCGACTGCCGGCGAAGCGGCTCGTAGCGACGACCGCGCGCAGGACACAACTCCGCCAGCGGGCAGTCCCCGCACCGCGGGACGCGTGCGAGGCATACGGTCGCGCCGAGGTCGAACAGCGCTTGCAAGGCGTCCGGCCGAAAGGAGTGACCGGTTCGCGCCTGAATCCGCGCGACGTTCGTATCCACGGGCAGCACCGGCTCGCCGTAGGCCTGGTTCCGGATCGCCGCCGCGGTGTACGGCCCGACCCCGGGGAGCGTCGTCAGATCGGCGGGCCAACCTTCCGCCGTAATCACCTGGGCGGCACGGTGCAAGCTGAGAGCGCGGCGGTTGTAGCCGAGCCCCTGCCACTCGCGGATCGCGTCGGCGGGCGTCGCCGCGGCGAGCGCGGCGGGCGTGGGCCAGCGCTTCAGCCAGGCGCGCCACCGCGGGATCACGCGCTCCACCTGCGTCTGCTGCAGCATCACCTCGCTGACGAGGATCGCGTACGGCTCGCGCGTCTCCCGCCAGGGCAGCGAGCGCCCGTTGCCCTCGAACCATGCGAGCAGGAGGTCGTCCACACGCCGAGCCTACTGCTCCGCCAAGAGCTCGCGTGCCCGGGCGCGGGAGCGATTTGCAGAGCCCCACGGATCGTCGCCGGCGACGCGCTCGCGGATCCTGGAGGTGGCCCGGTCGCGTTGTGGGTTCGGGAGCCGGAGCAATGCCGGGGCGGCGTCGGTGCTGAGGCCCGACAGGTAGTCGAGATCGATCCGCCCCGTCGCAAGCCAGCGGTCGACGTTCCGTTCCGCGACGCGCTCGTCCGGATCGCCGAGCGAGAATGCGAGCAGGCCGAGGGACGTCGCGAGCACGGCGGCCGGCGCCACTCGTCGTCTTGCAGCCCGGGCGAGCACGACGGCCGTGGCCAGGACGAGCAGCACACCGAGCCAGAGCGCCACGGCTTCGGCGAGCAGGCGCAACCGCGTCAGCCCGAATGCGTGCTCGTAGAGCTGAAGCCGGTGCAACGCCGACAGAAGCACGACGAAGCTGAGGCCGCAGAGCCCGCCCAGCAGGACGCGGAGCACGACGCGTTCGCGCCGCCCGTGTGGCTGC
Source organism: Gaiellaceae bacterium (assembly GCA_039914895.1). GTDB lineage: Bacteria > Actinomycetota > Thermoleophilia > Gaiellales > Gaiellaceae > Gaiellasilicea. The sequence goes on from JBDSOJ010000003.1 coordinate 26,256, forward strand.
GTGCACGCGAGGGTCGCTCCGACAACCGCGAACGTGAGCGTCGTCGCCGCCAGCAGCTGCCAGAACCCGGAGCGGGCGTACTCGGCGTAGGTGAGGCCGGTCGTCTCGAGGACTCGGTCGTGGCCGCCGAAGAGCACGGCCAGCTGGACCGCGACGAAGGCGACGAAGAGCAGGTCGAGCAGAGCCAGCGGAATCGCCCACTCGGCGAGCGCGAGCCGTCTGCGAGCGAAGGCTCTCCCCGTGCTCGACGGGCCGCGCGCGGCGAGGCCGAGTCCGAGCGCCGCTGCGAGCACAACCGCGAGCACGGCGATCCTTCCGAGCAGCGACGTCCCGGACGGAAGCGGCAGGTCGCTCGCGAAGCCGGCGAACGCGGCATCGGCGCTGAGGAACAGGAGCAGGAACGGCAGCACGACGATCGCGCCGAGCCCGGCGCCTCGTAACGCGGGGTTGTGCCGCTCCGACGGCCGCGGGACGAGCGCCGGGGCTCCGCGGAGCCGCAGCACCGGCGCCGTTACCGCCTGCAACGACAGGCCGCTCGCGGCGAGGCCGGCGAGAACCCAGGCGGCAGCCAGGTCGAGGACGACCACCCACGTCGCGTCGAGCAGCGCGGCCTGCGTCGCGAGCGCCACCGCGAGCACTGCGAACGAGAGTCGAAGCGTGGACACCCGCAGCGCCGTGCCGACTGCTCCGAGCATCAGCGCAGCCACGACGGGAACCGCGATTCCGAGCCGCTCGCCCGGCAGTGCAGTCGCGGCGACCAGCGCGGCAGCGAGAGCGAACGCTCTCACCGGGGCAGCTCCACGACCACGCGGCACCCGGTCGGCGTCCGCTCCTCGGTCCGGATCGAGCCGTTATGTAGCTCGACGATCCAGCGCGCGATCGCGAGGCCGAGGCCGCTGCCCCCGTCGCCGCTCGGCCGGGCATGGTCGGAGCGGTAGAAGCGCTCGAACACCCGCTCCGCCTCGATCTTCGGGATGCCCGGCCCGTCGTCGAGCACCTCGAGCTCGGTCCCACGGGGCGTACTTCTCGCCGCCATCGTCACCTCGGTCCCTTGAGGCGCGTGACGCACCGCGTTCGCGACAAGGTTCCCGAGCACCTGGTGCAGCCGCGCTTCGTCGGCGTCGAACACGAGGTCTCGTGGCTCGACGACGACCTGCAGGACGACGCCGCGCGCGCCGGCACTCGCCCGCCAGTCGGCCGCGACCCGTTCGAGCAGGTCTGCGGCCGGGATCTGCGCCCGCTCGAGCGGCACCGCGCCCGATTCGAGCTTCGAGAGATCGAGCAACTGCTCGACCAGCGTGCCCAGGCGCTCGACCTGATCCAGCATCGTCGCGAGCGTCTGCGAATCGGCCTGCTCGATCCCGTCGACGAGGTTCTCGAGCAGTGCGCGGAGCGAGCCGAGCGGCGTGCGCAGCTCGTGTGAGACGTTGGCGATCAGGTCGCGGCGGACACGGTCGACCTCCGCCAGATCCGCCGCCATCCGGTTGAAGGCGCGTGCGAGCTCGCCCACCTCGTCCCGCGACGTCGCCGTCACGCGGCGTTCGTAGTCTCCCCGGGACATCGCGCGCGCCGCCCCGACCATCTCGCGCAGCGGTCGTGTCATCCCGTGCGCGAGGGCCTGAACCACGCCCAGAGCCAGCGCGACGGCGACGACCGCCGTCAGCGCCGCCGACAGTCCCGAGCGCTCGCCGAGCAGCACGACCACCACTGTGAGCAGCACCGCGGCGACGATCACGACGCCGAGCTTCAGCTTGATCGAGGCGAGGAAGTCGAGCGGTCTCACAGGCCGTTGGTGTCGAGCGCGTAGCCGATCCCGTGGACGGTCCTGATCACGTCGGCGCCCAGCTTGCGGCGGAGCGCGCGCACGTGAGAGTCGACCGTCCGTTCGCCGTGGCCGGCGGGATAGCCCCACACTTCCTCGAGCAGGCGGCGGCGCCCGAAGACGACATGAGGTGTCAGCGCGAGCTTGCGCAGCAGGTCGAACTCGGTCGGGGTCAGGTGGATCTCCGCTCCGTGCGACGTCACCTGTCGCGTCGCGACGTCGATCGCAAGCGACCCGAGCTTGATCGAGTCCGTCGCGGCGGGAGTCCGCTCCGTGCGCCTGAGCAACGCCCGCACACGCGCGACGAGCTCGCGTGGACTGAACGGCTTGGTCAGATAGTCGTCTGCACCCACGCCGAGACCGACCTCGAGATCCGACTCCGAGTCGCGCGCCGTCAACATCAGCACCGGTACCTGACGGTCGCGCTGGATCAGCCGGCAGACCTCGATGCCGTCGATGCCCGGCAGCATCAGGTCGAGCACGACGAGGTCGGGACGGAAGCTCCGGCAGAGCTCGACGCCTGCGTACCCGTCGGCTGCGATCTCCACCTCGAATCCCTCCGCGCGCAGACGGGCCGCCACCGACGCAGCGATCGACGGCTCGTCCTCGACCACGGCGATCCGGCGGGAGACCATGTGCCCAGCGTACGAGACGCTCGTGGCGAAGGTTTGCGGCTTCCGTGCAGATTTCGTGCAGCGGCACCGGTCTCATCGTCGGCTCATCTGCGGCTCGTAGAGTGACACGTGCCCAGTCACCGAAGGGAGAGCACACAGATGAAGACACGACGCATGAAAATCGCAGCCGGGATCGCGGTGCTGACCGCGCTCGCGCTCGGCGGTGCCGCTATCGCCGGCGCGGGCGGCACGTTCGACGACGAGAGTCCGTTGCAGGGCAGCGAGCTGACGCGCGCGTCGGCGGCGGCGCTGAAAGCGACCGGCGGCGGCACCGTCAACGAGACGGAGCGCGACTCGGAGAAAGGCGCGACGTTCGAGGTCGAGGTGACCAAGCCGGACGGATCGACCGTCGACGTGCGGCTCGACGCCTCGTACGGCGTCGTCTCGGTCGACGGCGACTCGGACAAGGCTGACGACAAGGACGGCGACGGCGAGGAATAGCGCCCGTCAGGCTCCGGAGTGGCGGCCGTAGACTCAATGCGTGTCCTCGAGAGTCCGCTTCGCGCCCAGCCCCACCGGCTCGCTCCATCTCGGTAGCGCACTCTCCGCGGTCGCCAACCGGCGCCGCGGGGAGTGGCTGCTGCTGCGGATCGACGACACCGACCGCTCGCGCGAGGTCGAGGGAGCCGTCGAGGCGATCCTCGAGGACCTCGAATGGCTGGGGCTCCCCTGGAATGAGGGACCTGCCAGGCAAAGCGAGCGGGCGGAGCGCCACCGCGAGGCGGCGCTCCGCGTGGGGGAGCCGGACGACGACGGCTCGATTCGCTTTCGCGGCACGACTCTCCTGCGTCCCGACGGCTCGCCGACCTACCACCTGGCGAGCGTCGTCGACGACCACGCCTTCGAGATCACGCACGTCGTCCGTGGCGCCGACCATCGCTCGAACACGGAGCTGCAGCGCGAGCTCTCACGGGCGCTCGGCTTCGAGCCGCCCGAGTATGTGCACCACGGCCTCCTGCTCGGCGTGGATGGGAAGAAGCTGTCCAAGCGCGACGGCGCGCCCACTCTCGCGCACTATCGCGAGGCGGGTGTGCCGGCGGAGGCATTGCGGGCATATCTGGAGGAGCTCGGCGAGCCGTCACACGACGTACACCTCGACGAGCCGCGCATCCGCCGCCTCGCGATCGATGCGATCGGGGCGCTCTCGGACGAGGAGCTGGCCGCGCGAGCCGGTGCCCCGCCTCAGTTTGCGCTGGCGCTGCGCGGCGCCCGGGATCTGGTCGAGGCGCGTGCGATGGCGGCGGCGATCCTCGAGCCGCAGCCGGTGAACCTGCCGGCTGAGGCGCGACCGACCCTCGCGCGCTTCGTCGAGCTGCGCGCCAGCGGACTCGACGGCAAGGACATCGTCCGCGAGCTGAAGGCGGTGGGCGGCGACCTGAAGGCGCTGCGGCTGGCCCTCACCGGCGTCGAGCGCGGGCCTGAGCTCTGGGCGGTGATCGCCGCGCTCCCGCAGGACGAGGCCTTGCGGCGGGTCGATGCGGCTCTATAGCACCCTCGCCCGCGATCTCGTCGAGCTGCCGGAGCCGCCCGGGCCGATCGGGATGTACGTGTGTGGACCGACCGTCTATGCGCGCGCCCACATCGGCAACGCGCGCCCGTACGTGGTCGCCTGCTGGTACAAGCGTTGGCTGCGCGAGCGTGGCTACGAGGTCACGCTCGTCCACAACATCACCGACGTCAACGACAAGATTTACGAGGCGGCCCCGGGTGCGAGCGCCGAGCGCGCCGCCGAGGCGACCGAGTGGTACCTCGAGGACACCCGCCGCTTCGGACTCGGCGAGGTCGACCACTGGCCCAAGGCGACCGAGACGATGGACGAGATCGTCAGCTTCATCGCCGACCTGATCGATCGCGGCTTCGCCTACGAGGTCGAGGGGGACGTGTACTTTCGCGTCGCGCGGTCGGAGGGGTACGGCCGCCTCTCCGGCCAACGGGTCGACCAGCTCGAGGATGAGGAGGAGGAGCCGAATCCCCACAAGGAGAGTCCGCGTGACTTCGCGCTATGGAAGGCGACGAAGGAGAGCGAGGACACGTCGTGGCCGTCCCCATGGGGCGAGGGTCGACCGGGCTGGCATATCGAGTGCTCGGCGATGGCGGAGAAGCTGCTCGGCCCGGCGTTCGAGATCCACGGCGGCGGGCTCGACCTTGTCTTTCCACACCACGAAAACGAGCTGGCGCAGTCGCGGGCGCGCGGTCACGAGTTCGCGAAGGTCTGGATGCACAACGGTATGCTCCGCTTCACCGGCGAGAAGATGTCGAAGTCGCTCGGCAACGTCGAGACGATCGCCGAGGTGCTCGACCGGTGGGGACGGGAGACGGTGTTGCTGTTCTTCCTGACCGCGCACTGGCGCAGCCCGATCGACTTCTCGGACGAGCGGATGGCCGATGCGCAGGCGCGGGCGGACGGCTTGCGCGAAGTGTTTCGGAACCCGTCGCAACCCGCTCCACCCGATGCTTGGCGGCGCTTCGAGCAGGCGCTGGACGAGGACTTCTCCACTCCCGAGGCGCTCGCGCTCATGCACGAATGGCGCGACCACGCCATGCTTCGCCGCGCGCTCGACCTGTTCGGACTCTCGGCTCTGACGGTGCAGGAAGCTGCGCCCGACGATGTCCACGAGCTCGCACGAGGCCGCCGGGAAGCGCGCTCCGCGAGGGACTTCGTTCGGGCCGACGAGCTCCGGGAGGAGATCGAGGCGGCCGGCTGGGACGTTCGCGACGATCCAGACGGCTACCTGCTCGTCCCACGCGCATGACCCGGGAGCAGGTCTACGGTCGCAGGCCCGTTCGAGAGGCGCTCCGCGGTCCGCGGGAGGTGCTCGAGCTCTGGGCGACCGAGCGCGCCGCCTCGGCCGAGTCGTGGCTCCAGGAGGGTCCGCGCCTTCAGATCAAGCCGGATCGCGAGATCGGCGAGGCCGCCGGCACGCGCGACCATCAGGGCGTGCTCGCCTGGACCGAGCCGTACCGGTACGCCGACGCACACGAGCTCGCCGCGGTCGAGGAGCCGCTGCTCGCCTGCCTCGACCAGGTCACCGATCCGCGCAATCTGGGAGCGGTGATCCGGAGCGCCGAGGGCGCCGGCGCCACCGGCGTGGTGGTTCCGGCGCACGGCTCTGCGATGGTCACCGCGGCCGTCGCGCATGCCTCGGCGGGTGCGGTGGAGCACCTGCCGGTCGCGGTCGTCCCGAACCTCGCGCGCTACCTGAACGAGATCAAGCGCGGCGACCTCTGGATCTACGCCGCGTCGGCCGAGGCGGAGCAGGACCTGTGGCAGGCAGACCTCACCGGCGGACTCGCGCTCGTCTTCGGTGCCGAGGGCAAAGGCGTGCGCCCGCTCGTCCGCCGCGCCTGCGACGCCACGATCGCGATCCCGCTCTCGGGGCGGGTCGAGTCGCTCAACGTCAGCGTTGCGGCGGCTCTGCTGCTGTACGAGGCGCGGCGGCGTCGAGACGATGGCTGAGCCGACGCTCTATCTCTTCGACGGACACAACCTGTTGTACGCCGGCGGTTACGCCGACCAGCGCGAGTTGACGGACACGCTCGCGTCGTTCGTGGCCGTGCGCGGCGCCCGCGGCTTCCTCGTCTGGGACGGCGTCGGGGTGGACGCCGAGGTCGGGCCGCTCTCAGTCCGCTACGCGGCTCACGCCGATGCCGTCCTGGAGCGGCTGGCTGCGGAGCACCGGGGGAAGGAGATCGTCTGCCTCATCTCCTCCGACTTCGCCGTTCGCGGCACCTCGGGCCAGGAGGTGCAGAAGCGTTCCTCGCGGGCGTTCGCGGTCGACCTGGAGCAGTCCACCCGGAAGTCTGCCGGGACCCGTGAACCTCATGGTTCGCGCCTCGGCGACGCGCTCGACGACGAGACGCGCGAACGGCTCGAGCGGCTGCGCCGCGGCGGCGGCTGACACGAACATACGTTCCTAACAGAATCAATTTTTTGCAATCTGCTTGTAACTTGCGCGCAAGCTTGCTATCTTCTGCCTCAACCTAAGGGTGAGAGTTGAGCGTCCGGCATGGCGGGCGTCATTATTCTTTCCCGCTAATCTCCAGGGAGAACGCGAATGTCTGCTCAGCCCGCTACAGCGGCGAAGTCGGTTCTAAAGGCTCAACGAGAGCTTGAGGATCTGCAGCTGGTGATGAAGGTGCGGAACGGGAGCACCGACGCGCTCGATACGCTGATGCGCCGCTACAACGGCTTCGTCCGTCTCAAGGCGAGCTCGTACTTCCTGGCCGGCGGCGACTCGGAGGACCTGATCCAGGAGGGGCTCGTCGGGCTGTACAAGGCGGTTCGCGACTTCCGCGCCGACAAGGAGACCTCGTTCCGCAGCTTCGCCGAGCTCTGCGTGACGCGGCAGATCATCACGGCGATCAAGACCGCGACGCGCTTCAAGCACCAACCGCTGAACCAGTACATCTCGTTCAGTCACACGCCGGCCGGCCAGGACAACGACGGCGAGTGCACGCTCGGCGACGCGCTCCCCGGCCCGTCGACGAACGACCCGTCGGTCTGCGTGATCTCGACCGAGGAGCTGCAGAGCCTCGTCTTC
>JBDSOJ010000033.1:0-36359 GCA_039914895.1 Gaiellaceae bacterium
GCCGTCGCCGCGACCGTCGCCGTCGCGTTGACCTCGCTCGTGACTGTGCCCGACGTCAAGCGATCTGCGAGCCCTGAGCGGACCGCGACCGCTCGTCCCGCATACTACGAGTCGATCGACTACGAGCTCGAACTCATCCGCGCGATGCTCGATCGCGACCAGGGTACGCATCTGCGCGTCGCAATCTGACGCATCGCCACGGGCACGCAGCGGCGCGTGCAGACACTTCGGCAACCAGCCGGCCTAGGCGCTCCGGTAGACTGCGGGCGCGTTTGCGGCGCCTTCGCGCCGCGGTTCCCACCATCGAGATCCTCTCCAGGAGCCACATGTCTGAGCACGCGCGAGTGTCCGCCGGCAAGATCGTCAAGATCAAGGGCGTCGTTATCGACGCCGTCTTCCCGGATGTCCTTCCCGGGATCTACAACGCCCTCGCGATCGAGGTGCCCACCGCGGACGGCAGCAGCCGGACGCTGATCGCAGAGGTGCAGCAGCACCTCGGCGACGATCGCGTCCGCGCGGTCGCGATGGACACGACCGACGGGCTCTCGCGGGGCGTCGACGTCGTCGACACCGGCAAGCCGATCTCCGTTCCGGTCGGCGACGCGACGCTCGGCCGGATCTGGAACGTGATCGGCGAGCCCGTCGACAACAAGGAGCCCGCCGGCCCAGATGTCGAGCGGTGGTCGATCCACCGCGACCCACCCGCGTTCCGCGACCTCTCGCCGACGGTCGAGATCTTCGAGACCGGCCTCAAGGTCGTCGATCTGATCGCCCCGTACGTGAAGGGCGGCAAGATCGGCCTCTTCGGCGGCGCCGGCACCGGCAAGACCGTCCTGATCCAGGAGCTGATCCACAACATTGCCCGCCAGCACGGCGGCGTCTCCGTCTTCGCCGGCGTCGGCGAGCGCACCCGCGAGGGCAACGACCTCTTCCTCGAGATGACCGAGTCCGAGGTGATCGACAAGGTCGCGCTCGTCTACGGGCAGATGAACGAGCCGCCGGGCGCGCGCCTGCGCGTCGGTCTCTCCGGCCTGACGATGGCGGAGTACTTCCGCGACCAGGGCCAGGACACGCTGCTCTTCATCGACAACATCTTCCGCTTCGTCCAGGCAGGCTCCGAGGTGTCGGCGCTCCTCGGCCGGATGCCGAGCGCCGTCGGCTATCAGCCGACGCTCGCCACCGAGATGGGCCAGCTGCAGGAGCGGATCACCTCGACGCGAACCGGTTCGGTCACCTCGATCCAGGCGATCTACGTGCCCGCCGACGACCTCACCGACCCGGCGCCCGCGAACGTGTTCGCGCACCTCGACGCGACGACCACGCTCTCGCGCGCGATCGTCGAGAAAGGTATCTATCCGGCGGTCGACCCGCTCGACTCGACCTCCCGCGCGCTCCAGCCCGGGATCGTCTCGGACGAGCACTACAGCGTCGCGACGAACGTGCAGCAGGTGCTGCAGCGCTACAAGGACCTGCAGGACATCATCGCGATCCTCGGCATGGACGAGCTGACCGACGAGGACAAGCTCGTCGTCTCGCGCGCCCGCAAGGTGGAGCGGTTCCTCTCGCAGCCGAACTTCGTCGCGGAACAGTTCACGGGCACCCCGGGCGAGTACGTCAAGCTCGAGGACACGATCAAGGGCTTCCGCGAGATCATCGAGGGGACGCACGACGACCTGCCGGAGGCGGCCTTCTACATGGTCGGCACGATCGAGGGCGCGGTCGCTAAGGCCGAGAAGACGGCAGCGGCGGCGTAGAGCATGGCGGACGTCCATCCGAAGTTCGACGTCGCGCTCGTGACCCCGGAGGGGGAGGCCTTCCGGGGCGAGGCGGAGATGCTGATCGTGCCGGGCGCCGCCGGCGAGATCGGCGTTCTCGCGCGGCACGCACCGCTCGTCGCGACCCTCAAGGCAGGCTCGACGCGGATCTACCGGGACCGCGCCGCCGAGGACGTGCTCGAGTTCGCGACCGGCCCCGGGTTCTTCAAGGTCGAGCTCGACAAGGCGATCGCTCTCGTCGACGACGCCGTCGACGTGAAGGAGATCGACGACGCCCGCGCGCAGGAGCAGCTCGAGGCGGCCAAGGCAGAGCTCGAAAAAGTCGATGCCGGCGAGTCGACGGCCGACCGCTGGCAGCTCGAGCAGCGAATCGCGCACGCCGAAAACCAGCTGACTGTCTCCGGCCGTACCTAGAGGTATGAAGGCGACCGTCGCCGAGACACGGGAGGTCGCGAAGGGCACGCTCTTCGTCACCTTCGCCGTCGACGGCTATCCCGACTACCGGCCGGGCCATTACTTCTGGGTGGAGCTGCCGGAGCGCGGGCACACGGACGAGAAGGGGCTTCGCCGGCATATCTCGCTCGCGACCTCGCCGACCGAGCGCGGCGTCGTCGGGCTCGCGACGCGCCTCCGCGACACAGCGTTCAAGCGGACGCTCGCGCAGCTCGAGGTCGGCGACGAGGTGCAGGTGGAGGAGCCGAAGGGGTCGTTCCTGCTCCCCGAGGACACGAGCGCCGAGTACGTCTTCGTCGCCGGCGGGATCGGAATCACCGTGTTCCGCTCGATGCTCCGCTTCATCGCCGACGAGCAGCTGCCATACCGCGTCACGCTCGTCTACTCGAACCGCGACCGCGAGTCGTCCGCCTTCCTCGACGAGCTTGAGGAGCTCGAGCAGCGGATCGACGGTCTGCGCGTGATCCTGACGATGACCGACGAGCCGGGCTGGGAGGGCGAGACGCGTCAGCTCGACGCGGACGTCCTCAGCGAGCTGCTCGAGGGCCTCGACGGCAAGACGTTTCTCGTGGCCGGCCCGCCGCAGATGGCCGAGGCCGTCTCGGACTCACTGAAGGGCGCGGGCCTCCAGGAGGATCGCGTCCTCGCGGACAAGTTCTCCGGCTACTAGCTGATAGCCTGATTTCACCTGGAAAGCTTTGAAGGCAGCTTGGCGACCAGGCTAAAAAACGCCTAAAGAGCCCGCGAGCCGCCCGGCTCCCACCTCTTCAGGCACGGGAGCGATGACGTGAGCGACACCCGCGACAGACTCGAAGCACTGCTCCGCGAGCGGATCCTCGTGCTCGACGGCGCGTGGGGAACGATGATCCAGAACGCCGGGCTCGCGCCCGAGGACTACCGCGGCGAGCGCTTCGCCGACCACCCGCGCGACGTCACAGGCGATCCCGACCTGCTTAACCTGACCCGACCGGACGTCGTGCTCGACATCCACCGCCGCTACCTCGCGGCCGGCGCAGACATTACGACGACGAACACGTTCACCGCGACCTCGATCGGCCAGGCCGACTACGGGCTCGAGGGCGCGGTGCACGACCTGAACGTCGCGGGCGCCCGACTCGCGCGGGAGGCTGCGGACGAGGCGGGTGGCCGCTTCGTCGCCGGCTCGCTCGGGCCGCTGAACGTGACGCTTTCGCTCTCGCCGAAGGTGGACGACCCGTCCTATCGCGCCGTCACCTTCGATCAGGTCGTCGAGTCGTACGCGGAGCAGATCCGCGGCCTGCGCGAGGGCGGCGTCGACCTGCTCCTGATCGAGACGATCTTCGACACGCTGAACGCGAAAGCGGCGATCGCGGCGGCGAAGGACGTCGCACCTGAGCTGCCGCTCTGGATCTCGGTCACGATCGTCGACCTCTCCGGCCGCACGCTCTCCGGGCAGACCGTGGAGGCGTTCTGGAACTCGGTCGAGGACGCGAAGCCGCTGCTCGTGGGCGTCAACTGCTCGCTCGGCGCGAAGGAGATTCGGCCGCACGTCGCCGAGCTCTCGCGGCTCGCGGACACGTACACGAGCGCGCACCCGAACGCCGGCCTGCCGAACGCCTTCGGCGGCTACGACGAGCAGCCGCACTCGACCGCCGAGCTGCTGGGCTCGTTTGCGCGCGAGGGGTTTGTCAACGTCGTCGGCGGCTGCTGCGGCACGACGCCGGAGCACGTGCGGGCGATTGCGGTCGCGGTCGAGGGACAGTCCCCAAGACAAGTCCCGAACCGTCCGGCGCGCCCGCGCTTCAGCGGCCTCGAACCGTTCGAGATCGGCCCGGACACCGGCTTTGTGATCATCGGCGAGCGCACGAACGTGACCGGCTCAGCGCGCTTCCGCCGCCTGATCGAGGCGGGCGACTACCAGGGAGCGGTCGACGTCGCGCTCGAGCAGGTGCGTGGCGGCGCGAACCTGCTCGACGTGAACATGGACGCCGACCTGCTCGATGCGGAGCAGGCGATGACGACGTTCCTCAACCTGCTGGCGACCGAGCCCGAGGTGGCGCGGATCCCGATCGTGGTCGACAGCTCGCGCTTCTCGGCGCTCGAGGCGGGGCTCAAGTGCGTGCAGGGCAAGGGGATCGTCAACTCGATCAGCCTCAAGGAGGGAGAGGAGGCATTCCTCGAGCAGGCGCGCACGGTCCGCCGCTACGGCGCCGGCGTCGTCGTGATGGCGTTCGACGAGACCGGGCAGGCGGACACGGTCGAGCGCAAGGTCGAGATCTGCGGCCGTGCCTACGACCTTCTCGTCGGCGACGGCTGGGAACCCGAGAACATCGTCTTCGATCCGAACGTCCTCGCCGTGGCGACCGGGATCGAGGAGCACAACGGCTTCGCGAAGGCGTTCCTCGAGGCGCTGCCGCCGATCAAGGAGCGCTGCCCCGGCTCGCGGACGAGCGGCGGTATCTCGAATCTCTCCTTCGCCTTCCGCGGCAACGACGTCGTCCGCGAGGCGATGCATTCCGCCTTCCTCTACGACGCGATCCGTGCCGGGCTCGACATGGGGATTGTCAACGCCGGCCAACTCGTCGTCTACGAGGACATCCCACCCGACCTGCTCGAGCACGTCGAGGACGTCATCTACGACCGCCGCCCCGACGCGACCGACCGCCTCGTCACGTTCGCCTCCACCGTCCAGGGCGAGGCGACCAAGCGCGAGCTCGACCTGTCGTGGCGCGAGGCGCCGGTCGGCAAACGGCTCGAGCACGCGCTCGTGCACGGGATCGTCGACTTCATCGAGGAGGACACCGAGGAGGCCCGCGCCGCCGCGATCCGGCCGCTCGACGTGATCGAGGGGCCGCTGATGGACGGGATGAAGGTCGTCGGCGACCTCTTCGGCTCCGGCCGGATGTTCCTGCCGCAGGTCGTGAAGAGCGCGCGGGCGATGAAGCGGGCCGTCGCCTACCTGGAGCCGTACATGGAGGAGGAGAAGGAGCGCACCGGGAGCAACGGTCGCGGTCAGGGGAAGATCGTGCTTGCCACCGTCAAGGGCGACGTGCATGACATCGGCAAGAACATCGTCGGCGTCGTCCTCGGCTGCAACAACTACGAGGTGATCGACCTGGGCGTGATGGTCCCGGGCGACCGGATTCTCGACACGGCCGTGGAGGTCGGCGCTGTCGCGGTCGGCCTCTCCGGCCTGATCACCCCCTCGCTCGACGAGATGGTGCAGGTGGCGAAGGAGATGGAGCGGCGCGGGCTCGAACTGCCGCTGCTGATCGGCGGCGCGACGACCTCGCGCCAACACACGGCCGTGCGGATCGCGCCGGTCTACGGCCGCGAGACCGTCCACGTGCTCGACGCCTCGCGCGTTGTCGGCGTCGTCTCCGATCTGCTCGACCCGGTACGTCGCGGCGTTCTCGATGCCGAGAACCGCGAGGAGCAGGAGCGCCTGCGTGTGCAGTACGCGGAGAAGGAGCGCCGGCCGCTGCTGACGCTCGAGGCCGCGCAAGCGAATCGCCAGCCGCTCGGGTACGACGACCTGCCCGCGCCCTCGTTCACCGGCCCACGCGCGGTCGAGCCGCCGCTGAACGAGCTGCGGCCCCTCATCGACTGGCAGTTCTTCTTCCACGCCTGGGAGCTGAAGGGCAAGTTCCCGGCGATTCTCGAGCAGCCGGCTGCCCGGGAGCTCTACGACGATGCCGTCGAGCAGCTCGACGAGATCGTCCGCGACGGCCTCCTCCGGGCGAGAGGCGTCTACGGCTTCTGGCCGGCGTACGCAGAGGGCGACGACATCGTCCTCGAGGGCGGCAAGCGCTTCCCGATGCTGCGCCAGCAGTCGGCCTGGGGCGACTCGCGGCCGAATCGCAGCCTGGCCGACTTCGTCGCTCCCGCAGGAGATCACGTCGGCGCGTTCGCGGTCGGCATTCACGGCGCCGACGAGCTCGCCGCCGGCTACGAGGCCGAGCAGGACGACTACCGCGCGATCATGGCCAAGGCGCTCGCCGACCGGCTCGCCGAGGCCTGCGCCGAGTGGCTGCACCTGCGGGCACGGCGCGAATGGTACGAGCCGGAAGCAGCGCCGACGAGCGAGGAGCTGGCTGCCGAGCGCTACCGCGGCATCCGGCCGGCGTTCGGCTATCCGGCCTGCCCCGACCACTCCGAGAAGGGTCGCCTCTTCGAGCTGCTCGGCGCCGAGTCTGCGGGCCTGGCGCTGACGGAGAGCTTCGCGATGACTCCGGCGGCGGCGGTCAGCGGCCTCTACTTCGCGCACCCGGAGTCGAGGTACTTCGCCGTCGGCCGGCTCGGCCGCGACCAGGTCGAGGACTATGCGGCGCGCAAGGAGATCGAGATTGCGGAGGCGGAGCGCTGGCTGCGGCCGAACCTCGGATACGAGTCTCAAGGGTGATTTGCATGGCTCGCAAAGCAGGCTAGGATCACCTCTGGTGAGCGGCCGCCTCGCACTGCTCGTTATCGCCGTCTTACTCGGGGTTCCCGCGCTTGCTCTGGCTTCGCACCTGGATCCGAAAGAGCGCATTGCGCCGGCCGACCAGCGGAAGGCGGCGACGATCGTCCTCAAGCGGACCGACCTCGTCACGGGGTGGAAGCAGGGGCCGTCCTCGAACAACGACGACGATCATCTGGACTGCTCCTTCTACAACCCGAATGGCTCCGATCTCACGATCACGGGCAAGTCCGAGGCTGAGTTCGAGCGGGCCGGCGGGATCCCCTCGATCGTCTCCTTCGCCGACGTCTACGTGTCGCCGAAGGACGCCGTTGCCGGGTGGACGCGGACGGTCAAGCCCGCCCTCGCCCGCTGTCTGGCGCAGGTGTTCACGCGGGAGGCGGCCCGCCCCGGCACGAAGGTGACAATCTTGAAGCAGGGGAGCATCTCGTTCCCGCGAGTGGCTCCGCGTACGGCCGCCTTCCGCATCGGATTGCGGATCGCGGTGACGGAGTCGGGCCAGACCAGAACGGTTCCGCTGACGATCCACATCGTCGCGGTGGGACGGGGCCGGGCGGAGGCCGGTCTCCTCACGATCGCACCGGGGCAGGGCCTCGCCGGTGCGGATCTGCGCTTGTTCGCCAAGCTGCTCGCGGAACGGATGAGGAAGGCAGGCTTCTGACCGCGCAGCTCAGATAGCGTCCGGCACATCCTCAGCTTCGCCGTCCTCCGCCACGCGCCCGACTTCCGGCGCCTCTTCCTCGCAACGCTCGGCTCAGGAGCCGGGACCTATCTCGCCGCGATCGCGCTCACCGTCGACGTCTTCGACCGGACGGGGTCGGCCTCGTGGGTGAGCGCGCTCCTGCTCGTCGAGTTCCTGCCGATCATCCTGATCGGAATCCTGGCGGCGCCGCTGGTCGACCGGCTCTCGCGCCGCCGGCTGCTGATCGCCTCCGATCTCGTTCGCGCCGCCGTCTTCTGCGCGCTCCCGTTTGCCGGCAGCGCGACCGTGATCGTCGCACTCGCGGCGGTTCAGGGCGTCGCGACCGGGTTCTTCCGCCCGGCCGTGTACGCGGGGATGCCGAACCTCGTCGACGACGAGCAGCTCCCCGCGGCGACCTCGCTGCTGCAAACCGTCGAGAACCTGGCGTGGATGGTCGGCCCGATCGTCGGCGGGCTGATCCTCTCGGTGCAGGGACCCGACCTCGCCTACTGGGTGAACGCGGTCACATTCGTGCTCTCCGCCGTGCTCCTGGCCCGGATTCCCGCGGCGCGGCTCCAGGTCGGCCGTGTCGAGAGTCGTGGACACTGGCGCGACATCGGGGACGGCCTCCAGGTCGTGCTCCGCTCCCGCTCGCTCCTGACGGTGCTCGTCGTCTGGAACGTGGTCACGTTCGGCGTCGGCGCGGTCAACGTCGCCGAGGTCGCCCTGGCGAAAGTCTCGCTCGACGCCGGCAATATCGGCTTCGGCGTTCTCCTCGGCGCCAGCGGGCTCGGGCTGACGATCGGCAGTTTCGTCTCCGGCCACTTCGTCGACAGGCTCGGGATCGAACGCGTCTACTTCTGCGGTATCGCGCTGATGGCGGGCGGATACGCGATCGCTGCGCTCGCCTCGACCATCTACGTCGCTGTCCCCGCCGTCGTTGTGGCGTCCTTCGGTAACGGAGCCGCGGTTGTCTGCAACGCCCTCTTCATCCAGCGCGGCGCGCCAGACGAGCTCCGCGGCCGCGCGTTCACCGTGATCATGTCCTCGAGTTACGCGACGCTCGGTCTCGGGATGGTGGCCGCAGGCTGGCTGACCGACCTCTACGGCGCCCGCTGGGTCTGGGGCGGCGCTGCCGCGGCCTACCTGCTCGGCGCCTTCCTCACCGTCGTCCTGGCGCCGCGCGGCCAGGAGTCCGAGCAGATGCTCGCATGAGCCGCCACGCTTGGACGCTCGACGACCTGGGCGCAGGCGTGCGCAGCGGCGATCGGCGCGCACTCGCCCGGGCGATCTCGCTCGTCGAGAACCGCGATCCGCTCTCGTACGAGCTCGTTCGCACGCTCTACCCGGAGACCGGCTCCGCGTTCGTCGTCGGGGTGACCGGGCCGCCCGGCGTCGGCAAGTCGTCACTGATCAGCGCGCTCGTCCGCCACGTCCGCGAGGCGGAGACGACGGTCGGCGTGATCTCGGTCGACCCGTCGAGCCCGTTCACGCACGGTGCGCTGCTCGGCGACCGGATCCGGCTCGCCGACCACTTCCTCGACCCGGGCGTCTTCATCCGCTCGATGGGGACGCGCGGCCACCTCGGCGGACTCTCCGAGGCGACGCTCCAGGCTGCGCTCCTGCTGGACGCGGCGGGCAAGGATCTCGTCCTGCTCGAGACGGTCGGTACAGGCCAGAGCGAGGTCGAGGTGATCGGGATCGCAGATACCGTGCTGCTCGTGCTGATGCCAGGCTCGGGCGACTCCGTCCAGGCGTTGAAAGCCGGAATCATGGAGATCCCGGACGTGATCGCGATCAACAAGATGGATCATCCCGCCGCCAAGACGATGCTGAACGAGGTTCGCTCGATCCTCGCGCTCGACCGCGACCGCTCCTGGCGGCCTCCGATCGTCCTGACCGAGGCCCTGCGTGGCGAGAACGTGCCGGGGCTCTGGGCCAAGGTCGAGGAGCACCGTGTGCACCTCGAGTCGGCGGGGCTGCTCGAGGAGCGGCGCCGGAAGAACCTCGCGGGTGAGGTGTTCGCCGCGGCGACAAGCCGCGCAAAGGTGCATCTGCAGGCGGCGGTCGCCGAGAAGCCCGAGCTCGCGCGGCTGCTCGATCGTGTTCAAGCACGCGAGCTCGACCCGCTCTCGGCGGTTCGCGAGATCCTCGAGGAGGTGTACGGCATCGACGATGAAGACCAAACGGTCACCGACACTCGCTGACCTCCAGGCCGCGCGGGCCCGGATCGCCGGCATCGCGCGCGTCACGCCGGTCTATCCGTCCGAGACGCTCTCGCGGCTTGTCGGCCGTCCCGTCCAGCTGAAGGCGGAGAACCTGCAGCGGACCGGCGCCTTCAAGATCCGCGGCGCCGTCAACACCGTCCAATCGCTGACACCGGAGGAGCGAGCCGCCGGCGTCGCCGCCGCGAGCGCGGGCAACCACGGCCAGGCGGTCGCATGGGCGGCGCGCGAGGCCGGCATCACCGCCACCGTCTTCATGCCGCAAGACTCGCCGATGGCGAAGGTCGACGCGACGCGCAACTACGGCGCTCACGTCGAGCTCGCGGGCGTCGGCTTCGACGACTCGCTGGCCGCGGCGCAGGAGTTCGTCGACGCGGGCGGCGCCACGTTCATTCACGCGTTCGAGGACGAGCGCGTGATCGCGGGGCAGGGGACGATCGGGCTCGAGCTCGCCGAGCAGCTACCGGATGCGCGCACACTCGTGATCCCGATCGGCGGCGGCGGGCTCGCGGCCGGGATCGCGATCGCGTTTCGCGCGTTGCGCCCGGACGTGCGCCTCGTCGGCGTCCAGGCCGAGAACATGTGCCCGTTCGCCGGCGGCACCGACCATCGCTACACGATCGCGGAGGGGATCGCGGTCAAGCAGCCGGGTGAGCTGACCTCGTCGATCCTCAGCGACGCCCTAGACGACATTGTCACGGTCACGGACGAGCAGATCAGCCACGCGATCGTGCTCCTGCTCGAGCGGACGAAGCTGCTCGTCGAGGGTGCGGGTGCGGCGTCGGTCGCGGCCGTGCTGGCGGGCAAGGCGGGTGGGGAGGACGAGCTCGGCGTCATCCTTTCCGGCGGCAACATCGACCCGACCCTGCTGATCCAGGTGATGCGCCACGGGCTTACGCAGTCCGGGCGCTTCCTCGTCGTCCGCACGAGGCTCGGCGACCGTCCCGGCGAGCTGATCAAGCTGCTCCAGCTCGTCGCCGGAGAGCGTGCCAACGTCGTCTCGGTCGAGCATCATCGCGAGGGGATGCGGCTGCCGATCGGGCAGACAGAGGTCGAGCTGACGCTCGCGATGCGCGATTCGGAGCACTGCGCGGATCTGCTCCAGACGCTCGCGGAGCGCGACTACGACGTCGAGCGCGTGCAGTGACCGGTTACAGCTTGGCCTGGCTGAGCCGGCTCGTGACGAGCGTCTCGGCCGCTGCGCGGCTCTGAGCATGGCCGGTCACCGCGGCGAGGAAGTGCTCGCGCTCGAGCGCAAAGAGCGCGACGCCGGTCGTCGCGGTCACCGTGGCGGTCCGCGGCAGGTCGCGTAGGAGCGCGATCTCGCCGAATCCCTCGCCGACGCCGAGCTCTGCGCTCGTCACGCCGTCGACGGCAACGTTGACCGTGCCGGAGTCGACGAAGTAGTACTCGTCGCCGCTGTCGCCCTGGGAGAAGACGGCGTCGCCGGCATCCACGCGGCGCGGCTCGAGCTGGGCAGCCAGCGCCTCGAGCGTCGCGGGTGCCAGCGCGGCGAAGATCGGCGACGAACGCAGGAGCTCGAGCCGGCGCTCCGGCACGGCTGCGGCCGCGTCGATCGCGACAAGGCGGGTCCAGGTGAGCGCGGCGAGCACGGGCAGAACCGCACCGGTGGCGAGCAGCGCGCCGCGCACGCCGATCGTGTCGACGAGGAACGGCGCGGCCAGAGACCCGAGCGCGAGCGCGACGAGAATGACGCCGTCCATCGCCCCGAAGACGCGGGCGAGCAGCTCGGGCGGCGCCGCCCGCTGGAGGAGCGTGTCGCCGGCGACCCCGACGATCGTCCCGCCGGCGCCGACGAAGGCGAGCAGGACGATCGCCACGGCGTGCTCGGGCCAGACGCCGATCAACGCGAGCGGTAGCCCCCAGAGGACGATCCCGACGCCGAGGCTCGACGCGAGCCGCCCGCGCGCTGCCACGCCGGCGACGAAGAGCGCGGCCACGATCCCGCCGATACCCGCGGCCGAGTTGAGGATGCCGAGCCCGGCCGCACCGGCCTGCAGCGTCTCTAGTGCTAGCACGACGATCAGCACGTCGAGCGCGCCGTCGACCACGGTTTGCGCCGCGACGAGCCCGAGAACGAGACGCAGCCGCGGGACTCCCGCCAGCGTACGGAAGCCTGCGAGTGCGGCCCGAAGGCCGCCGCCGTTCTCGTCGGGCGCCTCCCGCTCCACCTGCTCGCGCACCCTCAGGCTGAGAACGAGGAGCGCTGACCCCGCGTAGAGCGCAGCAGACGTCGCAAACACGGTCTCGACGTTGATCGCCGCGACGAGCAAGCCTCCGAGCGCCGGCCCGGCGAACGAGCCGACGTTGTCGACGGCGCCCGCGCTTGCGTTCGCGGCGCTCAGCTCACCCGGCGAACGAGCCAGCTGGGGAAGAAGCGCTGCCTGCGCGGGGCCGAAGGGCGTCGCGGCCAGCGTCGCCGCCACCGCGAGGGCGTACACGACGAGGGTCGGCGCGCCAGCGACGACCGCCAGGCCCATCCCGGCGAGGATCGCCGCACGCACGAGATCGGAGGCGATCATCACCCGCGCGCGCGGGTAGCGGTCGCCGATGACTCCCGCGAGCGGCGATGCGATCCCTCCCGAGAGCCAGCGCACCGTCGCGAGCAAGCCCACCGCGTACGCGCCGTCGGCGCGATAGGCAAAGACGGCAAGGGCGACGACGTATGCCCAGCCACCGATGATCGAGCTCGCGTTGGCGAGCTGGAGGCGCCGCAGCGAGGGGTTCGCGTAGACGTCGCGGAGCGCCCCGAGCGACTCTCGCACAGCCATCGAAAGCCGCTTCACCACACGAATAATTGCAATTTATGTTGAAGATGGGAAGATGGAGGGAAGAAAGATGCTTCGCAGGCCGTCTTGTCTGCAACGTGTCCAACCACTGAAGGAGGATCCGTGTCGGATCAGGAGAGCACCACACCGCGCGAGGACGAGGACGTCGAGGCCCACAAGAAGAGCAAGGTCCTGGCCACCGACGAGGCGCCCAAGGACGACGAGTCGGACGACGACGTCGAGCTGCACCGGAAGTCGAAGGCGATGTAGCTCAGAGCTTCGGTCGAGTTGGACCCGAATCGGGGCGGCTTGCCGCCCCGATCTCGTTCTACGGCGCGAGCACACGCTCGAGCGCCGCAAGCAGCTCGAGCCCCTGCTCCCGCCGCGCGGGCGAAGCCGCGTCGAGCGTCGCGGCGAGACGCGCGACGACGCCCAGTGGTGATTCGTCGTTGACGACCGCTCGCGCGCGTCGGGCACGACCCAGCAGGTCGAGCGCGATCGCAGCCTGGCTCGCGAAAAGGCCGAGCAGCTCCATCTCGGCAAGCGAGAAGCGTTCCTGCTGCGGACGGTCCAGCACTTGGAGCACGCCCAGGATCTCCTCGTCGTGGAGGAGCGGCACCGCCATCAGCGACTTCGGGACGTAGCCGGTCGATTCCGCGACGTCCCGGGCGAACCGCGGATCGTTCTCGAGCTCGTCGAGCACGAGCGGCTGCTGCGTGACGAGCACCCAGCCGGCGACGCCGGTGCTCGACGGCAGCCGTTGACCGATGAGCGACGCGGCGCCTTCGCCGGCGACCGCCTCGAACACGAGCTCGTCCGTCTCGCGGTCGAGCAGGAAGATCGATGACGCCCGGGCGCGGAAGATGGCCTTCGCCACCTCGACGATCGACTGCAGCAGCTCGAGGTGGCCGGCTTCGGCGCCGAGCACGCCTCCGGCGACGGCGTCGCGGAGCGGTTCGTCGGTCATGGCATTTCCTCCCGGACGTTGTTCGCGGTCTGGTGGAGAACGCTCTTCACCTGGAAGGGCGTCAGCTCAGGATGCTTCGCGCGGATCAGTGCGCAGAGGCCCGTCATGTGCGGTGTCGCGAAGCTGTTGCCGGTCGAGCGGACGCTCGAGCCGCCGAGCCAGGCCACGTTCACGTCGAGGCCGCGCGCGAAGAACTCGACGGGCGGCCTCGGGTTGTAGAAGAACGCGTCACCCTCGCCGAGCTCGTGGCTGCCGACGGACAGGACGGAGGCGAAGCGCCACGGATAGCTCTCAACCGGCATGTTGTGCGCAGAGGCGACGATGATCGTGCGGTTGAAGTACGCCGTGTCGGCTAGCTCGCGGAGCACCGCAGCATGATCGAGCTTCGTCGTCGAGAGGCTGAGGTTGATCACGTCGACGCCGCGCTCGATCGCCCAGCGCAGTCCCGCGATCAGCAGCCGGCCGCTACCGGTCCAGCCGGATCCGAGCACACGGACGCTGACGAGCGTGCACTCGGGGGCGAGCGAGCGGATGATGCCCGCGCACGCGGTTCCGTGTCCGCAGGCGTCCCCGTCCTCGTCCGCGACGACCGAGGGCTCCTCACCGGGCGTGACAGAAACTGCAACAGCCTCCTCGACCTCGCCGACCAGCGGATGGCCTCGCTCGATGCCGCTGTCGACGACGGCGACGACGGCTCCCTTTCCCGTCGAGCCGCCCCAGGCCCACTCCCGGTCGACCCGGTCAGGCCAGGTCGGCGGCATCCTGATCGCGTCGAGCGAGGTCGAGGGGAGGCTCCAGGCAGGCAGCTCCTCGTCATGGGCGTCGGCCATCGCGCCATCGTGACGCTTACAGCGGACCATGTAAAGATCAGATCGTGGCGACTTGCAACAAGTGCAATCATGCGGCTGCGCCTGACGCGAGTTTCTGTGCCCGTTGCGGCGCGCCGCTGGCGTCGCCTGCGGCACGCGAGGAGCGGAAGGTGGTGACCGTGTTCTTCGCGGACATGGTCGGCTCGACCGCTCGTGCGGAGCGGCTCGATCCGGAGGATGTGCGCGCCGTTCTGGCGCCGTTCTATGCGCGGCTGCGGGCCGAGCTGGAGCGGTTCGGTGGGACGGTGGAAAAGTTTATCGGCGATGCGGTGATGGCGGTGTTCGGAGCGCCGGTGGCGCACGAGGACGATCCGGAGCGGGCGGTGCGGGCGGCGCTTGCGATCAGGGATTGGGTGCTGGAGGAGCAGGAGTTGCAGGTGCGGATCGCGGTGCACACGGGGGAGGCGTTGGTGTCGTTGGGGGCGCGGCCCGCGGAGGGTGAGGGGATGGTCGCCGGAGACGTGGTGAACACGGCGGCGCGGTTGCAGTCGGCGGCGCCGGTGAACGGGATCCTGGTCGGCGAGCAGACCTACCGGGCGACGGAGCGAGCGATCGAGTACCGCGCCGCCGAGTCCGTGCTTGGCAAGGGGAAGTCGGAGCCGATCCCGGTGTGGGAGGCGGTGCAGGCCCACTCCCGCTTCGGCGTCGACCTCGCAATCGTCTCCGGCGCGCCACTCGTCGGTCGCGCGCAGGAGGTGGAGATCCTCGTGGCGGCGCTCGCCAGGGCTCGCGAGGAACGCGCCCCGCAACTCGTGACACTCGTCGGCGTCCCGGGGATCGGCAAGAGCCGCCTGCTTGCCGAGCTCTTCGGCGCGATCGAGCAGGGCACCGTGCTCACCACCTGGAGGCAGGGCCGCTCACTGTCGTACGGCGAAGGAGTGAGCTACTGGGCGCTCGGCGAGATGGTCAAGGCGCAGGCGGGAATCCTCGAGACGGATACGCCCGAAGCGGCGGGGACGAAGCTCGCCGATGCCGTCGCGCGACTGCTGCCCGACGAGGCAGAGGCGCGGTGGGTCGAGTCTCACCTCCGTCCGCTCGCGGGCATGGCGGCCGACGATCTCTCGGGCGACCGCCGTGGCGAGGCGTTCGCGGCCTGGCGTCGGTTCTTCGAGGCCCTGGCCGAGGAACGGCCGCTCGTGCTCGTATTCGAGGACATGCACTGGGCCGACGACGGGCTGCTCGACTTCGTCGATCACCTCGTCGACTGGCTGACGGACGTGCCGGTGCTCATCGTCGCCAGCGCCAGACCCGAGCTGTCGGCTCGCCGGCCGGCCTGGGGCGGGGGAAAGGCGAACGCGACGACCGTGTCGCTCTCGCCTCTCTCCGACGATGAGACTGCACGGCTCGTGCACTCGCTGCTCGAGCAGTCCGTGCTCCCGGTCGAGGTGCAGTCCGCCCTGCTCGAGCGGGCCGGCGGGAACCCGCTTTACGCGGAGGAGTTCGTGCGCATGGTCGCCGATCGCGGCTACGAGAAGCTGGAGCTGCCGGAGTCGGTGCAGGGAGTCATCGCGGCGCGCCTGGACGGGCTCGATCCCGTCGACAAGGGGCTGCTGCAGGACGCCGCCGTCGTCGGAAAGGTCTTCTGGTCGGGGGCGCTCGCTGCGATCGGCGCCCACGATCGGTTGGCGGTCGAGGAGCGACTTCACGGGCTCGAGCGTCGCGAGCTCGTCCGGCGCGAGCGGCGCAGCTCCGTGGCCGGGGAGAGCGAGTACGCGTTCCGGCACGTCCTCGTGCGGGACGTTGCCTATGGATCGATTCCCCGCGGCGGCCGGGTCGAGCGGCATCGGGCCGCCGCGGTCTGGATCGAGTCGCTCGGCCGGCCGGAGGACAACGCCGACCTGCTCGCGCACCACTACCTCTCCGCGCTCGGGCTGGCACGCGCCGCGGGTGTCGATCCGGGCGAGTTCGCTGCGCCGGCCGCGGCTGCGCTCCAGCGGGCCGGCGACCGAGCGTTCGCGCTCAATGCCTTCGACAGCGCCGCGCGCTTCTACGAGGAGGCGCTCGCCCTCGGCGTCGTTGAACCCGACCGCCCGCGGATCCTCTTTCGGCTCGGCGCCGCCTTCCACCTCGCCTCGGACGAGCGCCGGGTCGAGACCCTCGAGGAAGCCCGTGACGCGCTCCTCGCTGGCGGCGATTGCGAGACCGCAGCGGAGGCCAGCCTGCTCCTCGCCGAAAGCTGGTGGTTCCAGGGGGAGCGGGACCGCTCGCGCGAGCACCTGGCGCGGGCGCAGGAGCTCGTGGGCGAACGAGCGGCCTCTCCGGCCGCGATCCGGGTGCTAACACAGTCCGGGCGCTACTCGATGCTTGCCGACGAGCTCGAGGCGGCGATCGAGGCGGCGCGTCAGGCGCTTGCTCTGGCCGAGGAGCTCGGTCTCGACGAGTCCCCGCTCGCCTTGAACGTGCTCGGGACCTCGCGCGCGAGGTTGGGGGACCTAGGCGGGATCGCCGACCTCGAGCGCGCGATCGCGATCGCCGTCGCCGCGAACGATCCGGAAGCCGCGCGTGCCTACAACAACCTCGGCGCCGTCCTCTCAACCATCGGCGACATCCGGCGCACCTCCGAGATCTGGCGCGAAGGGAAGGAAGTGGCGGAACTGCTCGGCAATGCGACCCTCGGCCGCTACCTCCGCGGTGTCGCGATCGGGGCCGATCGTTCCCTCGGGCACTGGGACGACGCGCTCCGCGCTGCGGACGCGTTCATCGCCGAGTGCGAGAGCGGCTCGTCGCACTACCTCGAGGGAGACGTCCAAAGCAGCCGCGTGCGCATCCTCTTTGCCCGCGACGACGTGGAGGGGGCGCTCGCAGGTGCGGCCCGGGCGCTCGAGCTCGGTCGCAAAATCAAGGATCCCCAGGTGCTACGGCCCGCCCTCAACGTCAACCTGCACCTCGCGCTCGGCCTCGGGCGGATCGCCGACGCTCGGGCGGCTGCCCGGGAGGTGCTCACGCTGGGTGTCGTCTCGATCAGCTTGGCGCTCGCCGCAGATCCGCTGGGCCTCCGGGGAGAGGTCAGGGCTAGGCTCGCAGAGGAGCCCCGCACGCGGTGGACCGAGGCGGCGGAGGCGATCCTCGACGCCCGCTTCGACGCTGCAGCCGATGTGCTCGACGAGATCGGCGATCTTGCTGCCGAGGCCGATGTGCGGGTGCAGGCAGCGACCACGCTCGCCGCGCAGGGCCGCCGCGCCGAGGCGGACGTCCAGCTCGCGAAGGCGCTCGCCTTCTACCGCTCCGTTGGTGCGACGCGCTACATCCGCGAGGGCGAGGCGCTGCTCGCCGCGACCGCATGAGGGCTCTCGATTACGAGCCGCAGCGGCGGAACTCGACCATCTGTCCGCCGCGTGCGGCCCAGGCGGTGACGCCGCCGTCAAGGACGGGCCGGGCGTCGATGCCCTTCGCGGCGAGGATCGAGGCCGCGATCCCGGCTCGGGCGCCGCTCTCGCAGATCGTCACGACGGGCCGGTCGGTGGGGACGTCGGCGCCGGCGACGGGGAGCAGGCGATACGGGATGTTGCGGCTGCCCGCGATGTAGCCGCCGTCGCGCTCGTCACGCTCGCGGACGTCGATCAGCTCGGCTCCGTCCTTCAGCAGCTCGTCCAGCTCGTCGAGGCTGACGGCCTCGATCCGCTCCGGCCCCTCGCCGAGCACGTAATCCTCGAGCGCGAGAAAGCCGACGGAACGGAGACCGCGGACGGCGAGCTCGGCTTCGGCCGCGCACGAGGCCTGCACGACGATCGGAGCGTCGGGATCGAGCAGGAACGCGGCCTTCGTCGAGAACGAGTTGCCGGAAACCGGGACGTTCAACGCGCCGTGCTGGTGGCCCGCGAGGAAGTCGGTCGCTGGCCGGACGTCGAGCACAGTTGCCCCCAAGGTCGCCACCGGCACCTCGACGACGGTTGCCGCCGAGCCGACGAGCGCCCCGCGGTTGAGCTCGACGAGCCGCGCCATGTTCGGCGGCTTCGGCGCCGACACCGACGCCGACTCGGCGACGAAGTCGGCCTCGCGCTCGAGCTGCAGGGCGGGATTGAAGCGGCGCTCGAAGCCGATCGTCGACGAGGCCTTCGAGCTCATCGCCCTGCCGCAGAGCGAGCCGGCGACATGCCCGGGGAAGACCTCGACCCCGTCGGACAGCTCGAGCAGGAGCCGCAGCGAGCGGAAGAGGCCCTCCGCACCCTCCCTGGCGCCGACCGCGAGGTCGGGCCGCGCCGCATCCCCGACGAAGAGCGAGTCGCCGGTGAGGACGAGCCACGGCTCGGCGGCGCGCGAGCGGTCGATCACAGCGAGGCAGGTGTGCTCCGGCCGGTGGCCCGGCGTGTGGATCGCCCGCAGCACGACGGCGCCGAGTTCGATCTCGGTGCCGTCGTCGAGCGGGTCGTGCTCATATTCCGCCGCGGCGGCCGGGTGGATCGAGATCGGAACGCCGTGCTCGAGCGCGAGCCGGCCGTGCCCGGAAAGATGGTCGGCGTGCGTGTGCGTCTCCACCGTTCGCACGATCCTGACGCCGCGCCGCGCGGCCTCTGCCAGCACCGGCTCGATCGCGTACGGAGGATCGACGATCGCCGCGACGCCTGCGTCCTCGTCTCCGACCAGGTACGACGCACAGCCGAGGTCGTCGTTCACGAACTGCTGGAACAGCACGAGCGGTGACGCTATCAGGCTCTGCGGCGGGCGAGGTAGAGGGAAACGGCGGCGAACCCGACGGCGAGCAGCGCGCCCGCGACGACGCCGGCCCACGGAAAGCCGGAGCCCGGCGGGGCCACAACCACGGTCAGCTGCTCGTCGACCTCCACCGTGCGTCCATCCGCGTACACGGCCGTGAGCACCAACGTAACGACTCCGGGCGCCGCGTCGGCGCGGAGCCGGGCGCTCCACACCGTTTCGGATGCGAGCGTCGATTGCAGTCGCGTCGAGAGCACCTCGATCCCTGGGCCGGCGAGCTCGAGCTGACGGGGCGGGCCGCCGGGACGCAGCTGCGGCAGTTCGACCCGGACGTCGACGACCGCTCCTTGCTCGACCAGCCGCGGGCGGAGATCGAGGTGCGCCAGGGCAGGCTCGACGGCCAGGCACGCCGAAAGCGTCGCGAAGGTTGCGCCCACGTGTACAGCGCGTAAAGACCACTGTTTCACAGGTTTATGAACGGTATACCTGGCAACAAGTAGAGCGGCGTTCTCTCCGCGCCGCTGCACCCCTGTAACCGAAGGAAGGACTTTTCGATGAGGACCAAGACCCTCTGGCTGTGGCTCGCGCTGCTCGTCACGAGTCTCGTTCTGGTCGCTGCCGGCTGCGGCGGCGACGACGACGAGGCTGCGGGCACCGGCGCGACGACCGAAGACGGCGGTGGCGGCGAGGCCGCCGAGCAGACGATCACGATCAACTGGGGCACCGAGCCCCCGTCGCTGGATCCCGGTCTGGCGAGCGATGTCACCTCCGCCAACATCCTGCTCAACATCATGGATCCGCTCGTCAAGCTCGATGACGACCTGAACCCGGTGCCGAGCGCCGCCGAGAGCTTCGAGACGAGCGAGGACGGTCTCACCGTCACGTTCGTGCTCCGTGACGATCTCAAGTGGACGAACGGTGACCCGGTCGTTGCCGGCGACTTCGAATACGCCTGGAAGCGCACCGTCTCGCCGGAGCTGGCCGCCGACTACGCCTACCAGTTCTCCGGGATCGCGGGCGCGGACGACTACAACGGCTGCGATCCCAAGAAGGACGACTGCGAGGCGCTCGGTGAGAAGATGGGCGTCAATGCGGTCGACGACAAGACCCTCGAGGTGACGCTGACGACGCCGCAGCCCTGGTTCCTGCAGCAGGTCGCCCACCACTCGTTCCTTGCAGTGAACAAGAAGGCGGTCGACCAGTTCGGCGACAAGTGGACCGAGGCGGCGAACATCGTCACCAACGGCCCCTTCAAGTTGGAGAACTGGGAGCACAGCGCCGCGATCGACATCGTCAAGTGGGACGAGTGGCGCGACGCGGCGAGTGTCAAGCTCACCCGCGTCAACGGCCGCATGATCGAGGACGGCAC
This sequence comes from Gaiellaceae bacterium, assembly GCA_039914895.1. Classification (GTDB taxonomy): domain Bacteria; phylum Actinomycetota; class Thermoleophilia; order Gaiellales; family Gaiellaceae; genus Gaiellasilicea. Next base: position 20,221 of record JBDSOJ010000033.1, read on the forward strand.
GACCGCTGTGCAGGCGTTCGAGGCCGGCGAGATCGACGTCAACGACGCCCTCGCGATCGACGAGATCCCGCGCCTGCGCGAGACAGAGACCTACGACCAGTACCCGGGTCTCGGTACCTACTACTACGGCTTCAACGTCAAGAAGATCACCGACGTGAAGCAGCGTCGCGCCATGTCGCTCGCGATCGACCGCCGGTCGATCATCGACAACATCGCGCAGGAGGATCAGCTGCCGACGACGGGCTTCACCCCGAAGGGGATGCCCGGGTTCGACACGATCAACCCGGACTCCCCGTGGCAGCCGGAGTCGGCCGACCTGGAGCAGGCGAAGCAGCTGATGAGCGAGGTCGCCAGCCCGGTCAAGAGCATCAACCTGTACATCAACGACTCCCCCGGGCACCGTGAGATCGCCGTCGCGATCCAGGCGGCCTGGAAGGAGCTCGGGATCGAGAGCGAGATCAAGCAGCAGGAGTTCCAGCAGTACCTGGAGTTCCTCGGGCCGCCGCCGAACCAGGACGTCGGCGTCTACCGGCTCGGCTGGATCGGCGACTTCGTCGACGCGATCAACTTCCTCGACCTGTGGACGTGCGAGTCGGGCAACAACTCGACCAACTACTGCAACAAGGAGTACGACGCGTTGATCGAGAAGGCCCGCAGCACCCCGGACAACGACGCCCGCTATGAGCTGTACGCGCAGGCGGAGGAGATCCTGGGCGGCGAGGACGGCGACATGCCGATCATGCCGATCTACTACTACACCTACACGGCGCAGGAGCGCGAGACCGTGAAGGACTCGTTCGAGTTCAACCTGCTGAACCAGGTCGACCTGACCAAGGTCGTCGTCACCGGGTAGCACGCACCAGCCGAGCGGGGGCGGGGCCGAGCGCTCCGCCCCCGTTCGGGAAACCTTCGACGCGGTTAGGACGCCTCCGTGCTCAAGTTCATCGTCAGGCGGGTCTTCTGGACGATCCCCGTGCTTCTGATCGTCATCTTCATGACGTTCATGATGATGCGCCAGATCGGAGGCAACCCGTTCCGCCAGTCGGAGCGCGCGGTTACGGACGCGACGCAGCGGAACCTGGAGGCGAAGTTCCACGTCAACGACCCGTGGTATCTCCAGTACGCCCACTACGTGAAGGGCGTCGCCACGTTCGACCTCGGTCCCTCGCTCGTCGTTCGCGGCCGCGACGTCAACGACATCGTCAAGACCCACTTCCCCAACTCGATCGAGCTCGGCGTCTACGCCTTCCTGTTCGCGCTCGTCCTCGGCGTGCCGCTGGGAATGATCGCAGCGCTCAGGCACAACACCTGGGTCGACTACAGCGCCATGTTCGTCTCCAACGTCTTCCATTCCGTCCCGAGCTTCCTGGTCGCGACGCTCCTGATCTACTTCGTCGCGCTCAAGGCGGGGTGGTTCCCGACGAGCGGCTGGACGAGCTGGGAGCACAAGGTGCTGCCGTCGATCGCGCTCGGGTTCGGGCCGATGGCGCTCTTCGCGCGCCTTGTCCGCGGCACGATGCTCGAGACTCTGCAGCAGGACTACGTGCGGACAGCGAAGGCTAAGGGCCTGCGCTATCGCCGCGTCGTGGGGCTCCACGTGCTCAGAAACTCCCTGATTCCGGTGGTCACGGCCGCAGGCCCGCTGCTCGGCTTCATCATCACCGGCTCGTTCGTGATCGAGCTGATCTTCAACATTCCGGGCATCGGCCAGTCGTACGTGGACTCGGTCAGCAACCGCGACTACTCGGTCGTGATGGGCCTGACCGTCCTGCTCTCGGTGATCGTAATCCTGGCGAATCTCGTCGTCGACGTGCTCTACGGGATCCTCGATCCGCGGACGCGGGACGCGCGCGCGTGAGCGTCACCGGCGCTAGGGACGAAGCACTCGTCTCCGAGCCCGGCGCCGCGCCGGCGTCCGGCGCGCCGATCCGGCAATCGAACCTCTGGAAAGACGCCTGGCGCCGGTACGCGCGCAACAAGGCCGCGGTGATCGCGGGATCCGTCTTCGTCCTCGTCCTGCTCTACTGCCTGCTCGCACCGATCCTGTCCCCGTACGACCCGGACAAGATCGCCTTCGAGATCGCGAGCCAGACGCCCAGCCTCGAGCATCCGTTCGGGACCGACAAGTTCGGACGCGATCTGTTCACCCGCACTGCGCTCGGCGGTCGCGTCTCGATCCTGATCGCGTTCGGAGCGACGCTCGCAATCCTCCTGATCGGCGTCGTCTACGGCTCGATCTCGGGCTTCGTCGGCGGCCGGCTCGACAACGGGTTGATGCGCTTCCTCGACGCGCTCTACGGGTTGCCGTACCTCCCGTTCGCGATCATCACGCTTGCGATCATCGGCCGGACGGACATGTGGACGATGATGGTCGCGCTCTCGGTCGCGAGCTGGTTCACGACCGCCAGGATCGTGCGCGGCCAGGTGCTGACGCTGAAGGAGAACGATTACATCCGCGCGGCCAAGGCGGTCGGTGCCCGCTGGTACCGGATCCTCGGGCGGCATCTGCTGCCGAACACCCTCGGCGTGCTGATCATCGCGATCTTCCTCGAGCTGCCTGGGGTGATCCTCGGCGAGGCGTTTCTCTCCTTCATCGGGCTCGGGATCAGCCCGCCCGACGCGTCTTGGGGCGCGATGGCGCAGGAGGGCCGCACCGTCTTCCGCAGCCACCCGACGGCGATCATCGTCCCCTCGGTCGCGATCGCCACGCTCGTTCTCTGCGCCAACTTCGTCGCCGACGGCCTGCGCGACGCCCTCGACCCACGAACGAGGGAAACGTAAGCGTGGCCTTGCTCGAAGTTACCGACCTGCGTACGCACTTCTTCACCCGTGAAGGAACCGTCCGCGCCGTCGACGGGATCAGCTTCTCGGTCGAGAAGGGGAAGACCCTCGGGATCGTCGGCGAGTCCGGGTGCGGCAAGTCGGTGACCGCCCTCTCGATCATGGGGTTGATCCCGAAGCCGCCGGCGAAGATCGTCTCCGGCTCCGTGGTCTACGAGGGCCGCGACCTGACGACGTTGTCCGAGAGTCAGCTTGAGGATGTCCGCGGCCGCGAGATCGCGATGATCTTCCAGGACCCGATGACCTCGTTGAACCCGACGCTGACGATCGGGACGCAGATCACCGAGACGATCAGGCGCCACTACGACGTCTCGCAGAAGCAGGCCGACAAGAAGGCGGTCGAGCTGCTCGAGACGGTGCAGATCCCGCGCGCGGCCGAGCGGCTCGGCGACTACCCGCACCGCTTCTCGGGCGGGATGCGCCAGCGCGTGATGATCGCGATCGGTCTCTCCTGCGACCCGAAGCTGCTGATCGCGGACGAGCCGACGACCGCGCTCGACGTGACCGTCCAGGCCTCCGTGCTCGACCTGCTCGACGATCTGCGCCACGAATACGAGATGTCGATGATCATCATCACCCACGACATGGGCGTGGTCGCCGAAGCTGCGGACGATATCCTCGTCATGTACGCCGGCCAGGTGGTGGAGCAGGCCTCGACGCTCGACCTCTTCGACAATCCCGAGCACCCGTATACCGAGGCGCTGCTCGGCGCGCTACCGCAGCTCGAGGGGGCGAACGTCCGCGAGGGACGGCTGACCGCGATTCCAGGCCGGCCGCCCGACCTGATCGACCCGCCGAGCGCCTGCCGCTTCGGCCCTCGCTGCCCGCATGCCGGCAGCGACGACTGCACCGAGCGCGAGCCAGAGCTGCGGGAGGTGCGCAGCGGGCACTGGGTCCGCTCGGCGCATCCGGCCTGCGAGCGCGCGGGCGCGCGCGAGCCGGAAGGGGCGCGCTCGTGAGCGCAAAGGCACCGCTGCTCCGGGTCACCGACCTGCACAAGCACTTCCCGATCCGGTCTGGGCTGCTGATCGAGCGCAAGGTGGGGGAGGTCAAGGCCGTGGACGGGGTCAGCTTCGACGTCGCGCCCGGGGAGACGCTCGGGCTCGTCGGCGAGTCCGGCTCGGGCAAGTCGACGACCGGCTACTGCATCCTCCAGCTGCTGAAACCGACCTCCGGCTCGGTCACGTTCGAGGGAACCGAGCTGACCGACCTCGGCCGCGAGGAGATGCGGAAGATGCGGCGCGAGATGCAGATCGTCTTCCAGGATCCGTATTCCTCGCTCGATCCGCGCATGACGGTCGGCGACATCGTCGGCGAGCCGCTGGTCGTGCACGGGATCGGCACGCGCCGCGACCGCACCGTCCGGATCCGCAACCTGCTCGATGTCGTCGGGTTCAACCCGAGCTTCACGAACCGCTACCCACACGAGTTCTCGGGCGGCCAGCGGCAGCGGATCGGGATCGCCCGCGCGCTTGCCCTCAGCCCGAAGCTGATCGTCTGCGACGAGCCGGTGTCGGCCCTCGACGTCTCGATCCAGGCGCAGATCCTCAACCTGCTCAAAGACCTCCAGGGAGACTTCGGGCTCACGTATCTCTTCATCGCCCACGACCTCGCCGTCGTCCGCGGCATGAGCGACCGGATCGCGGTGATGAATCAGGGCCGGCTCGTCGAGATCGGCCCGGCCGAGCAGGTCTACACACACCCGCAGCACGACTACACGAAGGCGCTCCTCTCCGCGGTGCCGATCCCGGACCCGCGGGCGATGAAGGAGCGCAAGGCAGCACGCCGCAAGCTCCGCCACGCCCTCGCCGAGAATTAACGCCGGGTGATCCCCCGATCGGGGGTCGGCGCACGCGCCAAAGCGCACGATTCCTGAAGCGATGGGCACTCCGCGCGCACGGCTTGCGGCCGCCGGCGCTCTCGCTGCAGTGGCCGCGTGGCTCGCCTTCTACGCCGGCTGGCTGCTACTCGCGCCGGGCGGGGCGCGAGCGCTGCTCGCTTCCCCGATACGGCGTACCTCGTCCCGATCGTCGCCGCGGTGCTCCTCTCCGCGTGGGCGGGAACGCGCGTGCCGAAGGGGCTACGCGGTTTCTGGCTGCTCGTCTCGCTCGCCTGCGCGTCCTGGTTCGCGGGCGAGGTCGTCTGGGCGATCGTCGAGCTCGGCGGCGGTTCGATGCCGTTCCCGTGGTGGCCCGACGTCGGCTACCTCGGCTTCTACGGCCTGATCCTGGTCGGGCTCGTCTTCTCTTCCGCCCGTCGCTGCGCGTGATCGGCGGCCAGGCGGTGCTCGACGGGGTGCTCGTGGTCGCGTCGCTCGGTCTGCTCTGGTGGTCGCTCGTGCTTTCCGACCTCCACGTCGGTACGGACGCCGCGTCGCTCGTCGGCCTCGGCTACCCGGTACTCGACCTGATCCTCCTGTGCACGATCGCGACGACGCCACTGGTCTCGGCCCGCCGGGGCACGCTCGCCGGGTTGCTCGTCGCGGGCGGGGTTGCGGCGGGCGGGATCTCAGACGGCGTCTATGCGCAAACTCGTCCTGCACGAGCGGTACGTCTCGGGCGGTCTCGTCGACCTCGGCTGGCAGCTGCAGGCGTGCTTGATCTGCCTCGGCGCGGTCGCATCGGCGTTCGGGATCGGACGCAAGCCGAACTGGGCTCAGCGACGCTCGCCGCTGCGGATGAGAACCGCCCTGAGCATGACGGTGTCGCTGCTCGTGATCCTGGTCGTTCTCGCGATCGAGGGCGTCGGCGACGACCCCTCCGCCCAGACGGTCGTCCTCGTCTTCGTCGTGGCGGGATTGCTGCTCGTGCGAGGCTGGGTGCTCCTGATCTCCAGCGCCCGCGACTCCGCGCGCCGCGCGCCGCTCACGGGCGTCTACGACGAGCCGCACATGCACGACCAGCTTCGCCGGCTTGCCGCCGCGGCCCGGCAGTACGACGAGCCCTTCGCGCTCGTGCTCCTTCAGGTGCCGCGACGGACGGCGGACGATGCCCTCAGACGGCTCGTCGGCTCGGCGCGCGAGCTCGATCTCTGCGCGAGGCTCGACGACGGCAGGCTCGCCGTCGTCTTGGTTCGGACCACGGCGGCGGGTGCCCAGGAGGCAGCGGAACCGCTGCGTGCGGGAGTCCAGGTGTCTGCCGCAGCGGGGTGGCGGTCTGGCGGCGGGCGACACGGCCGCCGACGTGGCCGGCCGCGCGGAGTCCCTGCTCGACGCGGCGAAGCAGCTCGGAGGCAACCACACGCGGGGCCCGAAGCCGGACGTGCTCGTCAACGGACATCCGCGCCTCGGTGTGACCGCGTTCGGCCAGCTGCTCGAGCTTGCGGCCGCCGTCGACGCGCGGTATCTGATCGCGCCGGCGCACTCCCGGAAGGTCGCGCGGCTTTCCCGCGACCTCGCCGTCACGCTCGAGCTGAAGCCGAACGCGGTGGCCGCCTCGTACCTCGGCGGCCTCCTGCACGCGCTCGGGACACTGCCGCGCGACGAGTCAACGTTGCATCCGCACGGCACCCTGACCGCGCTCGACGCCAAGCTCGAGCTGCATCACGCCACGCGAGGCGCCGAGCTCGTGAGCCAGATCCCGTGCGCGGCGCACGTCGCGCAGATCGTGGCGGCCTACGAGGAGTTCTGGGACGGCACCGGACCTCGCCGCCTGCTCGGCGAGGCGATCCCGTTCGAGGCCCGCATCGTCGCCGTCGCGAACGTGATCGTGACGATGACCGAGCCAGGGGGCGAGGCGCTTCCCCTCACCTCGTCCCTGACCGAGATCTGGCGGCTCGCGGGCGGGCGTTACGACCCCGAGGTCGTCAGCGCGCTCTTCCGGCTCGTCCGCGACGGATACATCGCCGAGGCGATCGCGGAGGAGACGGCGGGAGTGAAGGCGACGGCGACGGCGACGATGGCTTAGAGGGATTGTGGGGAGGCCAAGCCGACCTTCAGGGATCTTCGCGCTAGCTATGGCTAGAGACCCAGCTGCTTCGCGATCACCATCCGCTGCACCTCATTGGTGCCCTCGCCGATCTCGAGTATCTTCTGGTCGCGGTAGAGGCGCGAGATCGCGTACTCGTCCATGAAGCCGTAGCCGCCGTGGATCTGGAGCGCCCAGTTGGCGGCCCGGTTGGAGAGCTCGCCGGTGTAGAGCTTCGCCATCGCCGCCTCGCGGGCGAACGGACGGCCCTGATCCTTCAGCCACGCCGCCCTCAGCACCAGTGCGCGTCCCGCCTCGAGCTCGGTCGCCATGTCCGCGAGCCGAAACTGCACCGCCTGGAAGCGTGAGATCGGTTTGCCGAACTGCTCGCGCTCCTTCGCGTACGCGTACGCGAGGTCGTAGGCGCCCTGGGCGAGGCCGACCCCCATCGCGGCGACCGAGATGCGACCGCCGTCCAGGATCTCGAGGAACTGGTTGAAGCCCTGGCCGCGCGGTCCGAGCAGGTTGCCCTCGGGCACCTCGACGTCGCGGAACGAGAGCTCGCGGGTGTCGGACGCCTTCCAGCCGAGCTTCTTCATCGGCGCTGAGATCTCGTAGCCCGGCGTCCCGTTCTCGACGACGATGTTCGAGATCTCGTCCTCGCCGGTGCGCGCGGTCAGCGTCACGCCCCAGGTGACATCCGTGCCGGCGTTCGTGATGAACATCTTCGAGCCGTTTACGAGCCAGCTGCCGTCGCGCAGCTCCGCGGTGGTGCGCGTGTTGCCGGCGTCGGAGCCGGCGCCCGCCTCGGTGAGCCCGAAGGCGGCGAGCTTCGTCCCGGCGGCGAGGTCGGGCAGCCACCGCCGCTTCTGCTCCTCGGTGCCGAAGAGGTAGATCGGCATCGTGCCGAGCGAGGTGTGCGCGGCGACCGTGATCGCAACGGACGAGTCGATCCGGGTCAGCTCCTCGATCGCGAGCGCGTACGAGACGGTGTCGCCGCCGGCGCCGCCGTACTCCTCCGAGATCGGCAGTCCCATCAGCCCCAGCTCACCGAGCTCCGCGACGAGCTCGTAGGGGAAGCGCGACTCGCGGTCGAGCTCCTCCGCCACCGGCGCCACCTGCTGGAGCGCGAACTCGCGCACGGTGTCTCGGACAAGCTGCTGCTCCTGGGTCAGGTCGAGGTCCATCCGCCGCGCGATGCTATCCGAGCGGCTGCACGTGCCTGCGCAGCTCATCGGGCACTGCCAGCCGCACACCGAGCTTCCGCAGCGCCAAGTGAAGCCCCAGATAGCGCTCACGCTCGACGAGTGCGTACGACGAGATGTCGTCGGCAAGCTCCGCAACCCGCCACGCAAATCGCTTGAAGTATCGGCAGGGCACGCTGACCAGCGCCTGTCGTTCCTCGCCCGTGAGCTCATCCATCGCCGGGCACGATAGTTGCGGCACCGGATCGTGCCGAAGTTTGCAACAGACCGGACACACCAGCGAGCCCAAGGGATCGGCGAGTAGGGCGTTCGCCGCTCTCGGCACAATGGTTTCATGCCGAAACGCGAAGCCGAGCAGCAGCACGGACTGTCTAGCCGTGTCTACGTGCCGATCCTGCGGAAGATCGTCAAAACGGGGTTACGCACCGGTTCCCTGTCCGCCGCCTCACGGTCTGTCGCCTTCGTTCGCACGTCCGGAAGAGCGTTCCGAACATCGGCCAAGCCGAGCTCAGCGCGCTGGGGTGCAGGGTGGACAGTCGTCCGAGTCTGGGCTTCGTGGTTCGACGCGAACTCACCACGGTCGTCGCTCGAATCGCTGCAGTACTCGCGGCTTGCGCACCCCGCACCGCCGAGTGGCTCCGGTTATCGAGGGATCCGTGACCAACGACGTTGTAGGCTCGCGCCCATGACCGATCATCCAGAAGGAGCGATTTGATGGCTGAGAGCGTGCAGGAGTTCTTCGACGGGCTGCCGGCCCGCGCCGACGGCGAGAAGACGGCCGGGATGAACAACTCGTATCTGTTCGACGTCGAGGGTGCCGGTCAGTGGCTCGTCGTCGTCACCGACGGCGCGGTCAGCGTCACCGAGGGCGGCGGTGAGGCCGACACGACGATCACGACCTCCGAGGAGACGATGATGGCGGTCGTCCGCGGCGAGCAGAACCCGACCACCGCGTACATGACCGGCAAGCTGAAGATCAAGGGCGACATGGGCGCTGCGATGAAGTTGCAGAAGCTGTTCTAGGTCTGTAAGAAACACACCATGTCCTACTACGAGGTTCTCCTCTTCCTGCACATCGCCGGAGCAACGATCTGGCTCGGCTCCGGCTTCCTCCTGCAGGCGCTCTTCCTGCGCGCGCGCCGCACCAACGACCGGATCCTGATCGAGCGGATCAGCGCCAACGTCGGCTGGCTCGCCAAGCGGATCTTCATCCCCACGTCGATGCTCGTGTTGTTGCTCGGGATCCTGCTCACGATCGAGGGCCCGTGGCAGTTTGATCAGCTCTGGATCGTGCTGGGGCTCGCAGGCTTCGCCGGCACGTTCCTGCTCGGGATCGGCCTGCTCGAGCCTGTGGGGAAGCGGCTGCACGCCGCGATCGAGCAGCACGGGGCCGGACCATCCGGTGACGGCCCGGCACGGCGCCCGCCTGGACGCGCTCAGCCAGCTCGACCTGGTGCTCCTGTTCGTCGTCGTCTTCGACATGGCGCTGAAGCCGACCGCGGACGACGTCGGCACGCTCCTGATCGGCGGCGCTGCGATGCTCGCGGCGGTGTTCCACGTCGCGCGCGTTGCTCGCACCGGGGCGCTCGAGGCCGCCCCCGCCAGCGCGCCCTAGACGGCTTCCAGCTCGACGAGGAGGGCTCCGCCGGCGACGCGGTCGCCCTCCTCGACGTGGACGGCGATGACGATCGCGTCGTATGGCGCCGGCAGCGGCGTCTCCATCTTCATCGCCTCGAGCACAATGAGCGGCCGGCGAGCCTCGACACGATCACCCGGGGCGACGTCGACGCTGATCACGGTTCCCGGCATCGGCGCGGTGACGCGGCTGCTGCCGGCGCCGACAACGTGTTCGTGCGCGGCGCTGTCGACGTCCGGCGCGGGTGCGGGCGGCGCCGGCGGGAGATTCAGCCGCCACCCGCCCCGCCACGCGGGGTCGGGCAGCCGCAGCGGCGCCTCCGAGAGCGGTGGGTGCTCCGTCAGAAAGGCGGTCGTCGCCTCGCCGGCGCGCACGACCGGGTGGGCGACGAGCCAGCGCAGGAACGGCAGGTTGGTGGTCACGCCTGCGACCTCGGTCTCGGCCAGCGCGTCGGCGAGACGCGCGAGCGCCTCGGCGCGGGTCGGCCCGTGCGCGATCAGCTTCGCGATCATCGGGTCGTAGGACGTGCCGACCTCGTCGCCCTCCTCGACGCCCACGTCGATGCGGACGCCCGCGGGCAGCCGCAGCCGTTCCACCGTCCCCGCCTGGGGCAGGAAGCTGCGCGGATCCTCGGCGTAGAGCCGCACCTCGACCGCGTGGCCGCCTTGTGTAGTTTCAACACAAAGTCGCTCTCCCGCGGCGACACTGAGCTGCTCGCGGACGAGGTCGATGCCGGTGACGAGCTCCGTGACGGGATGCTCGACCTGGATCCGGCCGTTCAGCTCGAGGAAGTAGAAGTCGCGGCCGGAGAGCATGAACTCGGCCGTGCCGGCGCTCGCGTAACCGATCGCCTGCGCGAAGCGGATCGCGGCGCCGCTGATCTCGGCGCGCAGCTCGGGATCGAGCGCGGGGGAGGGCGACTCCTCGAGCACCTTCTGGTGGCGCCGCTGCACCGAGCAGTCGCGCTCACCTAGCGAGAGCACGGTGCCGTGGGAGTCGGCGAGGAGCTGGATCTCGACGTGCCGCGGCCGCTCGACGTAGCGCTCGCAGAAGACGGTGCCGTCGCCGAAGGCTGCCTCGGCCTCGCGCGCTGCGGCCGCGAGCGCGTCCTCGAGCTCGGCCGGTTCGCGAACGACCCGCATCCCGCGTCCGCCGCCGCCGGCCGCGGCCTTGACGAGCAGCGGGTAGCCGAGCTCGTCCGGCTCGCCCGTGGGGACGACCGGAACACCGGCCCCGGCCGCAATCCGCTTCGCGGCCAGCTTGTCGCCACCGAGCCGCAGCGCTGCGGGAGGCGGTCCCACCCACGTCAGCCCGGCGGCCTCGACCGCCTCGGCGAAGTCGGCGTTCTCGGCGAGGAAGCCGTAGCCGGGATGGATCGCGTCCGCACCGCATTCCTTCGCCGCGCGGACGTGCTCCTCGGAATGAAGATAGCTCCCGATCGCGACCGTCTCGTCGGCCGTACGGGTATGCAGCGAGCGGGCGTCGTCGGGAGCGGCGACCGCGACGGTCGCGATTCCGAGCTCGCGGCAGGTGCGGAAGACCCGCACGGCGATCTCACCGCGGTTCGCCACCAGGAGCTTCCGGATCGCCATCGTTGCGGGATCGTATTGGGCCGCGATACCCTGCCCCAATCGATGCGGCGGTTGCTCTACCTCTCTGCGTTCGTTCTCCTCGGCCTGCCGGCGCAGGCTGGCGCGGGCACGGTCTTCGTGATCGACGGCCGCGGCTGGGGGCACGGGGTCGGGATGAGCCAGTACGGCGCCCGCGGCTACGCCGAGGCGGGGTGGGGCTATCAGCGCATCCTCGCCCACTACTACCGCGGCACGCAGCTGCAGCTCGTCCCCGCGAGGCCAGTGCGCGTGCTGCTCGCCGAGGGCAAGACGGCGGTGAAGATCGGCTCCTCGAAGCCGTTCAAGGTCGTGGACGCGCGCGGCAAGGTGCGGAAGCTGAAGCCCGGCACGCAGAACGTCGTCGCGGGGAAGCTCGCGCAGCTGCGCTTGCCGCTTCGGTTCGTCGCCGGCGCAGCACCCCTGCGGCTCGACGGCGACGCCTATCGCGGCGCGCTCCTCGTCCACAGGCGCGAGGGCAGGCTCACGATCGTCAACCGGCTCCCGCTCGACCGCTACCTCCGCGGAGTCGTGCCGTGGGAGATGCCGGACGACTGGCACCCCGAGGCCCTGCGCGCGCAAGCGGTCGTTGCACGGTCGTATGCGCTCGCCACCCTGAAGCCGGCGACGCTCTTCGACCTCTACGCCGACACGCGCAGCCAGGTGTACGGCGGGATCGCGGCGGAAGAGGTGTCGACGAATCGGGCGATCGGCTCGACCGCCGGCCGCGTCCTGCTCTGGCGCGGCCGCGTCGCGACCACCTTCTACCACTCGACCTCGGGCGGCCAGACCGTCTCGATCGCGGAGGCGTGGCCGCGCGCGACCCCCGTGCCGTACCTCGTCTCCGTCGCCGATCCGCACGACGACCTCTCGAAGCACCACCGTTGGGGGCCGTTCAAGCTGACGCCGGCCGAAGTGGGCGAACGGCTGGGGCTGGGGGCGGTGCGCGACCTGCTCGTCGCACGTGGACCCTCGGGCCGCGTGACGCAGGTGACCCTGAAGGCGCGCAGCGGCACGCGGTCGATCGAGTCCCAGGACTTCCGCCGCGCTCTCGACCTCCGCTCGACCTGGTTCAGCGTCCGCGTCCTCAACCTCGACTCGCCGCTCGCCGGCGCGCTCGCGAACCGACCCTTGCAGCTGCGCGGCTTCGTCCGCGGACTCGCGAAGGTGCGGCTCGAGCAACAGGTGAACGGGGGCGCCTGGACGACCGTCAAGCCCGTGAGGACGCGACCGGACGGGCGTTTCACCGTGACCGTCAGGCTAAGCCGGACGACGAGCTACCGGCTCGCGACGCCGGCGGCGGCGGGCGGGGCGGTCACCGTCCGCGCGCGTTGACGCTTCCCTTGCACCTACTAACAGGAGCTTGACTGGCACCCGGCTACGTTGGGCCGATGCGATCGATCGTCGTCCTCCTGGCCGCCTCGCTCTCGTTGTCCTCGCGCTCTCGGCGCCGGCGGATGCGTCCCCGTACGTCCGCTACGGCCTCCAGGACGACGCCAGGATCGCCTACGGCCCTGGCACCCTCGCTAGCGCAGGTGTCGCGGCGCGGGGTGCGCAGGGTCGTCTGGCGGCAGGTGCGCCCTGAGGAAGGGCGCCAGCGCCACGTGCTCCAGCAGTTCCGCGGGGCGGATGGCGGTCGGTCGGCGGCGTCCGCACAACGGCGCCGCGCGGCTTCCTGGAACGGACGCTCAGAGCGTTCCGTGCTGCAGGGTGGGTTTGTTGAATCAACACTAAGTTCTCCAGTCCGGCGAGCGGCGCTCGAGGAAGGCGCGAAGACCCTCCTGCCCCTCCTCGCTCGTACGCCGCTCGGCAATTCGCCGAGACGTCTCCGGCCCGTCGGGCCGTTCGAGCACGAGCTTCTTGGCGTGCCGCGTCGCCCGCGGGCCGGCGCTCCACAGCTCGGCGAGCACCCGCTCGACCGCCGCATCGAGGTCGGCATCGACCTCGTGCACGAGCCCGATCCGGAGCGCGGTCGCGGCGTCGAACCGCTCGCCCGTGAGGAAGTACCGCCGCGCCCAGCCCGGCCCGATCTTCCCGAGCGCGAACGGCGAGATCACTGCCGGAATGATTCCGAGCTTCACCTCCGAGAAGGCAAACACCGCCTTCGGCTCGGCGACGGCGATGTCGGCGCATGCGACAAGGCCCGCGCCGCCGCCGAGCGCGTGGCCCTGGATGCGGGCGACGACGGGTGCGGGGCAGCGGTCGATCGCCTCGAGCATCCCCCGCAGCGCGTTCGCGTCGGCCACGTTCGCGTCGAAGTCGACGTCGACGGACGCCCGCATCCACGCGACGTCGGCGCCCGCGCAGAAACTCGGCCCATCGCCCGCAAGCAGCACAGCCCGTGCCTTGCCGACATCGACGAACGCCTCGGCCAGCTCGGCGATCAGGTCAGCGTCGAACGCGTTCCGGATCTCCGGGCACGCCAGCGTCAGGCGGAGCACGTCGCCGTCCCGTTCGATCCGAAGCGCCCCCATCGGGGGATGATCCTACGCGGGAAGTCGTTCACGCTGAGAGCGCCATGGAAGCGAAGGTTGTCGCCGCCGCCGCCGTCACCGTGCTCCTCGCAGCCGCGGGGGCCGGCGCTGCGCCGACGACCGGCCTCGCCGGGTGCACGATCACCGGCACAGCTGGACCGGAGACCATTGGTGGCACGTGGCGGGCCGACGTGATCTGCGGTCTCGGCGGCGCCGACACGATCCTCGGCCACGCTGGCAACGACAGGATCCTGGGTGGAGGCGGCAACGACTTGATCGACGGCGGCTCCGGCGCCGACACCCTGCTCGGCGAGCGCGGGAACGACTACCTGCTCGGTAACCAGGGCCACGACACCCTGTCGGGCGGCGTCGGCTCGGACTACCTCTACTCGCGCGACGGAGCGCCGGACATCCTCGACGGCGGGCCGGGGATCGACGACGCGCGGATCGACGCGCCCTACGACCGTCTCACGAGCATCGAGCGCTAGCAGCAGTAGAGTCGCGGCATGCTGCAAGGAGCACTTGCCGCGGCGGTGACGCCGCTGGACGGCGACCGGCTCGACGAGGACGCGTTCGGCCCGTACGTCGACTTTCTCGACCGCGGTGGCCTCGACGGGCTGCTCGCCCTGGGGACGACGGGCGAGTGCCTGCTCTTCGACGTCGAGGAGAGGAAGCGCGCGGTCGAGCTCTTCGTCGGCGCAGCCGCCGGACGACTTCAGGTCGCCGCGCATTGCGGCGCTCAGACGACGTCGGACACCGTCGCGCTCGCAGCCCACGCGGCCGAGGCAGGCGCCGCCGCCGTCGCCGCGATCGGGCCGCCGTACTTCCAGCTCGACGAGCGCTCCCTGCTCGACCACTTCGAGGCGGCCGCCGCCGCGTGCGCGCCGGTGCCGTTCTACGTCTACGAGTTCGAGCGCGCGAGCGGCTACGCGGTGCCGATCCCCGTGCTGCTCGAGCTGCGCGAGCGCGCCCCGAACCTCGCCGGCCTCAAGGTCTCGGATGCGCCGTTCGACAGGTTCGCGCCGTACCTCGTCGAGGGGCTCGACGTGTTCGTGGGGCCGGAGGCGCTCATCTTCGACGGGATCAGCGCAGGCGCCGTGGGCGCCGTCTCGGCGCTCGCCGCCGCATTCCCGGACAAGGTCGCTGCGGTCGTGCGCGAGCCGACGGAGGCGGGCTCGATCGAGCTCGGCAGGCTCCGCGCGGCCGTGGAGCGGTTCCCCCGGCATGCCGCGCTCAAGTCCATCCTCGGCCTTCGGGGCGTGCCCGTCCGGGAGGATGTGCGCCGCCCGCTGCGGCAGCTGAGCGAGGGTGAGCGCGGTGAGTTGCGCGGATGGCTCGAGTTGTCGTAGCCGGCGCTGGAGCGATCGGCGCCTCGATCGCGTTTCACCTGGCGCTCCGAGGTGCCGACGACATCGTGCTCGCCGACGTGGGGGAGGTCGCCGGCGGCGCGACCGGCAAGGCGATGGGCGGCGTGCGACAGCAGTTCACGACCGAGGCCGAGGTGAGGCTTGCACAGGCGAGCGTGCGGCTCTTCCGCGAACTCGGCGCCCCGCTCTTCGAGCAGGTGGGCTACCTCTTCCTCGCAACGACCGCACATGGTCTCGCCGACCTCGAGCAGCGGCGCGGGCTCCAGGCGGCGCTCGGCGTCCCGGTCGAGAGCGTCGACCCGAGCTTCGTCGACGGCCTCCGGGTCGACGACGTTGTCGGCGCCACGATCTGCCGCGAGGACGGGGTTGCGGACCCGGCCGAAGTAACGCGGGAGCTCGTCCGGCGCGCGGCGGCGCTCGGCGTCGACGTGCGCGAGCGGACCGACGCGCTCACCCTCGACGCCGACACGATCGTCGTCGCCTGCGGTGCAGGCTCCGCCACGGTCGCTCGCTCGCGCGGCGTCGAGTTGCCGGTTCGACCGCTCGTGCGCCAGCTTGCGGACGTCGGCCCTGTCGCCGGGCTACCCGCCGGGTTGCCGATGACAATCGAGGAGAACGGCTTCCACTTCCGGCGCGTCGGCGCGGACGGTCTGCGGCTCGCGATGGGAGAGTTAGAGGCGCGCTGGGACGGGCCGGACGAGGTGCGCGACGACCTCGTCGAGGACTGGCGTGGGCGGCTGGCGCATCGCTACCCGGGGGCGGCGAGCGCCCCGCTGCGCCGCGCGTGGGCCGGCTTCTACGACATGACGCCCGACGCACATCCGATCCTCGGTGCCGTCGCCGACGGCGTCTACGCGGCCTGCGGCTTCTCCGGCCACGGCTTCATGCAGTCGCCGGCCGTCGGCGCCGCCGTGGCCGCGGAGCTGCTCGGCGAGACGCCGCCCTGCGACCTCTCCCCGTACCGCCTCGAACGCTTCGACGGCGGCGCGATCTTTCCCGAGACCCTCGTGCTCTAGCCGCGCCAGGCGAGCACGAGCACGGCGATCGCAGCGACTGCTGCCAGTCCGATCACGATCGCGTTCGCAACCAGTGCCACGGCGATCA
>JBDSOJ010000168.1:0-8768 GCA_039914895.1 Gaiellaceae bacterium
TCGGCGCCGCGGCGCTCGTGCTCGCATCCGGGCTCACCGTCGAGATCGTCGGCAACGACCTGCTCGCGACCGTCCTCGGCCTCGTCTGGCTCGTCGGGATCACGAACGCGTTCAATCTGCTCGACAACATGGACGGCCTCGCCGCGTCGCTTGCCGCCGTCTCCTGCGCCGTCTTCGCCGTCGATGCGATCGCGCGCGATGCGGACGGGCTCGGACTCGTGGTCGCGCTGGCGCTCGGCGGCGCCTGCCTTGCCTTCCTCCCCTTCAACCTGCGTCGGGGCCGCGGCGCCACCGTCTTCATGGGCGACTCGGGCAGCCAGGTGATCGGCTTCGGCCTCGCGTCGCTCGCGCTCGCGTCGAGCTGGACGACCGCCGGCGCGACGCTGACGAGCATCCTGCTGCCGCTGCTCGTGCTCGCGATCCCGATCCTCGACACGACGCTCGTGACGGTGCGCCGGACGCTGGAGCGACGGCCCGTGACCCAGGGCGGCACCGACCACTCCTCTCACCGCCTCGTCTACTACGGGCTCTCCGAGCGACAGGCGGTGGGCGCGCTGACGCTGCTGGCGGCGCTGCTCGGGGCAACGGCCCTCGCCTACAACGTGCTCGCGAACGCGCGCGTGACAGTCGTCGGCGTCCTGATCTCGTTCGTCGTGCTCGTCCAGTTCGCGAGCTTTCTCGGCGACCTGCAGGAGCGCTCGCGCCGGGACGATCCGGGGCCGGCGCCGTCGCTCTGGCGGGCCTTCCTCTCGAACCCACGCCGACTCGTGGAGGTGACGGCGGACTTCGCGATCGTCTGCGTCTCCTTTCTCGCCGCGTACCTCTTGCAGGTCGGCGATGGCACCAACACGCAGCGCGCGCTCTTCCTCGCCACCCTGCCGATCCTGCTCGCCGTGCGCTACGTCCTCTTCGTCCTTTTCGGGATCTACCGGCGCATCTGGCGCTTCGCCTCGGCCCGTGACCTGCTTGCGATCGGCGCCTCGGTAGCCCTGTCGGTGCCGATCACGATCGGAATCGTTGCCGCGATCCGGCCGTTCGGCGACTTCCCGCTCGAGATCTTCGTCGTCGACGCGCTGCTTTGCTTCACGCTTGTTGCGGGCTCGCGTCTCGCACTGCGCCTGCTGCCGGGGCTGAGCGCGTCGGGCAGCGAGCGAGGCCGCGTGCTCATCATCGGCGCCGGTCGCTCGGGCCGAGCCCTTGCACGCGAGCTGGAGGAGACAGCGGATACACGGGTCGTTGGGTTCCTGGACGACAATCCGAGCCTCCGCCGCCGGCGGATCCACGGCGTCACGGTTCACGGCCCCTCCGACGATCTCGAGCGGGTACTCGGCGAGATGCAGGTCGACGAGGTTCTCGTCACGATCCCCGGTGCGCGGCCCGATCGCCTGGAGCTCCTCGTGGCTGCGTGCGTCTCCGCCGGTGTCGATTGCCGCTTCGTCGTCCGGGACATCGCGCCTCCGCCTGTGCCCACCCGGGCGTCCGCCGAGTGACCTCGCAGGAACAGCCGCGGCCCGAGCGCGTCACCGCCGGGATGGCGAGCTGGCTGCTCGGCGTCGCATACCTCTGCTTCGCGACGCTGTACGCCTGGCAGGCGTCGCAGCGCGTGTCCCCGACGATCTTCTCCGACGAGATCGAGTTCACGCAGATCTCTCGCGGGATCGCCGAGACCGGCTCTCCGTCACGGCTCGGCGAGCCGAGCGCCTTCGGATCGCTCTACACGTACCTCGTCGCGCCCGCGTGGTGGCTCGATCCGACGGAAGCATGGGAGGCCGCCAAGTTGATCGGCGTGCTCGTGATGACGGCTGCGATCATCCCGGCCTACGGGTTGGCGCGCTTCGTCGTCTCGCGGCCTTGGGCGGTCGCGGCTGCGATCGGCGCGGTCGCTGCGCCGCCGCTCGCCTACGCGCCGTACCTGCTCGAGGAGCCGCTGGCCTACCCCTTCTCGACGACGGCGCTCTTGGCGATCACCGCCGCGATCGCTCGTCCCACCCGCCGCCGACTCGCCCTCGCCGGAGCGCTGTGCCTCGTCGCACCGTTCGTCCGCGGCGAGCTCGCGGTGCTGATGGCCGTCTTCGGTGCCGGCCTGTTCTATCTCCTCTGGCGGACCGAGAGCTTCACGCGCTGGCGCTCGACCTGGAGCGTGGGCGACTGGGTGGGAGCGGCGATGCTCGTCGTCGGCGCCGCGGTCGTTGTCAGCGCAGCCGCCGGGCATCGCTCCGACGCGTGGTACGTGGCCACCGGCTTCGAGAAGCACCGCGTGTTCGACTACGGCCTCTGGTCGCTCGCGGCGATGACGATCGGCCTGGCGGTGCTGCCGGTCGTGGCGACCGTCGCCGCCTTCGCCTCACGTCGGCTTCGCGCCACCGCCGAAGGCCGAGCGTTCGTGATCGTGGGCGTTGCGGCCTGCGCTGCCTTCGTGACCTACGCCGCGGTCAAGGGCGCCTTCCTCTCGACCCGGTTCGCGGATTTGATCGTCGAGCGGAACGTGATCTACCTCGTTCCGGTCGTGCTCGCCGCGACGGCGGCCGTGCTCGCGCGCCCGATCGCGAGCGTCCCGGCGCTCGCCGCCGGCTTCCTCGTCGCGCTCTTCCTGGTGGTGAAAGCCGAGTTCAGGCTTGACCAGTATCCGTACTTCGAGGCTCCGGGCTTGGCGATCGGAGCGCTCGCGAACCGCAACTTCATCTGGGACGCAGCCGACGTGGAGCGCGCGCTCGTCGTGACTGCGCTCGTCTCACTGGCGCTGCTCGCAGCGCGCTCGTTCGTCCGCTCGCGCACGATCGGGCTCGCAATCGCGGTCGTCGCCGCCTGCGGTGTGACGACGTGGGCGCTCACGACCGAGATCTACGCGGCCCGCGGGCTCAATACCTTCGCCGAGCGACTTCACCAGGGCACGAGCAAGCCGGTCGACTGGGTCGATCGGGCGACGGGCGGCGAGCCGACGCTCTTCCTCGGCCAACAGCTCAACAAAGACCAGAACCCGCTCTTTCTCCTCGAGTTCTGGAACTACTCGATCGACAAGATCTGGAGCCTCGACGGCACCGCACCGCTGCCGTCCCTCTCCCCCGACCTGGGTGCTCCCGACGGCACGATGAGTCCCGATCCGGGCGTAAGCTGGGTCGTGACCGGGAACGGCGTCGAGGTCGTCGGCGAGCAAGTCGGCGAGCCGCGCGGGGGCATGCAGCTCTGGCGCGTCACGCCGCCGGCCCGCTTCCGGAACACGCAAACCGGCGTCTATCCGGATGGGTGGATGAGCGAGCGGGCGACGTTCTCGCAGTACGCGCCCGAGGACGGCGTCTCGCGCGGCGACGCGAAGATCGTCGTCTCGCGGCAGGGGGCGTGCGGGGGCGGCCTCCCGACGGCCGACGTCACGATCCGCATCGGGGGCGTCGCCGTGCGCGAGAACCAACCCGGATTTGCGCGTGTCGACGAGGTCGTCCGGCGCAAGCTCGAGCCGTGTGGCCTGGCCCAGGTCGTCACGCGGGCGACCGTGCCCTACCACGTCGAAGTGACGGTCTCACCGACCTTCATCCCGGCTGAGATCGACGCGTCGAGCGGCGACGTCCGTCCGCTTGGTGCGCAGGTCGGCTTCGACTTTCTGCCGCTCGGCGCCGACGGCTAGCGGAGGGCTAACAGCCGTTCCGGGTGCTTGCGCAAGAAGCGCAGCATCCCGCGCAGGTGCCAGAGCGTGTGCCGGCCGAGGAAGTGCTTGTCGATCACGGCCGCGTAATCGTGCCGCGCGACCGCGGCGGGGACGAGCCAGCGCTCCCAGCCGGCCTGCGCGGCGCGGTAGGCGACGTCGATGTCCTCGACGTAGTGGCGAAAGCCCGCGTCCCAGCCGCCGATCTCGTCCAGCATCGTCCGGCGCATCAGCAGGCAGGCGCCGCCGAGCAGCCAGTCGCCCTGGATGGGCTCGCCGGGACGCGTCCCGTAATGGGAAACCTGATGCCGGTACGGGTCGCGCAGCAGCCGCAGCGGCGTGCGGCGCCAGATCGTCCCGAGCACGGTCGGGAAGCGGCGCAGGCTCGGCTGCCAGGTCCCGTCCGGCCAGAGGACGAGCGGGCCGACGAAGCCGGCCCGGGGATGGGCGTCGGCGAACCTGACGAGCTCGGCGACTGCGCCGGACTCCGGGTAGGCGTCCGGGTTCGCGAGCAGGACGTACTCGCCGCTCGTCGCCGCGACGCCGCGGTTGACGTTCGCGGCGAACGAGACGGGGCACTCGTTCCAGACGACGCGGGCGCCGACGCCGTCAGGGCCGACGCTGCCGGGCAGGTTCGCGATCACGACGAGCTCGTCCACCTGCGGCGCGAGCGCGGGCAGCGACTGCTCGAGCTCGCGCGCATGTCGGTGCGAGACGACGACGGCCGAGACTTTCACCGGCCCAGCACCTCCTCGTAGACCCTGAGCGTACGCCGGGCGGTCTCCGCCCAGGAGAACAGGTGCGCGCGCTCGAGCCCCGCCGCGACGAGCCGTTCGCGCTCGGCGACTGCGCGTCGGATCCCGTCGCCGAGGTCGCGCTCCTCCGCCCAGATCGCCGCGTCGCCGGCGACCTCCTGCAGCGCCGGCTCGGGGACGGCGACGACCGGCGTTCCGCACGCCATCGCCTCGAGCACCGGCAAGCCGAAGCCCTCGTAGCGGGACGGCTGCACGAGACATGCGGCGCCGCGGTAGAGGCGCACGAGCTCATCCTGCTCGACGTAGCCGGTGACGCGGGCGCCGCGCCTTCCCAGCTCGCGCGCGAGCGCCGCGTCCTTCGCCGGACCGGCGACGACGAGCGGCAGTCCGGCCGCCTGAGCCGCGGCGAGCGCCGCGAGCGGGTTCTTCCGCTCCTGGACGGCGCCGACGAAAAGCACGTAGTCGTGCGCCCCCTCGCCGGGGGTGAACGCGGGATCGACGCCGTTCGGCGTCACGACGATCTTCTCGTCCGGAACGTCGTAGAGCTCGCGCAGGTCGCGCCGGGTCCGTTCGGAGACCGTGAGCACGCGGACGGCCTTGCGGGCGGCACGCGGCACGACCTTCCGGAAGACGAGCCGGTCCTTCCGGCTCATCAGCGAGGGCTGGCGCTCGAAGGAGAGGTCGTGGATCGTGACGACCGCCGGGCACGGGAGCACGAGCGGGAGCGCGTACTGGAAGTGTCCGAGCGCGGCGCCGAGGCCGCGGAGGAGGCGCGGCAGCATCAGCGTCAACCGCAGCTCCTGCGACGGCGTCTCGAGCTTGACAGCCTCGATTCCGGCGGGCACGAGCTCCGGCTGCCGGGTGACCGCCGCGATCCGCAGGCCCGCGCCGGGCGCGAGCGGCGCCAGCTCGCGGAGGAGGTTGAGGACGTACGTCTCGTCGCCGGTGCGGCGCCGGCCGAGCACGTCCGCGTCGACGACGACGAGCGGCCTCATGCGAGCTCCCGCCAGACCGACTCGACCTTGTCGGCGACAGCGTCCCAGGTGTAGGCGCGGGCCTGAGCGAGCCCGAGCGCCCGCAACTCGTCGCGCCGAGCGGCCGCCTCCTCGATCCCTGCAGCGATCGACTCGACGTCGAGCGGGTCGACGAGCACCGCGGCACCTCCCGCGACCTCCTCGGCGGCGCCGCCGAAACTCGTGACGGCGGGAGCGCCGCACGCCATCGCCTCGAGCACCGGAATCCCGAAGCCCTCGTACAGCGACGGGAACGCGAGCGCCCGCGCGCCCCGGTAGAGCGCGGCAAGCTCCTCGTCCGAGACCTCGCCGACCCAGCCGGGAGTCTCGACGCCACCCCAGCCCCGAGCGCCGACGACGCGCAGCTCGGCGCCGACCCGCGCCGCCGCCTCCGCGACCCGGCGGAGGTTCTTGCGCGGCTCGAGCGTGCCGACCGCGAGCACGTAGTCGCCGTCGGCGGCCGGGCCGTCGGACGAGAACACCGGGTCGACCGCGTTGCCGATCACCGAGATGCGCTCCTCGCGCACGCCGAGCAGCTCGATCGCCTCGCGCTTCGTGAACTCGGAGACCGCGAAGACGCAGTCGGCCGCGCACGCGACCCGCCCGATCCCGGCACGCCCGGAGAGGCGGTGCCAGCGCGGGAAGAGCTCCGGATGGCGGACGAGGGCGAGGTCGTGAAGCGTGACCGCGAACGGCACCGGCGCCCGCAGCGGCCCGCGGAAGGTCGTGCAATGGAGCACGTCGAGCCCTCTTGCCGAGCGCGGCAGCGCAAAGTAGTACCACCAGCTGTCCCGGGCGACCGACGCCGCCTTGCCGGCGCCGCCGAACGAGCGTGGCATCACCTCGATCTCCTCCCGGCCGGCCAGCGCGCCGAGCAGTCCGCGCACATGCCGCGCGGTGCCGGCACGGGTCTGGACGAGCGGCGAGACGTCGACCGCGACCCTCACCCTGCCGCCGCCTCGTAGCCGGTCAGGAACGCCTCGCCCGCGGCCCGCCAGGTGAACTGCCGCGCGTGCTCGATGCCGAGCGGAACGAGCTCCTCGCGCCGGCTCAGCGCCTCCCGGATCGCAGCGGCGATCGCCTCCGCGTCGTCCGGATCCGCACGCACAACCGCGCTGCCGGACGCCTCGTCCAGCGACGGATGCGCCGACGCGACCACGGGCGCGCCGCACGCCATCGCCTCGATGATCGGCATCCCGAAGCCCTCGAAGCGCGAGGGATAAACGGCCACGGCCGCACCGCGGTAGAGCCGTGCGAGCTCGTCATCGGAGACGAAGCCGAGCCGGACGATGTTCGCGCCGCGCAGCTCCGGCTGGTCGCCCCACCCCGTGCCGCCCGCGACCGCGAGCAGGAGCTCGTCGCCAAGCAGGCGGTGCGCCTCGACGAGCGTTCCGAGGTTCTTCCGCGGCTCGAGCGTCGCCACCGTGAGCGCGTACGGCCGCCCCAGGTCGGCGCGCTCGCCGTCCGGGCGGAACGCCTCCTTCACACCCGGGTGCGCCACCCGCACCCGCTCGCGCCCGACGCCGAGCCGCTCGACGACGTCGCGACCGGTGTACTCGGAGTTGACGAAGACGAGGTCGGCGGTGCGTGCGGTGTTCGCGTACTTGGCGCCGTGCATCGCAGCGGTCTTCGGCGTCACCCACTCGGGGAAGCGCAGCGGCACGAGGTCGTGGACGGTGGTGGCGCGGACGCCGGCGGCCTGCGGCGGGTACATCCAGTCGGAGAAGTGAAAGACGTCGAAGTCGCCGAGAAAGCGCTCGAGCGGCGGCCGCCCGAGCCGGCTCCAGCCGTCGCGCCAGCGCTGCGAGAACGGCAGCGGCACGAGCCGGAGCTCGACGTCGAGCCCGTCGAGCGCGCGGGGGATCGCCCTGCAACCGGCGAGGCTCGTCGGCGCGAACGCGACGATCTCGTGCCTGCCTGCCGCCGCCTCGACGAGCCCGGCGAGCGAGCCGCGGACGTAGTTGCCGACGCCCGTCAGCGGGTGCGACAACGGGCTGACGTCGTAGACGATCCTCACGGCGCGGCGTACTCGAAGGAGCGAAAGTGGGTGCCGAGCTGGCGCGTGTCGCCGGCGCCGGGCACGTTGGTCGGCGACACCTCGAAGTGGACGCTGCAGACGCCGTTCACCGGCCGGAGCGGAACCGCGAGCTGCAACACCTCCGTCGGCCCGATCGACGCCACGACCCGCCGCGCGCCGCCCGAGGCGATCACGGTCTGCGACCGGCGGAAGAGACCCGGGTCGCTCTCGAGCGTGACGGTCAGGGTCCCGCCGCGGCAGCGCACCCGCCGGTAGTCGACCTCCGGCCCCGACCACTGGTCGTTGTAGACACCGGTGACGCGGGTCGTCGAGATCAGGGGGCCGTTCGTGCGGTAGAGCGTCAGGCCGAGCCGCTCGTCGCGCGCGACCGGCTCGCCGTCGATCGCGACCGACCCGTCCGTGAGCACGTGGCGCTCGCGGACGACGCTGCCGTCCGGCCGCCGCACCTCGCCCGTCGCCTCGTCGACGGTCACCGGCGTCTCGGGCAGGCCGCCGTCCATCGGGCCGCTACTCGTGTAGACCCGCCCGACCGCGCGGTTGAAGAACTCGTTCTGGAGCACGGTGAAGCGGTGCGGCAGCCCCGTGTAGAGCACCGCGACCTCCTCGTCGCCGACGGCACGGTCGATCCAGTCCCGACGCCCGCTGATCCCCTCGAAGAGCGCACCGGCCGCGGCCTGCTCCATCCCGTGCGGCCCGGCGTGGATCGGCTGGATCGCGAGCGCGAAGTACGCGAGCACCGCGGCGGGAAGCGCGAGCGCGAAGCGGCGCGGGACGAGCACGAAGAGGGCGGCGGCCGCGATCCCTCCGAGCAGCACGACGTCGTCGAGCCGCGGCAGCCCCACCCGGTCCTGCACGTTCCAGAGCGGGACGATCATCAGCGTGTCCGAGCGCACCTTCAGCTGCAGGAAGCGGTCGTACGGGATCAGCGCCGGCAGCACAGCGGCGATCCCCGCCACCGAGATCGCGTACGTGCGCGGCCTCGGCAGACCGCGGTCGATCCAGACGAGCAGCGCGATCAGCAGCAGCGGCGCGACGACGAACATGTTCCGCTCGACGATCGCGCCCGCGAACCGGGACGCGAACGCTGCCACGACGAGGATCGTCCACACCGCCAGCGCCGCTGTCGCCGCGACGAACGCCTGGACCGGCGGCTCCAGCGAGCGGACCCGGCCCGCGAGCAGGAGGAAAGCGGCCAGCGGGATCACGCCGACGTAGAGGTCGAGCTCGGCGAGGTGCCAGAAGACGAACCTGAGCACCTCGGCGAGGTCGTAGCTCTCCTCACCGACGACCCGGTAGGCGCCGAACAGGCTCGAGATCGATGCGCC
>JBDSOJ010000084.1:0-6060 GCA_039914895.1 Gaiellaceae bacterium
CCGTCGTAGAAGCCCTCGCCGGCGAGCTTGGTGAAGTTCTCGACCGTCTTCGGAGCCTCGTTGGGGAAGAGCTCGATCTCGATCGGTCCTGCACTGGTGTGGAGTGTGGCGTTGGTCATGCCGGGACGGTAGACGACCGCACCGCGAGCCGCGCCGCTTCCAGGCGCCGGGCACGGTCGGGTGCGAGAAGCGCCACAGATAGACGAGGCGTTGTCGCAACGATCGCCAAGGCGCGAGCCGGCCCGCCTGACGCGTAACGTCCCCGAGATGGGCCGGAGCGTTCTCGTCTCGGGTGCGGGCAGCGGCATCGGCCGCGCGATCGCGGCACGGCTGGAGCGGGACGGGGACCGGGTGCTCGCGGTCGACCTGCGCCCCGATCCGGACGGGCCCGGCGAGCCCTTCGAGGCCGACCTGGCGACTGCGGCGGGGAACCGGGCCGCCATCGACGCGGCGCTCGACCGTCTCGGCGGGCTCGACGCGGTCGTCGCGAGCGCCGGCTTTCAGCACGTGGCGCCGATCGAGGAGTTCCCGGAGGAGCGCTGGGACGCGCTGCTCGCCGTGCTGCTAACGAGCCCGTTCCTGCTCGCCCGCTACGCGTGGGAGGCGCTCCGCGCGTCGGGAGACGGCCGCTTCCTCGCCGTCGCGTCCGTGCACGGTCTCGTCGCGTCCCCCTACAAGGCCGGCTACGTGGCCGCGAAGCACGGCCTGCTCGGGCTCGTCAAGGTGCTCGCGCTCGAGGGTGCCGAGCACGGCATCTCCGCGGCCGCGATCTGCCCCGGCTATGTCCGCACGCCGATCGTCGAGTCGCAGATCGAGGCCCAGTCGCGGGCGACGGGGGTCCCGGCAGAGCGCGTCGTCGAGGACGTCCTGCTCGCCCCGCAGGCGGTCAAGCGGATGCTCGAGCCCGAGGAGGTGGCGGAGACGGCGGCGTTCCTGCTCGGACCCGGCGGCCGCGCCTTCACCGGCGCCCCGGTCGTGATGGACCTCGGCTGGACGGCGCGCTAGCGTTCGAGCTCGTCCCGCGACACCGCCGCGAGCAGCCCTTCGACCAGGTCCTCCGGCACGACGGCATCGCGGCGGCGGATCGCGACGATCGGCCGGCGCACCGGCTCGTAGCCGACGATCGCGACCTCCCGCAACGCCCCCGATGCGAGCTCCTCGCGCACCGCCGTGTAGGGCAGGAACGCGATCCCGAGCCCGTGCTCGACCATCTTCTTGGTCGCGTCGACGTTGTCCAGCTCCATCACGCCACGCGGCACCACCCCGGCCTCGCGGAAGAACGCGCTCGTGAGCACGAAGTAGCTCGACGTCCGGTCGAACAGGATCAACCGCTCGGCGCCGAGCTCGTGCACGACGATCGACGTCTCGTCGGCGAAGCGGTGGCCGGGGTGGACGACGAGCACGATCTCGTCCTCGTAGAGCGGTGAGCTGACGACGGCCGGGTGCGGCAACTCACGGACGAGCCCGATCTGCACCTGCTCGCGCAGCACCAGCTCCAGCACCTCCTCGGAGTGGCCGGTGCGGACGATCAGGTGCACGTTCGGGAAGCTCGCCTGGAAGCGGCGGAGAACGAGTGGCAGCACGTACGTCGAGATCGCGGGCGCCGCGCCGACCAGGAGCTCTCCGACCCGCCCCTCGCGCAGCTCGCGCAGCAGCTCCCTCCCGCTCGCCAGCGACTGCAGCGCCCGCTGCGCGTGCGGGCGGAACGCGCGCCCCTCCGCGGTCAGGCGCATTCCACGCCCCGTGCGGATGAAGAGCGCCACGCCGAGCTCCTGCTCGAGCTTCTTGATCCGGGTGGTCAGCGCCGGCTGGGTCACGTAGAGCACGGCTGCGGCCGCTGAGACGGACCGCCGCTCCGCCACCGTCAGGAACGCCTCGATCTGCGCGAGCAACATCGTCTGATATTACCGCTGTTTATCGGATGGATCGAAATGTTCGATTTGCCGTATGGCCGGGTACAGGGCACCGTGAAACCAGGAAACCGCTCACTCACGACCTGGAGGGACGCCGAATGAACGCCACCGCTGCCAAGGACGCCATCGATCTCGGCCGCGACTGGGTCGAGGACGGCCGCTGGGCCGGGATCGAGCGCGACTACACGCCCGAGGACGTGATCCGCCTGCGCGGGTCGCTCCGGATCGAGCACACGCTCGCACGGCACGGCGCGGAGAAGCTCTGGCGGAGGCTCGCGGAGGACGACTACGTCGCGGCGCTCGGCGCGCTCACCGGCGGCCAGGCGGTGCAGATGGCGAAGGCCGGCCTGAAGGCGATCTATCTCTCCGGCTGGCAGGTGGCCGCGGACGGCAACCTCGCCGCCGACGTCTACCCCAACCAGAGCCTCTACCCGGCCAACAGCGTCCCGGCGATGGTAAAGCGCCTGAACAATGCGCTCCTGCGCGCCGACCGGATCGAGTGGGCGGAGGGCGGGGAAGATCCCGTCGACTACCTGCTCCCGATCGTCGCCGACGCGGAGGCAGGCTTCGGCGGGCCGTTGAACGCGTTCGAGCTGATGAAGGGGATGATCGAGTCGGGCGCGGCGGCCGTGCACTTCGAGGACCAGCTCTCGTCGGAGAAGAAGTGCGGCCATCTGGGCGGCAAGGTGCTCGTGCCAACCGGCCAGTTCATCCGCACGCTCCTGGCGGCGCGGCTGGCAGCCGACATGCTCGGCGTGCCGACGCTCGTCGTCGCCCGCACGGATGCCGACGCGGCGACGCTGATCACGAGCGACGCCGACGAGCGCGACGCCGAGTTCATCACCGGCGAGCGCACGCCCGAGGGCTTCTACCGCGTCCGCTCCGGTATCGAGGCGGCAATCGCGCGCGGCCTCGCCTACGCCCCGTACGCGGACATGGTCTGGATGGAGACCTCGACCCCCGACCTCGAGATCGCCCGGCAGTTCGCGGCCGCGATCCACGCCGAGTTCCCGGGCAAGCTGCTCGCGTACAACTGCTCGCCGTCGTTCAACTGGCGCCGCCACCTCGACGACGAGACGATCGCACGCTTCCAGAGCGAGCTCGGGGCAATGGGCTACGGGTTCCAGTTCATCACCCTCGCCGGCTTCCACGCTCTCAACGAGTCGATGTTCGAGCTGGCGCGCGGCTACGCCGCGGAGGGGATGCCCGCGTACGTGCGGCTGCAGGAGCGCGAGTTCGCGCTCGAGGACGCCGGCTACACGGCGACGAAGCACCAGCGCGAGGTCGGCGCCGGCTGGTTCGACGAGATCGCCCAGGCCGTCTCCGGCGGCACGAGCTCGACACTCGCGCTCAAGGGCTCGACCGAGGAAGCGCAGTTCTCGACCGGCAACGGGGTCTCCGAGCGCTGACGCTTTGGCATAGTCCCCTCTTCGCATGAAGACGGGACCACCGATCCGCGTGCTCGTGGTGGACGACCACCAGATCTTCACTGACGCGCTCACGACCGTCCTCTCGCAGGACGGCCGCTTCGAGGTGGTGGGCACAGCGGCGACCGGGCGCGAGGGAGTCAGGCTCGCCAAGAGCGCCGAGGCCGAGGTCGTGTTGATGGACATGTCGATGCCCGTGCTCGACGGCCCCGCAGCCACGCGACGCCTGCTCGCGCTCGACCACGCTCCGTGTGTGATCGCCCTCAGCGGCCATACGGACGGGCTCTCCCGTGCCGCCGCCCTCGAGGCCGGCGCCTCGGCGTTCGTGACGAAGTCGGAGGCGTACGACGAGCTCGTCGCGACGATCCTCGACGTCTGCGGCAGCGAGTAGCTGCCGGCGACGCCGCTATTCTCCCCGGGCCGCCCCCATCGACTAGCGGCCTAGGTCACCACCCTTTCAAGGTGGCTACACGGGTTCGAATCCCGTTGGGGGCATGCACACACCGGGGCGGTTAGCTCAGCCGGTAGAGCACCTGCTTTACACGCAGGGGGTCGCAGGTTCGAGCCCTGCACCGCCCATAGCTGATTTGCAGGGATTTTACAATCACAGCTTCAACGCTCCTTGTTCGCCATCCCACACTGATCCCACCTCAGGATCGGTCGTAGCCTTCGAAACGTGCGATTCGAGCGCAAGTGCTGCTTGCTTGCGCGCCCCGCTGTAGAGGTGGCCGTAGCGGCGGAGGACGAGAGCGCCGCCGTCGGCGTGCCCCATCTGATCGGCGATCACCTTGACGTGGCAGCCGGCCGCGATCATCAGTGAGGCGCCCGTGTGTCGGAGGTCGTGGAACGTGAGCTCCGGGAAGCCGGCCGCTCGCGCCGCCGGCTTGAACACGCGTCCCATGAAGTTGTGACGCTCGAACGCGCCGCCTGCTCGCGTCGGGAAGAGAAGACCAGTTTCGTTCGGAGTTCGCGCGAGTTGCTGTTCGCGCAGAAGCCGAAGCGCAAGCGGTCCGATGTCGACAGTCCGCCGGCCGGCGCGAGTCTTCGTCGGCGTTCGCCCAGAAGGACCACCTTGGCCTGTGACCGAGATCGCGCCTTCATCGAAGTTGATGTCCCGGTCGCGAAGGACCAGAACCTCGCCCTGCCGGCAGAGGCTGAGGACGGCGACGGGCACGATCCGCGCAACATACTCGGGCATCCAGGATCGGAGCTCGTCGACGTCGTCCCAGGTGAGAAGAACCGGCTCCCGCTCATCCGGTGGGGCGATCCTGACGCGGTAGACACCTGGATCCACGGGTTGTCCACGCTCCTCGGCGTTGCGAAGGATGCGCTTCAACAGCGCCAGTGTCATCTCCGCCCGCCGCGGCGTGACAGCGGCGAGCTGCGCAACGAGATCCTCGACGAGCGGTCGGCGGACGCGATCGATCGGGAGTTGCGAGAGCGGGGCGAGACGACGCAATGACTCTCGCGTGGTGGCGAGCGTTTTCGGTCGCGGTCGAACTCGGCCGGCCGCTCCGGACTCGAACCGGCCGAGCCACTCAAGCGCCGCATCGCCGAACCGCATCGGAGCGGCGACGTACAGCGAGCCCGCTTGGCGTTTGCGCTCGGCCTCGAGCTTGAACGCCTGCGCGTCCTTGTGCGCCGAGAACGAACGCGAGTGCTGCCCGCCGTCCGAGCCCCGGTACCGAACCTCGTATCTGCGGTCGCCTTTCGCCGTGCGGTAGGGGCGAATCGAGGCCATCGCTTTCCTCCTCAGGCAGCCCCGCGGGCTTCGAAGCGTATGCCGTCGCGACGCCCCTCGAGCCATCGCGCGACCTCGTCGTGATCGAACAGCCGCCGACCCTGAACCTTGTACGAGGGCAGCTCGCCGTGAGCGGCGAGCCGGTAGACCTTCTCGGGCTGGCAGCGCAGGATCTCTGCGAGCTCGTCGGCGGTGAGGAAGGTCGGCAGGGCGCTCATCTGACTGAATTAGATATGCTAGCAGAAATGCGACAGGTACTAGACATGCCGCTCAAGCGTAGAGAGGCGGGCGGACGGTGACCGCGGGCGATCTCATGCGCGCCGCCCGGCTGCGAGCCGAGCTCTCGCAGGAGCAGTTGGCGGAACGGATGGGCCTGGCGCGAAGCTCGATCGCCCGCTGGGAGACAGATGCGGTCGAGCCGGGCTTCTCGACGCTGCGCCGTGTGCTCCAAGCCTGCGGATTCGACCTCTCGCTCGCGCTCGTCCCGTTCGAGCGCGATCCCGAGCGCGACGCGCGAACCCGGGAGGTGAGCCGGCTGACGCCCCAGGAGCGACTCCGCGCCATGGTCGACCGGCTCGACGAGCGATGAGCCCGGCCCCGTTCGACCCGTACGCGATCCTCCGCGAGCTCCAGGATGCCCGCGTCTACTTCGTCGTGATCGGAGCGCTCGCGCGGGTGATCCAGGGCTCGGACGAGCTGACCCGCGGCGTCGACCTCACACCCTCAGTGAGTCCGCAGAACCTCGAGAAGCTGCAGCAGGCGCTCGAGAACCTGAACGCGCGCCGCTCCGATGGGAAGCCGCTCGACGTCAGAGAGCTCGACCCTGAGCAGGAGCCGGTGATCGTGCTCGAGAGCGACGCCGGCGAGATCAAGATCGTTCCGCAGCCCACAGGCACCCGCGGCCACGACGACCTCCGCCACCGGGCCCGCCGGGAATCCCTCGGCGAAGGCCTGCGCCCCGATGTCGCCAGCGCCGGCG
>JBDSOJ010000185.1:0-4206 GCA_039914895.1 Gaiellaceae bacterium
CCTCTGACGATCGTCTTTGTCATCATTCCCCTTCGTCTCCCCTTGTCTCAGTGGTTGCTAGAGCGATGCGGCGAGCCGGATCAGCGTCGCCGCCTCCTCTGCGGTCATGGACTTGCCGGATTGCGCCAATAAGTTAGTCCTGCTCCCCGGTAAGTTGGTTCTGCTCCCCAGAAAAATCGGACACGGCTCCTTCCGTCGCCGTTTCCCGCGGGGGACTCTAACCCCTCTTTCGACGAACGCCAAGCGCGGATTCGACTTCGTCACCACCCGCAGGCATACTTCGAGATGTCCCGACGACGAAGGAGGTGCGAACATATGTCAGAGCTTGCCCCCTTCGCCTTCAGAGCTTCGCGGCTCTAAGCACGTCGGCCCACACTCCGGCAGCTCCCTGAGCCGCGCAGCGCGCTGACTTCGCGCGCCTGCCCCTACCATCTCGCTCAAGGAGCCTCGCTTGTACGCACTGACCGACCTCGGCTGGACTGACAGCCACACAATCGAGTTCGAGCCCCACGCCGCGGCCGGCCTGCTGCCCGCGCGCGTCGCCGCGCAGCACCGCGGCGCCTACGTCGTGTTCGCCGAGCAGGGCGAGCTACGCGCCGATCTGGCCGGCCGGCTCTCCCACGAGGCAAGCGGTGCGGGCGACCTTCCCGCCGTCGGCGACTGGGTCGCGATCGCCGCCCGCCCCGACGAGGGAGCGGCGACGATCCAGCACCTCTTCGCCCGACGCACGAAGTTCTCGCGGAAGGTCGCGCTCAACGCGGCCGAGGAGCAGGTGCTCGCGGCCAACGTCGACACCGTCTTCCTCGTCATGTCGCTGAACGAGGACTTCAACCTCCGCCGGCTCGAGCGCTACATCACGATGGCGTGGGAGAGCGGCGCCCAACCCGTGATCGTGCTGACGAAGACCGACCTCTGCCACGAGTGGGAGCTCCGCGTCCTCGAGGTCGAGGCGATCGCGTTCGGCGTCCCCGTCCACGCGATCTCGAACGTCTCCGGCGAGGGGATCGATCTCGTCCGCTCGCACCTGACGCCCGGCCGGACGATCGCGCTGCTCGGCTCTTCGGGTGTCGGCAAGTCGACGCTCGTGAACACGTTCGCCGGCGAGGAGCTGCTGGCGACGCAGGAGATCCGCGAGGACGACGGCGAGGGCCGCCACACGACGACACACCGTCAGCTCGTCCTGCTGCCGGACGGCGGACTCGTCCTGGACACGCCCGGGATGCGCGAGCTGCAACTCTGGGAGTCGTCCGACGGGATCTCGGAGACGTTCGCCGACGTCGAGGAGCTCGCCACGCAATGCCGCTTCTCCGACTGCGCGCACGGGATCGAGCCCGGCTGCGCCGTTCAGGCGGCGATCGCGGACGGGACGCTGGAGCTCGGCCGCTGGACGAGCTACACGAAGCTGCAACGGGAGCTGGCCCATCTCGAGCGCCGGCTCGACAAGCGCCTTCAGGCCGCGGAGAAGAAGCGCTGGGCGAAAGCCGGTGCCGAGGGTCGCGCCAACATGCGTGCGAAGGGCCGCCGCTGAAGCCTTCGGGGCCGGCCGAGCCGGCCGGCCCCGTGGCTCCGCTGACGCCGGTCAGCCGACGTTCGCGCCTCCCTGGGTGACGGTCGTCGTGAAGGCCCAGTCGGCCGCGGCGTCGTTCGTGTCGCTCCCGCTCGGGATCCGCGAGAGCGAGCCGCCGACCGTGTTCGAGTCCGCGGTCGCGACGGGCAAGACTGTGCCCTCGACGAGGTTGTAGGTCGCGGTGCCGATCGTCGCGGCCTCGATCGCGCCTTCGTAGGAGAGCGCGTCGAGCAGTGCGCCGCCGGCGCCGAGCAGCGCCACCCCGTCCGGCGACCCGTTCTGCGGATCGACCTCGACCACGAGGTAGGCGCCTGCCGCCAACGTCCCGGTAAGCGCCCTTCGCTGGTACTCGGACGCGGTGCCGCCGTCGACGAGCACGAGCGCGATCCCGGTCAGATCGGCGGCGCTGCCGCCCGCGTTGAAGATCTCGACGAAGCCGCCGCTGTCGGCACCGACCTGGTCGTAGTCGATCTCGTTGAGCACGAGCCGGGCGGCCGCGGGCGGAGGCGGCGGCGGTGCCGTACCCTCCTCGCACGTCAGCACGATCGCGCCGTCGATCTCCGTCTCGACGGAGACGGCGCCTTGCGTCGCCGAGCTCGTCGTGCACGCGATCCCGTTCAGCGCCTCGATCGCGGCGATCGAGCCGCCCGGCCCCGGAGGCCCGGCCGGACCCGCGGGACCTGCCGGGCCGGCGGCGCCGGTCTCTCCGCGCTCACTCTGCGGACCAGCCGGACCCGCCGGGCCCGGTGCACCGTCGATGCCGTCTTTGCCGGCCGCGCCGGCGGGACCGGCAGGCCCAGCGACGTTCCAGCTCAACGCCTGTTCGGAGCGTTTGCAGGACTTGCCGGCGGACGGCAGCAAGAGAAAGCCGGACTTGTGCCGGCACGCCTTGATGACACCGTCGTCGAACGTCGCGCCGACAGTCTCGAGCCCCGCTGTCGCGCCACCGACCGTGAGCGCGAGTGCCGCGACGCCGAGCGCGATCGCGCGGAGAGTCGTCCTCCGGATCCGTTTCTTCATCGTTCCTCCTCGTGGACTGGGAGGAGTCGTGATAGCCGCGGCGGGCGAGGACGGCTAGTGGCCGAAACGGCCCGACCCGGCCGGAACAGACGGTTCTGCGCGTCAATTTCCACACACTCGACACACTTCCGTGATCGAGCTCCGCTTCCAGCTCCCCGATCCGCGCCGGCGCCTCGCGGCCGTCCGCCTCGCGCACCAGCTACGCGAGCGGCTACCGCACGAGCTGACCCGGAACGGCCGCGCCTGGGAGCTGACCGCCCCCGCGCCCGACGTCGCCCGCTTCGAGTATCAGCTCGAGCTGATCGACCGGAGCGGAAAGAGCGAGTGGATCCTCGACCCGGACAATCCGAAGCTGGCATCCGGCCCCTGGGGCGAGAAATCGGTGTGGGAGGAGCCCGGCTACGAGCCGCCCGCCTGGCTCGAGTCGGGGCCGACCACCGACGCCGAGCCGATCACGATCGCGAGCCGGATCCTCAAGGTCGACCTGCCCGCGCTCCTCTGGGCGCACCCGGACGCCACAGCGC
Source organism: Gaiellaceae bacterium (assembly GCA_039914895.1). Taxonomy (GTDB): domain Bacteria; phylum Actinomycetota; class Thermoleophilia; order Gaiellales; family Gaiellaceae; genus Gaiellasilicea. The sequence continues at coordinate 3,112 of JBDSOJ010000185.1, forward strand.
AGAGTCCCCTCCTCGTCGCCCACGACGGGCCGGAGTACGTCGAGCATTCGGCGCTCCTGAGCTATCTGGGACAACTTCCGCCGCTGCGGGCTGCACTGATCGGCCCGGTCGACCGCAACGAGACCTACTCCGCCTCGGCGCGGTACGCACGAGCGCTCGCGGCGGAGATCCTGCCCCAGCTTCCGCCCGCTCCGGCCCGGATCGGACTCGGCGCAAGCCTCGGTGCGCTCGCCCTCTTCCACACCCATCGCCGCCATCCGGAGAGCTTCGACGCGCTCTTCCTCCAGTCAGGCAGCTTCTTCCGCCGCGCCGAAAGCTACGAACGGCGCCTCCCGCGCTACGAGCGGATCGCGCGTTTCGTCGGCGGCGTCCACGGAAGCCGGCCCGAGCGGACGATCCCGATCGTGCTCGCGTGCGGCACCGTGGAGGAGAACCTGCCCGCGAACCGCGCGCTCGAGAAGTCGCTCCACGCCCGCGGCTACGACGCCCGCCTGCACGAGTTCAGGGACGGTCACAATTGGATCGCATGGCGCGACTCCTTCCATCCGCACCTGCTCCGGCTCCTGCAGAGGCTTTGAGGTGAAGCGCCGTGAGGAGACGCTCTGGTCGCCTGCGATCGGCGCCGAAGGCAACGTGATCGCCTACGGCCACTGGGGCCGGCCGCTGCTCGCCTTTCCCTCGCAGGAGGGCCCGGCGTGGCAGTACGAGGAGCGTGGAATGGTCGACGCGATCGGCGCTCAGCTCGAGGAGGGCCTCGTCAAGGTCTACGCCGTGGACAGCTTCGACTCCGGGAGCTGGTACAGCGAGGGACGCTCGCTCGAGGAGCGCGCACGCGAGCACGGCCGCTACGAGGACTGGATCCTGAATCAGGTCGTGCCCTTCGTCCAGGCCGACTCCGACACCGCGGAGATCATGGTCACCGGCGTCAGCTTCGGGGCCTACCACGCGGCCAACTTCGCGCTCCGGCACGCGCAGCTCTTCCCGCTCGCGATCTGCCAGAGCGGCGTCTACGACGTCTCGGTCGTGGCGGGGGGCGAGCGCGGTGATGCCGTCTACTTCAACAATCCGACCGACTACGTCCGGCACCTCGACGAC
>JBDSOJ010000262.1:0-13784 GCA_039914895.1 Gaiellaceae bacterium
CCGTCGGCTGTTCCTCGGCGCGGCCCCAGATCACGCGCAGATTCGGCAGCTCCGCCGTCCAGCGCTCGAGGAACTCTGTCTTGCGGCGCTCGGCCTCGAGCAGCGTCACCGTCCGGTCGGGGAGCGACGCCGCGAGCGGAATCCCGGGCGTGCCGCCGCCGCTACCAACGTCCGCGATCGGCCCATCGAAGCGCCGGACGAGCTCGAGCCCGGCGAGCGCATCGTCGAGCAGGACGCGGCGGGCCTCGGTCGGGTCCTTCAGCGCGGTCAGGCCCGGGGTCGCCAGCACGCCCGCGAGCCACCGGTCGAGGACGTCGTTTCTCAACGGCCGGTTCGGTCGCAGCCATCGCCCGCGCGGAGCCAGGCTCTGCCCGGCGGGAGCGCAAGGACCGCGCGAGCGTCGCCGCGAAGAAGAAGGGGGCTCATGGGGGAACCCTGGGTTCCCCCATGTCTAGACAGGAACGTTGCGTGGATAGATCACGACGAAGCGGTTCGGCTCCGTGCCTTCGCTCGCCGTCTCGACCTCGGGATCGTCCTTCAGCTTCTCGTGGACGATCTTGCGCTCGACCGCCGTCATCGGCTCGAGCTCGACCCGCTGGCCCGTCGCGGTCGCCTGCTCGGCGAGCCGCAGCGCGAGCGTGTCGAGCGTTGCCTGGCGGCGATCGCGGTAGCCGGCCGCGTCGACGATCAGCGGCTTGCGCTCCTCGTAACGGCCTCGGAAGACGATCGCGTTCGCGAGGTACTGGATCGCATCGATCGTCTGTCCGTGACGTCCGATCAGCATCCCCAACTCGTCGCCGTCACAGACGACGCGGATCTCCTCCTCGGTCTCCTCGATCTCGACGGTGCAGCGGACGCCGAGTTCGTACACGATCCGCTCGACGACCTCCCGCAGACGCGCCGCGTCGGCGCTCTCCCCGTCCCGAGGCGTCGGGAGATGGGGTTCCCGCGCCGGCGCCGAGCCCTCGTCAACGCTCGCGATCACCCGCGCCGGCTCGTAGCCGACGCCGAGCAACCCGCGCTCGCCTTCGCTCACCACCTGGAAGCGGACAGCCTCCTTGTCCAGCCCCGGCCGCATCCGCTCGAGCTCCCGGAGCGCCGCCCACTTCGCCTCGCCCACGGTCTCGCCCGTCATCTCGACGTCGATCCCGCTCACCGGCGTGAGCCCTTCTTCCGCTTGACCTTGCGTACGCGGGCGGGCGTGACGGCCGCCTTCTTCTCCGGGGCCGGCTTCGCGGCCGCGTTCGCGGCGGGCGTCTCGCTCTTGGCGGGCGTCCGCGAGCTCCGTTTCGGCGGCGGTTGCGGCTTCGGCGTCAGGCGGCGGGTGATCAACCCCTGACCCGTCGTCCACAGGTTCGTCGTCAGCCAGTAGAGCATCAGGCCGGACGGGAAGTTGAGCACGAATGGGATGAACGCGATCGGGAGGATCAGCAGCATCGCCCGCTGCGCCGGCTGCATGTTCTGCGACATCAGGTACGAGGAGGTGAGCTGGCTGACCGCGTAGAGGACGATCAGGAGCGGGCCCCAGCCGACCTTCGTGTCCTCGGTGATGTCGATCAGGTTCAGCCACTGGAGATCCGCGTCGGGGAACGTCGGCAGGATCTCCTTCTCGAAGTCACGCAGGACGAAGAAGAGGCCGATGAAGATCGGGAACTGCGCCAGGATCGGCAGGCACGAGGAGGCCGGGTTGATCTGGTTCTCCTTGTAGAACGCCATCATCTCCTGGTTCATCCGCTGCTTGTCCTGCTTGTACTTCTGCTGGATCGCCTTCATCTCGGGCGCGTGCGCCTGAAGGTTCTGCATCGAATGGATCTGGCGGACCGTCAGCGGCACGAGCAGCATCCGGACGATCACGACAAGCGCGACGATTGACCACGCCCAGGGCAGGCCGACCGTGTCGTGCAGGTTCGTCAGCACCCACGTGAGCAGGTTCTCGAGCGGGGTGAGGATGCCGGCGACGATCACGCGGGATCGACTCCGCCGTGGCTCCACGGGTTACAGCGAAGCAGGCGCCAGCCGGCCTTCGCCGAGCCCTTGACGAGACCGTGCGCACGCAGCGCGTCGAGCGCGTACTGCGAGCAGCTCGGATGGAACTTGCAGGTGTTCGGCGGCGTCAGTAGCCCGAACGTGCGGCGCCACGCGAAGACCAGAGCGACACCCAGATACCTCAAGCCGCCGCCTTCTCGAGCACCTCGGTCACGCGCTCGGCGAGCCACTCGTGTCCGCGCGTGTCCGCCGGCTCGGCGAGGCCTGGCCGTGCGACCAGCACGTAGTCGTGGCCAGGCCGCGTGCGGTCGGCGAGCTCCGTCCAGGTCTCGCGTAGCTGGCGCTTGATCCGATTGCGCACGACCGCGTTACCGACCGACTTCGGCACCGCCAGGCCGAGCCGCGGCTCGTTCGAGGCGTCGAGCTCGGTACGAGGGAACCAGTAGAGGACGAGGAACCGCGTCGAGGCAGAGCGGCCGCTGCGATAGACGGTGTCGAAGTCCCGCGAGCGGGACAGGCGGTGGCGGCGTTGCACCATACGAGAATAGACGGGGCGGGGGAGACGAGCGGGCTCAGGCGGAGAGCCGCTTGCGGCCCTTTGCCCGGCGGCGCTTGAGGATCGCCTGACCCGCCCGGGTCGACATGCGCGCCCGAAAGCCGTGCTTGCGCTTGCGGCGCCGGACGTTGGGCTGGTAGGTGCGTTTCACGAGAGCGGCTCCGGGGTCGGAAAGGAGTAGAAGTGTCGAAAGGCGGGAGCGAAAGTATAGCCACGACACCAGAAAGCAGTTATCCACAGACGAGGCGGGGCCGGAAAAACACCCGCAAACGGGCGCCGCCGGCCGGTCGCTTCCTCTGGTTCTCCACAGCTGTGGATTGATGTGTGGACGTTTGAAAGTAGCTGCAAATAGCGGGATTTTTTTCTTCGCAGACAGGTTGAGGGCGCTCCAGGACGCTGCTATGCTCGCCGCTTCCTGACCCCGAGTGTAAGGAGCCGGCCGCCGCGTGGAGCACCAAATCGAGCTGACCGCAGAGAACCTGTGGGACGAGGTGTCGAGTCGGCTCCGAGGGGCGCTCAACGAGGCCACGTTCAGCAGCTGGTTCGGCAGCACGGAGGGACTCGCGCTCACCGACGACGCCTTCACCCTCTCGGTTCCGAACGATTTTGCGCGGGAATGGGTCGAGGGCCACTTCCTCGGCCTGATCCGGGCCGCAGTCAAGGACGCAACCGGGCACGAGCGCCGGATCCACCTGAGCGTGCGCGACGAGGCGGCCCCGGCAGAGCAGAGCCCGGACGCGCTCGCGCTCGAGCAACCGATCCGGCACCAAAGGCCGGAGCCGGCCGTCGGTGCCCCGATGAGCCTCAAGTACACGTTCGACCTGTTCGTGATCGGCTCGTCGAATCGGTTTGCGCATGCGGCGGCGCTCGCGGTCGCGGAGGCACCGGCGCAGGCGTACAACCCGCTCTTCATCTACGGCGGCACCGGTCTCGGCAAGACGCACCTGCTGCAGGCCGTCGGCCAGTACGTTGGCGAGCACGGCAACGGGTTGACCGCACGCTACGTCACGAGCGAGACCTTCATGAACGACTTCATCAACTCGCTGCGCGACAAGCGGATCGAGGGCTTCAAGCAGCGCTACCGCACCTATGACGTCCTGCTCGTCGACGACGTCCAGTTCTTCGAGGGCAAGGAGCGAATCCAGGAGGAGTTCTTCCACACCTTCAACTCGCTCTATGAGGCCGGGCGCCAGATCGTGATCTCGTCCGACCGGCCGCCGAAGGAGATCGCGACCCTCGAGGAGCGGCTGCGCTCCAGGTTCGAGTGGGGGCTGATCACGGACATCCAGCCCCCCGACCTCGAGACGCGGATCGCGATCCTGCGCAAGAAGGTGAAGACTGACCGCATCCACGTCCCCGACCCGGACGTGCTCACGTACGTCGCCGAGCGCGTCACAACCAATATCCGCGAGCTCGAAGGAGCGCTCACGCGCGTGGTCGCGTTCTCGTCTTTGACCGGGCGGCCGATGACGGTCGAGCTCGCCGAGGACGTGCTCAAGGACGTCTTCCCGCAAGGGCAGTCAGTCGAGATCTCGATCCGTCGAATTCAGGAGACGGTCTCCGAACGCTTCGGAATGACCGTGAACGAGCTCTGCAGCGCCAAGCGCTCGCAAGCGATCGCCTACCCACGGCAGGTCGCGATGTACCTCTCGCGCGCGCTGACAGACTCGTCGCTGCCGAAGATCGGCAAGGAGTTCGGCGGCCGCGACCACACCACCGTGATGCACGCGAACGCGAAGATCGAGGGCATGATTCGCGAGGACCGCTCTGTGTACAACCTTGTGCAGGAGCTGACCGCGCGGATCAAGCAGGCAGGCTGATTCTGTGGAAACTTTTTGGAAACCGCGTAAGCCTGTTGATAGCCACAGTTTCTCCACGGCCACTGTCCACCGCGCAACGCCGGTCGAGGAGCCGATTCGCTCCGTCTTCCCCGTCGTCCACACTCCCTATGACTGCTACGAGAGGATTTAGAGAACTATGGAGATAGAGACAGCGGCTCCCGAGTTGCGCGAAGATGAGACGATGACGGAGATGGCGACCGGCCCAGGATCGACTGGCACCGGAATGAAGATCAGCGTCGCCCGCGACGAGCTTGTCGCGAAGCTCGGGGTCGTCGCCCGCGCCGTCTCGACGCGCGGCACCGTGCAGGTGCTCTCCGGGATTCTGCTCCGCACCGACGGCGACAGGCTCACGCTGGCCGCGACGGACATGGAGCTGTCGCTGCGAACGACGCTCGACGCGCAGGTCGAGGGGGACGGCGCCGTGGTCATTCCTGGCAAGCCGCTGGTCGAGCTGGCGCGCCTGTTGCCCGAGAGCGACGTCACGATCGAGTACCGGCCCGAGGAGGGGACGGTGCAGATCGTCTCCGGCTCGTACAGCTCGCGCCTCCACGTCTTCAACGCCGAGGACTTCCCCCGGCTGCCGGCGGTCGACGCCCAGCTGCACTCGATCGATCGCGAAGCACTGCTCGAGACCGTCTCCCGCGTGGCGCGCTCGGCGTCCCGCGACGAGTCGCGCCCAGTGCTCACGGGCATTCTCGTCCGCTTCGAGGCCGGCAAGCTCGTGATGGTCGCAACCGACTCGTACCGGCTCTCGGTCAAGGAGACCGAGCTCGGTGAAGCGGCACCTGAACTGGAGGCGATCATCCCGGCGCGGGCGCTGACGGAGCTCTCGCGTCTCGCGGGCGGCGACACCGTTGAGCTCGGCGTCCACGAGAACCACGTCGTCTTCGGCACCGGCACCGGCGAGACTGCTGACGCCTGGCTGACCACGCGCCGGATCGACGGCCAGTTTCCGAACTACCGGCAGCTGCTGCCGGAGACGTTTGAGGTCGAGCTGACGCTGCCGAAGTCCGAGCTCGCCGACGTCGTCCGGCGCGCCTCCGTGCTTGCTCTGCGCAACTCGCCGCTGCGCCTGCGGCTGGCCGAGGGCGAGCTGACCGTGTCGGCGCAGACTCAGGACGTCGGCGAGACGCAGGAGACGATGCCGGCCGCGTACTCCGGCGAGGAGTTCGTGATCGGCTTCAATGCCGAGTTCCTCCGCGATGGCGTCGACTCGATCGTCGGCGACGACGTGCGCCTGAAGTTGATCAACCCGCTCCGGCCCGCGATCCTCGAGGACGCGGCCGGCGATTTCACGTACCTGATCATGCCGATCAGGTTGGCGGGGTAAGAGAAACCAGAGCCTGATCGTCCGCCACGTCACGCTCCGCAACTTCCGCAGCTACGAACGGCTCGAGCTCGCGCTGGCGCCGGGACTCGTGCTGGTCACGGGCGCGAACGGGGCTGGCAAGACGAACCTGCTCGAGTCCCTGCACCTCGGCACGCAGGGGTTCTCGCCGCGTACCCGTGCCGACCAGCAGCTCGTCCGGTTCGGGACCGACGGCGCCCGAGTCGCGCTTGTGGGCGACAGGGACGGGCGCCGCCTGGAGCTCGAGGTGACGTTGCAGCAGCAGGCGGGGAAGCGCGCGAAGCTGAACGGCGCCCCGCTGCGCTCGGCCGAGCAGCTGCGGGCGGAGGTCGCGACGCTCGTCTTCACCCCCGACAGGCTCGCGGTCGTGAAGGGCGGCCCGGCGGCTCGGCGCGCCTACTTCGACCGGACGCTCGGCCGCCTGCATCCAGGGCGGGCAGCGCTGCCGGTGGAGTACGCGGCGGCGGTCGGCCAGCGGAACGCCGCGCTCCGGCGGGTGCAGATCGGCGCGTCCACCCGAGCGGCGGTCGCTCCCTGGACGGAGCAGGTCGCGCTGCTCGGGTCGCAGCTCGTCGCCTATCGGCTCGAAGCGCTCGCGGTGCTCTCACCCGCTTTCGCCGAGCGCGCGGGCGAGCTCGGTCTTCCCGACGCAGCTCTCGACTACACCGGCGAGCCGCCCTCGGTTGAGGCTCTGGAGGCTCGGCTCGAGCGAGATCTGGAGCGTGGCGTCACCGGTCTCGGCCCGCACCTGGACGACATCGCCATTCGCTCTGGCGAGCGCGACCTCCGCAGTTTCGGCTCGCAGGGCGAGCAGCGCCTGGCCGTGCTCTCGCTGCTGCTCGCCGAGGCCGAGGTGATCGTCGAGCAGCGAGGAACGCCGCCGCTCGTGCTCCTCGACGACGTTCTCTCCGAGCTCGACGCGTCGCGGCGGCTGATTCTGGCCGAGCGGATCGGCCGGGTCGGTCAGGCGGTCGTCACTGCGACCGGCGCCGACGCGCTTCCGCTCGAGCCGGCCCAACTGCTCGAGGTCACGCCGGGTGCGGTGAGCACGCGGTGATCGAGCGCCTCGAGGGCGAGGTTCGCCGCGAGCTCGGCCGTTTCGGTCCGATCGAAGGCGATACCGCCGCGATCGTGCGCATCTGGCCGGCGGCGGTCGGCGAGACGGTCGCGAAGAACGCTTGGCCCGCCCGGGTCGCGCGCGACGGGACGCTGCACGTGAGCACGACCTCCGCGACGTGGTCGTTCGAGCTCGCCCGCCTCGTCGAGACGATCCTCGCCGAGCTCCGCGCGGAGCTCGGCGAAGCAACGCCGCGCGCGCTCAGGTTCGCGCCCGGACCCGTCCCGGAACCCTTCGACGAGAGAGCTGAGCGCGCCGCGGCGGCGGCTCCTGAGCCCTCTGCCGAGCAGCGTGCCGAGGCGGCCGTGCTCACTGCCGGAATCGAGGACGAAGAGCTGCGCCGGCTGGTCGCTCGAGCAGCCGCCTCGAGCCTTGCCGGAGGTCGCCGGGAGCCCCCCGCCGACCGGCATTTCTGATACACTGCTCCATGCCCGCAAAGAGGTTATTTGCAGGGCTTTTTTCATGGCCGAAACCGCCTATACCGCAAAAGACATCACTGTTCTGGAGGGCCTCGAGCCCGTCCGGCTGCGGCCGGGGATGTACATCGGCTCGACCGGCCCGCGTGGCCTCCACCATCTCGTCTACGAGGTGGTCGACAACGCCGTCGACGAGGCGCTCGCGGGCCACAACGACCGCGTCGAGGTCATCCTCCATCCGGACAACTCGGTCACCGTCGCCGACCGCGGCCGCGGTATTCCGGTCGACCTGATCGAGGAGCAGGGCCTGTCGGCGATGACGGTCGTCCTGACGAAGCTCCACGCCGGCGGCAAGTTCGGCGGCGACGGCTACAAGGTCTCGGGCGGCCTGCACGGCGTCGGTCTCTCGGTCGTCAACGCGCTCTCCGAGCGGCTAGTCGCCAAGGTGCGCCGCGACGGGAAGCTGTACTGCCAGGAGTTCGAGCGCGGAGCGCCGCAGGGTGACGTCGAGATCATCGGCGAGGTCGACGAGAGCGACACCGGGACGACGATCCACTTCCTGCCCGACGCGGAGATCTTCGAGGAGGTCGACTTCGCGATCTCCACCCTCGTCCAGCGCCTGCGCGAGACCGCCTTCCTGACTCGCGGCCTGCGGATCGTCCTCACCGACGAGCGTGAGGGCGAGGAGCGACACGAGTTCTACGCTGAGGGCGGGATCAGGGACTTCGTCGCCTACGTCAACGACGCCAAGGATCCGGTGCACAAGCACATCGTCTACTTCGAGGGCGAGAACGACGACGGCGCCGTCGAGGTCGCGATGCAGTGGAACACGTCGTACGTCGAGTCGGTCTTCTCGTTCGCGAACAACATCAACACGCACGAGGGCGGCACGCACCTCTCGGGCTTCCGCGCGGCGCTCACCGGCACGATCAACCGGTACGCGCGCGAGAAGGGTCTGCTGAAGGAGAAGGAGGACAACCTCGAGGGCGAGGACGTCCGTGAGGGGCTCGCGGCCGTGATCTCCGTCAAGCTCCGCAACCCCCAGTTCGAGGGCCAGACGAAGACGAAGCTCGGGAACCCGCCGATCGAGAGCCTCGTCAAGCAGGTCGTCAACCAGAAGCTCGCCGAGTTCCTCGAGGAGAATCCGCAGGACGCGCGGCAGATCATCACGAAGACGATCTCCGCCTCGCGCGCGCGCCAGGCCGCTCGCAAGGCACGCGAGCTGACGCGGCGCAAGAGCGCGCTCGAGAGCATGTCGCTGCCGGGGAAGCTCGCCGACTGCTCGATCAAGGATCCCGAATCGGCCGAGCTCTTCATCGTCGAGGGCGACTCCGCCGGTGGCTCGGCCAAGATGGGCCGCGACCGCACCTACCAGGCAATCCTGCCCCTGCGCGGAAAGATCATCAACTCGGAGAAGAACCGGATCAACAAGGTGCTCTCGAACAACGAGATCCAGGCGATGATCACCGCGATCGGGACGTCGATCGGCGAGGAGTTCGACATCGCCAAGCTGCGCTACCACCGCGTGATCGTGATGACCGACGCCGATGTCGACGGCTCGCACATCCGCACCCTGATCCTGACGTTCCTGTACCGGCAGATGCCGGAGCTGATCGAGCGCGGCCACATCTACATCGCGGTCCCGCCGCTCTACAAGGTCAAGTTGGGCAACCAGGAGTACTACTTCGAGAAGGATGCGCAGCTGGAGGAGCTGCTCGTGCGCGAGCGGGTCGGCGAGCTCGAGATCACCTGTCGCGACGGCGAGTCGCTGAAGCTGACCGAGGCTCGCTGGGGCAGGTTCGTGCGGTCGCTCGCCGAGTTCGAGGGGTGGCTGGCGCGGCTGCGGGCCGACTTCGGCGCCGCCGCGGCCGACTTCGTGATCACCCACCGGATCGTCGAGGGCGCAGCCGCGTCGCTGGCCGATCTGGACGAGGCGATCGTGGCCTCGGTCGACAACGGCTATGCGCTCAGCATCCTCGGCAGCGCCGAGGGCTCGATCGAGGTGAAGGTCGTCGAGACTGAGACGAGCTCCGCGACGCACATCACCGTCCCGGCCGAACTCCTCGCCTCGCCGATCTACGCGAACCTGCGCAAGGCCTACGGCAAGCTGCTCGAGATCGTCGGCCCGCCGCCGTTCGCGCTCGCTGTCGGCAAGAAGCGGCGTGACGCGGCGACGTTCGGATCGCTCCGGTCGGAGGCCCTCGAGCTCGCCAAGGAGGGCCTGCAGCTCTCCCGCTTCAAGGGTCTCGGCGAGATGAACGAGGAGCAGCTCTGGGAGACGACGATGGATCCCGCGAAGCGGCTGCTGATTCGCGTCGACGTCGAGGACGCCTCCGCAGCGGACCGGATCTTCTCGACGCTGATGGGCGACCAAGTCGAGCCGCGGCGCCAGTTCATCGAGGACAACGCACGCGATGTGCGCTTCCTCGACGTCTGATGTCTGATCTGACGAACGAGCCCCTCGGCGGCGGCCGGATCGAGTCGCGCGAGCTCGAGCAGGAGATGCGCTCGAGCTACCTCGACTATGCGATGAGCGTGATCGTCGGGCGCGCGCTGCCCGACGTCCGCGACGGTCTCAAGCCCGTGCATCGACGCGTGCTCTACGGCATGCACGAGGCCGGGCTGCAGCCGACCCGGCCCTACAAGAAGTCCGCCGCCACCGTCGGCGACGTGATGGGCAAGTACCACCCGCACGGCGACGCCTCGATCTACGACACGCTCACCCGGATGGCGCAGCCGTTCTCGCTGCGCTACCCGCTCGTCGACGGCCAGGGCAACTTCGGCTCGATCGACGACGACCCGCCGGCCGCGATGAGATACACGGAAGCGCGCCTTTCCCGTATCGCCACCGAGATGCTGCGCGACATCGACGCCGACACCGTCGACTTCGAGCCCAACTACGACGAGTCGCGCAAGCAGCCCTCGGTACTGCCCTCGCGGTTCCCGAACCTGCTCGTCAACGGCTCCGCCGGGATCGCGGTCGGGATGGCGACGAACATGCCGCCGCACCGGCTCGGCGAGATCGTCGACGCGATCGTCGAGCTGATCGACAAGCCTGACGCGAACGTCGACGACCTGATGAAGCACGTCAAGGGTCCCGACTTCCCGACCGGCTCGATCGTCGTCGGCCGGCAAGGAATTCGCGACGCCTACCGCACCGGTCGCGGCCGGATCGTGATGCGCGCACGCGCCCACATCGAGGAGCTGCGCGGCGGCAAGACGGCGATCATCGTCACCGAGCTGCCGTACGGGGTGAAGAAGGGCGGCGACTCGGGCGTGATCAAGAAGATCGCCGACCTCGTCGGCGAGAAGGTGATCACCGAGGTCTCGGATCTCGCCGACCACTCCGACCGCACCGGAATGCGAATCCAGATCGAGCTCAAGCGGGAGGCGATCCCGCAGGTCGTCTTGAACAAGCTCTACAAGCACACCTCGCTACAGGCGACGTTCGGCTACAACGCGGTCGCGCTCGTCGACAACGTGCCGAAGACGCTCTCGCTGCTCGAGCTCGTCACGCACTACGTCGACTACCAGCGCGAGATCGTCACGCGGCGCTCCAAGTACGAGCTGCGCAAGGCCGAGGACCGCGCGCACGTCCTCTCCGGCTACCTGATCGCGCTCGACAACCTCGACGAGGCGATCCGCGTCATCCGCGGCGCGGCCGACACGGATGCCGCCCGCGACGAGCTGATGTCGCAGTTCTCGCTCTCCGAGATCCAGGCGACCGCGATCCTCGACCTGCGTCTGCGTGCCCTCACCGGCCTCGAGCGCAAGCGCGTCGAGGAGGAGTACGCCGACCTGCAGGAGCGGATCGCAGAGCTGCGCTCGATCCTCGGCGACCCGGCCCGCGTCAACGGCCTCATCCGCGAGGAGCTGCTCGAGCTGAAGGCGGTCTACGGCAAGTCCGACGACCGTCGCACCGAGATCATCGCGGCAGAGGGCGAGTTCTCGCTCGAGGACATGATCGCCGAGGAGGACATGGTGATCGCGATCACCCGCTCCGGCTACATCAAGCGGTTGCCGGTCACCTCCTACCGCGAGCAGCGCCGCGGCGGCGTCGGCGTGATGGGGATGGACCTGAAGGACGAGGACTACATCGAGCACCTCTTCGTCGCCTCGACCCACGACTACGTCCTCTTCTTCACCACGGTCGGGAAGGTCTACCGGCTCAAGGTGCACGAGCTACCGCTCGGCTCGCGCCAGTCGAAGGGCCGCGCGATCGTCAACCTGCTCCCGTTTCGCCAGGACGAGCAGGTGAAGGCCGTGATCGCGACGCGCGACTTCAAGGAGGCAAAGTTCCTGCTCTTCGCCACGAAAGCCGGCGTCGTCAAGAAGACCGAGTTCCTCGAGTACAACACGCCGCTCAAGTCCGACGGGATCATCGCGATCAGGATGCGCGAGCAGGACGAGCTCGTCGGCGTGAAACTCTCGGACGGCGACGACGACGTGCTGATGGTCTCGCGCTTCGGACAGGCGATCCGCTTCCATGAGCGCGACGTGCGTTCGATGGGCCGCGCGGCGTCCGGCGTCAAGGGGATGGGCCTCCGCTCCGGCGACGAGGTGATCGAGCTCGAGATCGCCCAGGACGACACCGACCTCGTCGTCGTGACCGAGAACGGCTACGGCAAGCGTACGCGCGTCTCCGAGTACCCGATCAAAGGCCGCGGCGGACTCGGCGTCAAGACGATCCAGCTCACCGACGCGCGCGGCAAGCTCGCCGGCGCCCGTGTCGTCCGCGACGGTCACCAGGTGATGCTGATCTCCACCGGCGGTACCGTGATCCGGATCCCGGTCGAGGAGATCAAGCGCCTCGGCCGCTCGACTCAGGGCGTGATCGTGATGCGACTGCGGGGTGACGAGGAGAAGGTGTCGAGCCTCGCGCTCGTGATGGAGGGCTCGGCATCCGACACCGCGGTGGCCGAGGCCGCCGACGCGGCAGTCGAGGCGGGGATCGAGCCGCTGGCGGAGCCCGACTTCGACGAGGACGGCTTCCCGCCCGCCGCGGGCGACGGCGCGCACTCCTAGCCGAGAATCCTCACGTTATCTACGCGTACCCTCTTCCCAAAGTGGAGCAGAGCGTGTATATGTTCGTCCTGAGGGTTCGTCGTATCCGCCGATAAAGGGAAGAGCATGGCTTACAGCACACAGGTGGACATTCTCGAGCCGGTGAACCTCTCGGAGCATCTCGACAAGATCGAGCTCTACCTCGGTCAGGTCTGCCAGATCGCGGGCATCTCGAAGATGCAGCTCGACTACTGGACGAACAAGGCGCAGATCCAGACCAAGGGCAAGAAGCAGCGGATCTACGACATCGAGGCGCTCGAGACGGTGATGCTGATCAAGCAGGCCAAGGACAAGGGTCTCAACCTTGGTGCGGCGATCGAGGCCGCCCGCCGCTTTCGCGCGGCGAATAGTCAGCTCTAACCCTCCGCCGGCTAGCTCGTGCCGCCGCCGTCCCCTGTCGCCTTGCCCATGAAGGCGGTGAGCATGTCGATCGGGGCCGGGAAGACGATCGTGGTCGCGTTGGTGGCGCCGATCTCGAGCAGCGTCTGCAGGTAGCGCAGCTGCAGCGCCATCGGCGAGCGCGCCATCACGTCGGCAGCGTCGGCGAGCTTCTGCGAGGCCTGGAACTCACCCTCGGCAGCGATGATCTTCGCACGCCGCTCGCGCTCGGCCTCCGCCTGACGCGCCATCGCGCGCTGCATGCTCGCGGGGATCTCGACGTCCTTCACCTCGACGATCGAGACCTTGACGCCCCACGGCGACGTCGCCTCGTCGATGATGTTCTGCAGGATCACGTTGATCTTGTCCCGCTCCGAGAGCAGCTCGTCCAGCATGTGCTGGCCGAGGACCGAGCGCAGCGTCGTCTGCGCGATCTGCGAGGTCGCGACCATGAAGTTCTCGATCTGGACGATCGCGTTCTTCGGCTCGACGATCCGGAAGTAGGCAACGGCGTTCACGCGGACGGGGACGTTGTCCTTCGTGATCACTTCCTGCGGCGGCACGTTCAACGTGATCGTGCGGAGGTCGACCTTGACCATCCGGTCGATCACGGGGATCAGCAGGAACAGGCCGGGGCCCTTCGGCTCGGGCAGCAGCCGGCCCAGCCGGAAGATGACACCGCGCTCGTACTCGCGTGCGACCTTGATCGCGGAGAACAGGAACATCAGAAGGATGAAGAGGACTGCTGCGAGTGCGATCAGGGTGACCGGCACGATTTACGTCCTTTCGGCGGGATCTGGGCTGGAAGCGACGAGGAGGCGGAGGCCGTCCTGCTCGAAGGACTCTACGCGCACCCGCTCGCCCGGGCGAAGGGGCGTGCCGTCAGCGGTGCGGGCGCGCCAGAGCTCGCCGTCGACGAAGACGAGGTTCTCGCCCCGCACCTGCCCGCCCTCGCCGACGAGGCGGTGCATCCCGACGACGGCCGGCCGCCGTCGCGCGCCCGCCGCCTTCGTCAGGGCGAACCCGAAGAGCGCCATCAGCGTCAGCGCGATCGCAAGCGCCACCTGGATCGAGACCT
>JBDSOJ010000011.1:0-4949 GCA_039914895.1 Gaiellaceae bacterium
TCCGGCATCCGCGTCACGATCTCCTGGTGCGGGAAGTAGGTCTCCGCGCGCTTGAGGATCGTCGGCAGCGTCAGCTGGAAGTCCATCATCAGGCCCTTCACGACTGCTCCTTTCCAAAGCCTTGCCGGACAGCCAGATCCTCGTCGCTCATCACGTGGCCGTCCCGCTCGACGTAGCCGCCCTTGCCGCCGACGACGAGCAGCACCAGATCGTCATCGCCGGCGTTTGCGATCCGCCGCGGCGTCGTCGACTCGACGTGAAAGAGGCCACCCGGACCGAGAGTCCGCTCCTCGCCGTCGACCTCGACCCTGGCCGTGCCGCTGTGGACGAAGTAGAGCTCGTCCTGGGTGTCGTGGAAGTGGTGGACGCCCGGGTGTCCCGGCGGGTAGACGACGGCGTTGACGCCGAACGCGGTGATCCCCATCGAGCCTCGCACCTTGCGAAAGCCCGGCCCGTCTCCAAGCTCGTCCAGCGACGAGAAGCTGTGCGCCATCAGGTCGTCCTCCTCGGCATGTCGGTGTAGACGCGCTCGCCCTTGAAGCGACGCGACGCGGGATCCCACGGGAAGAAGATTGCGTTCCGCCACGTCATCGTTTCGCCGGTCGGCTCGTTGCCGAGCCACTTCGCGGCGTGTGTGCCGGTGACGATCGCCTCCTCGACGACGCCCTGCGGCCCGATCACGATGTTCTGGAGCTCGAAGACGATGTCCGGGAAGGCGGTCAGCAGCTCGGTGTAGAAGCGCGCCGCCCCCTCGTGGCCGTGCCAGGAGACGTCGTCGGGATAGACGGTGTAGACGCAGTCCACCGAAAGTGTGGCGAGCAGGCCCTCGATCGAGCGGTTGTCCTCCGCCTTCGAGTGCTCCTTCCAGAGCTCCCGAATCTCGTCGACCTCGGAAGGGTCGACCTCCATTCGCATCAGCTCGAGCACTTCCGCTTTTGGGACCGGCAACGAGACCTCCTAGTCGAGTAGGTGTGCGGCGACGACCTCGCGCTGCGCGGCCGCTTGGCCGCCGAACGCGTCGATCCACTGCGCGCGCTTGTAGTAGCGGTGCAGGACGTGCTCCCAGGTGAAGCCGATGCCGCCGTGGACCTGGATCGAGCGCTCGCAGGCGGCGACCGCGGTCTCGGCAGCCATGCTCTTGGCCGCGGCGACCGCCACGGGCGCCTGCTCGTCGTCCTCGGCGACGCACCAGGCGGCCCAGTAGGCGAGCGAGCGGGCGAGCTCGGTCTCGACGTATGTGTCGGCGAGCGGATGGGAGACTGCCTGGTAGGAGCCGATCTTCTTGCCGAACTGCTCGCGCTCCGAGACGTAGGCGACGCCGAGCTCGAGCGCTTTCTGCGCGACCCCGACCGCCTCGGCCGCGAGCGCGGCCAGCAGTCGCAGCCGAACGGGCTCGTGGTCGCCGCCGACGCTCTCGCCGTCGTCGCCGGAAAGCCGTCCGAGCGGCCGCGTCTCGTCCACCGTGTCGAGCGTCTCGCCTTCGGCCGCGACGGTCGTCATGTCCTCGCGCAACACGCGGTCGACCGCGTCGAGATGGGGCACGAGGCCGTCGAGCTCGACCGACCACGCGTTGTCGTCGACCTCGGGCAGCGCGGGAAGCACGACCGCCGTTGTCAGGAACGGGCCGCTGTAGAGCGCCCGGCCGGCCTCCTCGAACAGGATCGCTTCGTCGACGAACGAGAGCCCGCCGCCGCCGCGCTCCTCGGGAACGGAGACGCCGAGCCAGCCGAGCTTGCGCAGCTCCGCGAGCGGCGCGTCGGAGTTCGCCTCGAGGAAGGCGCGCGCCTGGCGTCGCAGCTCCTCCTGCTCTTGGGTGAACGCGAACTCCATCTACCTCGACCTCGGCAGTCCGAGCACGCGCTCCGCGATGATGTTGCGCAGGATCTCGGAGGTGCCGGCCTCGATCGTGTTACCGCGCGAGCGCAGCTGCTGGTGCTGCCAGTAACCGCCATTGCTCACGATCTGCGCCTCGGGGCCGAGCAGTTCGAGCGCGAGCTTCGTCACGCGCTGGTTCGCCTCGGACCACCAGAGCTTGGCGCCGGAGCCCTCGGGGCCCGGGATCCCGGTCTTCATCAGCGTGGTCAGCGAGCGGTAGTTCGTGTAACGGACGGCCTGCAACCCGATCCACTCGCGTGCGATCGCGTCGCGCTGCACCGGGGTCGCCCCACGTTCCTTCGCGAGCGCGATCAGCTTCCGGATCTGGGACTCGAGTCCCGCAGTCAGCGCGAACCCGAGCGTGCCGCGCTCGTGCAGCAGCGTCGTCATCGCCACCTGCCAGCCGCCGCCGACCTCGCCGACGACGTTCTCCTCCGGCACCTCGACTGCGGTGAAGAAGATCTCGTTGAACTCCGCCTCCCCGGTGATCTGGCGCAGCGGCCGCACGTCGACGCCGGGCGCGTGCATGTCGACGAGCAGGTAGCTCAACCCCGAGTGGCGCTCGCTCGCGGCGTCGCTGCGGGTGACGAGGATGCACCAGTCGGCCATGTGCGCGAACGACGACCAGACTTTCTGCCCGTCGACGACGAAGTGGCCGTTCTCTCGGCGCGCCGTCGTGCGGACGGCGGAGAGATCGGAGCCCGCGTCCGGCTCGGAGAAGCCCTGGCACCAGATCTCCTCGGTCGAGAGGATCTTCTCGAGGTGCTTCTGCTTCTGGGCGTCGGTGCCGTGCGCGATGATCGTCGGGCCGGCCATGCCCAGCCCGATCACGCCGAGGTGGGGCGGCGCCTCCGCGCGCGCCATCTCCTCGAGGAAGATCGCCTGGTGGCTGTAGGGCGCGCCGGCGCCGCCGTACTCCTTCGGCCAGGTGAGGCCCGCGTAGCCGGCCTCGTACAGCTTCCGGCTCCAGTCGCGGCCGGCCTCCTCAAAGCGGCCGCGGCGGATCTCGTCTGTCAGGTTCGAGTCGACCCACGCGCGCAGCTCGGCGCGGAACGCGGCCTCCTCGGGTGTGTCGCGAAGATCCACGGGATGACTCTAGACGGTCAGCAACGACGTGACCATGGCGTTTAATCTCGGTGCGCTTTCGATGAACAGCAAGTGCCCGGCGCCCGGGAACGCCTCGAAGCGGGCGTGCGGGATCCGCCGGGCGATCTCGACGCCGTTTTCGTGGGGGACGATTCGGTCGGCGTCACCGTGGACGACGAGCGTCGGCGCCGCGATCTCCTCCACGGTGTCGTTAGCGCCGACCACTCAAGGCAGGCGTCGTACTGCGCGCGCCAGCACTCCGGCGGCGTCGGGAACTCGAGCCGGTCGTGGAGGAGCGCCTCGAACTCGTCCGCATGCTCATCCGTCCAGCCGGGCCGGAACGAGAGCGGCATCGTCGCGCGCGCGAACTCCCGCGGCGTGCGGCCGGCGTTCGCCTGCCAGGCCGTTACCGTCTCCGCCGGCGTCCTGAGGCGCTCGGGCCTAGCCGTCCCTGTGCAGACGAGCACGAGCCGTTCCACGAGCTGCGGGTGGCGGACGGCGAGAGTCTGCGCGATGTAGCCGCCCATCGAGAACCCGCAGACGTGGGCGCTCGTGCCGTCGAGCGCTTCGGCCGCGTCGTCGGCGAGCTGCTCGATCGAGTACGGCCCGGGCGGCTTCGGCGAGCGGCCGGTGCCGCGATTCTCGATCGCGATGCAGCGGAACTCCCGCGACCAATCCGGGAGCTGGCGCTTTCACGACCAGATCGCGAAGCCGAGCCCTGCGATCAGCAGCAGCGGGTGCCCGCCGCCGTGCTCCTCGACGTAGAGCTTCACGCACCGATCCTACGGCGATAGGCTCACGGTGTGACCGAGCTCGCGACTCCGCCGAACGTGGCCGCGCGCCGCGCCGAGGTGCGCGCGTTCATGGAAGAGCACGTCTATCCGAACGAGGCGGCGCTAGCGCGCGAGGACGAGTCGTCCGACGCGCTGATCGAAGAGCTGCGAGCGAAGGCGAAGGGGGCCGGGATCTGGGCGCCGCATCTGCCGGACGAGGCCGGCGGGTCGGGCTCCGGCTTCATCGAGTACGCGCTCTTGAACGAGGAGATCGGCCGCAGCATGTGGGCGCAACTCGTTTTCAACTGTCAGGCGCCGGACGCCGGCAACGGCGAGATCCTGCACATGTTCGGCACCGACGAGCAGAAGGAGCGCTTCCTCCGTCCGCTCGTCGAGGGCACGGCACGCTCGTTCTTCTCGATGACCGAGCCCGATGTGTCCGGCGCCGACCCCACCGGCCTTCGCACGACCGCGGTGCTCGACGGCGACGAGTGGGTGATCGACGGCCACAAGTGGTTCTCCTCGTCAGCGGAGGGAGCTGCCTTCGGGATCGTGATGGCCGTGACCGACCCGGAGGCGCCGCCGCACCGGCGGATGAGCCAGATCCTCGTCCCCACCGACACGCCCGGGTACGAGCTGATCCGCGCGGTGCCCGTGCTGGGGCACGCGGGCCGCGGCTGGTCGACACATTGCGAGGTGCGCTATACCGACGTCCGCGTCCCGCGCGAGAACGTCCTCGGCGAGCCCGGCGACGGCTTCCGGATCGCGCAGAAGCGGCTCGGAGCCGGCCGGATCCACCACGTCATGCGCTGGCTCGGCCAGATGCAGCGCGCGTTCGAGCTGATGTGCCGCTACGCGCTCGAGCGTGAGGTCGGCGGCGTGCCGCTGGCGGAGAAGCAGACCGTCCAGAACTGGATCGCCGACTCCGCCGCCGAGATCCAGGCCTGTCGCCTGCTGACGCTCGACGCGGCGCGCAAGCTCGACGAGGGCGGCGAGGCCAGAGTCGAGGTATCGCTGATCAAGTTCTACGCCGCGCAAGTCCTCAACGACGTGATCGACCGCGCGATCCAGGTGCACGGCGCCCGCGGCCTCACCGACGAGACGCCGCTGGCGGGGATGTACGAGCAGGCCCGCGCCGCCCGCATCTACGACGGCCCGGACGAGGTGCACCGGATGGTCGTCAGCCGCCGCGTCCTGAAGGAGTTCGCGGACGGC